>NZ_CP125670.1 GCF_030053775.1 Acinetobacter corruptisaponis
ATGACGAAAGTTAAACAAGAATACGATGTCATTATTGTGGGAGCAGGTTTTGCTGGATTAAAGGCAGCCACAGCACTACGCGAGACAGGTAAACAAGTATTGCTATTAGAAGCACGTGATCGCGTTGGCGGACGTTCTAAAGCTGGTGAAATCTGTGGTCAAATCATTGATTTAGGTGGTCAATGGGTCGGTCCAGAACAGAAACTATTATTACAACAAGCCAAAGAATTCGGGGTAAAGATCTATCCTCAATATGACAAGGGTGCAGGTCTCATGTCAGTCAAAGGCAAACTTAAAAAATTTCGCTTCAATATCCCTCGTTTGCCATTACATGCGCTATTGGAACTTGGCATCCTTGAACAACGTTGGAATCGGGCAATGGCAAGTCTACCTGCTGATGCACCGTGGACAGCGACTCGTGCAGCGGAATGGGATGCCGAGTCGTTAGAAAGCTGGATACTCAAACATGTACATACTGCGGATGCCCGAGAATTTGCACGCATTGTTTCACGTGCAGTGTTATGTGCTGAAGCCGATCAAGTTTCCTATTTATATTTTTTAGAATACTTACGTCAGGGCCATGGGGTTGAACATTTATTAAGCACCAAAAAAGGCGCACAGCAAGATAAATTTGTCGGTGGTGCATGGCAAATTGCCAAACGTATGGCGGATACGATTCAGGACAGTATTGTATTGAACGCGCCTGTGGTTGCTATTGAGCAGAATAGCGAGTCGGTCAAAGTCATGACAGCAACACAGACTTATACTGCTAAACATCTCATCATGGCTATTCCCCCAATTTTAGCCAGTAAAATTCATTATAGCCCTGCCTTACCTACAAAGCGTCACAGTCTGCATGAGCAGATGCCAATGGGAACCGTGATCAAGATCCACGTGGCCTATGCTCGACCATTTTGGCGAAAGCGTGGGTTAAATGGTTCAGTTGCCAGTGATGATCGTTATTTTAATGTGGTGTTTGACCAATCCTTGAGTGATAAGAATATTGGTGTATTGGTCGGCTTTATTGATGGTGCGCATGCCGTGACTGCCAGCGCCATGGATGAACAGGCTCGTCGTGAAATCGTGATTGCCGATTTAGTCCATTATTTTGGAGAAGATGCCGCACATCCCATTGGCTATGTTGAGCAGGACTGGATCAAAGAAGAATGGAGTAAAGGCTGTTATGTCGGTCATATGCCACCAGGGGTGATGACTGCATTCGGTGACAGTATCCGTCAGCCTTGTGGACGCATTCACTGGGCAGGCACAGAAACCGCAACTCACTGGGTTGGCTATCTGGATGGTGCATTACAGTCAGGAGTGCGCGCCGCTCAGGAAGTCATTGAATCACAACATTAATTTAAACAATCATTTTTATAGTGGAGTTATCCATGAGTAACAATAAAATTATTCACGCCTTTACCGATGATGCACTGGGTAACCATGATGCAGTGGCATTGACACAATTGCTCCGTGACAAAAAACTGAGCCAAAAGGAAATTATCGAAGCCAGTATTGCACGTGCGCAAAAAGTTGATCCAAGTATTAATGCAATTGAAATTGATAATTACAGTCGTATAAGACAGGCCAATACACCATCAACTGGGATATTTGCGGGTATACCTACATTTATTAAAGATAATATTGATTTAAAAGGTTTTCCTACCCGTTGTGGTTCACAGGGATTAAAAACTGCTAAGGCTGTCAAAAAGGATGATGCCTTTACCCGACAGTATTTGCAGCAAGGTTTTATGGTAATGGGCAAAAGCCGACTACCTGAGTTTGGCTTAAATCCAAGTACAGAACTCCCGATTCCGACTCGCAATCCGTGGCATATCGATTATACAGCGGGTGGTTCATCCAGTGGTTCAGCAGCATTGGTTGCCGCAGGTGTTACCCCGATTGCACATGGCAATGATGGTGGCGGTTCAGTGCGTATTCCTGCGGCATGTTGTGGATTGATTGGATTAAAGCCGTCACGTGGGCGCAGCATTGATACCCATGCGGCTCGCTCATTGCCGATTAACATTGTGTCTGAGGGCGTCATGACCCGCAGTGTACGTGATACTGCACATTTTTGGGCAGGTATGGAGCAGAGTTATAAAAATCCAAAACTTGCCCCAATTGGCTTGGTAGAGCATCCCAATAAACGCCGTTTAAAAATTGGGGTAGCATTCGATTCATTAACAGCACCGACCGATGCAGAAACACGGCAAACCCTTGTCAATGCAGTCAAGCTGCTCGACAGTATGGGACATCATATCGAAGAAGTGACCATTCCAACACCACAAAGTTTTGTAAATGATTTCCCACTCTACTGGAGTATGTTGGCATTTTCTATACTTCACTTCGGTCGAGTAGTGGTTAATCCACGTTTTGATGCGAGTCTGGCTGAACCGTTTAGCCACGGTCTAAAAAATTACTTTCAGCGACAAATGTACAAAGCACCATTGGCAATGTATCGTCTTAAAAAGTCTTATAATGATTACGCTCAGGCATTTAAGAACTACGATCTTTTATTAACGCCTATGTTTGTCCACACCACCCCTGAAATTGGCTACCTTTCTCCTGATCAGGACTTTGATCAACTGATTCAACGTCTGGAAAATTTTATTGCCTTTACACCTTGGAATAATGCGACTGGTGGACCCGCTGTGTCATTGCCAATGGGTATGTCCAACAATGGGCTTCCAATTGGTTTACAGTTCTCTGCTAATCATGGACAAGAACGTGTTTTACTGGAATTGGCGTATGAAATTGAACAAGCAACACCATGGCTACGCATTCAGGATGCAGTTTAACATTATCTGAAATCAAAAAAGGATCAGACGCTATTTTTCAATCGTGTCTGATTTTCACATCATTTGATGAATATCATGAACTATAAGGAAATCTCCATGATCACACAACATGAAATATTGGATCAAATTTTAAATCACTATCAGCCTAAAATTGGTCGGGATTTTACTGGTTATAAAAATCATTGTTATCGTGTACTTAATATCTATGTATGGTTGGCGCAACAGAAAATGACTGTCTCGCAAGCCGAGATTGATCAGGCAGCGATTGCGTTGGCATTCCATGATCTAGGCATTTGGACGGATAAAACGCTAGATTATTTACCACCATCAGAACGTGAAGCTCAGCAGTATTGCAATCAATATCCAGACTTAGATCGGCAGCTGATCATGGCAATGATCAATGAACATCACAAAATCTCTGCGTATACTGGTGATAAACGAGTTGAATTTTTCCGTCAGGCAGATTTGGTTGATTTCTCTTTAGGTGTATTTCGATTTGATTTAGATAAGGCTACTTTACAGCAATTAAATCAACAATTTCCAAATGCAGGTTTTCATCAACTCCTCACCATTTTAGCCACCAAAAATTTATTCAAACATCCATTCAAACCTGCACCAATGATGAAGTGGTAGCTGCAAAGCAAAGAAGATAATCTTCGGACAGAATCTTAATGCCACATCATTTTTTGATAATATTGGCGCGATGGAAACCAAAAAATGATGAATAGTATTAAAATTCCCCACCCTAATAATAAATCTCCAATTAAATGAATTTTTTCATTGGGCATCCTAAATGCCATGCCAGTCATTAAGCCAAAGTGAGCAAAATTTGCAAACAAAGTGAAGTCAAGAAAATTAATATTGTGTTCGGGATGTTTGGCAGCTTTGATTAAAAACAAACCCCATACCACATAAATAATACTAATCATGGCTTCATAATGTTCAGCATGAGGTTCGACTCCGCCCCAACGGATTAAGCGCATCAGCAAAATGCCCTCATCACTATGAAGTAGATGATTTAAAACACCAAAGAGCATCGCTAGCAAGATCAAACCAAAGAAAAATATAAATCCAGCACCCATGAGTTGCAGCACTTTAGGAAAATGTCTTTGATAAAATTGATCTTGCATATCTACTTTCGTTTATAGAGGAAGTAAGTCCATTATCGACGAATAATCATATTGGTTGCGGTTGCATGCGCATATAGTTTGCCATCTTCATCACGCAGATAACCTTCTGAAATCACCAAATTTTTACCGACATTGATGACTTTACCTTCTGCAATTAGTTTTTTATTGAATGGCATTGGTCGACACATTTTAATGGCTAAATCAGTTGTTCCATAACCCTCGCCCGCTGCAAGTACCGTATGTGTTGCGCAGCCAGTTACTGAATCCAGTACAGTTGCAGCAAAACCACCATGCACCCCACCCAATGGATTGCTATGACGTTCATCAGCCGTTGCAGTAAAAACAATCCTTCCAAATTCAACATCACCAACGCCTTCCATTCCCATGGTTTTGGCAATACCGGGTTGTGGAACTAAGCCTTGTTTAAAGGCTTGCATAATTTCCAATCCTGACATTTCATGTGGTTTTTTCATTGCTTTACTCGCTGTTTGATCAATTTGATTTAAGTTTTAATCAAATAGATCTTTGAAGATCTATTTGACATGAAAGATTCGATTCATTGACTTTTTATGAATCTGCGTCACAGTTTGTTGACAAAACCTTTGATTTTTTCTGCAACTGCTTGAGGTTGACTGAGTATCCCCCAATGCCCCGCGGTAACTTCATCATATTCAACATGGTCTGCCCATTCCTGCATACCTAAACTCAAGGAAACTGGCACGAAAGGATCTTGATTCATCAACAGCATATACACTGGAATGCTGGTTTTACGTGATGTTGGTTCATATAAACGTGTCAATAAGTTTTGACGATACAATCCCAGACCACTAATGGCATTTCGCACTTGAGTGGAATTTGCAGAAACCTGGGTTTTCTCTAAAAAACCTACTGCTTTCGGCCAAACTTTATCAAGACCTAAACGCCATGTGAATTCAGGTAGTACAGGCAGCCGCAGCATTGGCATATAACCTGAGGAAACCATACGTTTAATCACACTCAAATAACGCTTTTCTGCCCATTGACGTTTAAACCACCAGCCCACATGATCCGCACTTGGTGCCATTGCAATGTAACTTGCGACCTGATCTTTTAAACGATCGCCTAACACGGCTTCCCAAGCCTGCAATGCTCCCCAATCATGTCCAACCAGATGTATAGGTTTGTTTGGACTTAACTTGGCGATCACCGCAGATAAATCTTGTACTAAGTATTCAAAATCGTATTCTTGAGTGGTCGCAGGAATATCCGATAGCCCAGTACCACGCACATCATAGGCAATCACATTAAAATCCGACTTTAAATGTTGGGCAACATCTTCCCAAACTTCAGCCGAATCTGGATAACCATGAATCAAAACAATACTTTCTTTTTTAGAATCTAACTTATCCCAGTGATACGCTGCCAAACAGATATTGCCAGAATTGACATAAACTTTATTTTTTTCTAGCAAATTCATGCGTTCACCTGTAGTGCTACTTTAGCGTTATCGATCACCCCTTTAGACCGTGAAAGATAAGCCTGAGCAAGCTCAGTCGATGCTTCATAATAAGGATGATAACTAGGTTTAAAATAACGTAATGTGGTTTCTAAATACCACAGTGGGCCAGGTACATAACTGTTTAAATCAGAACGATGCCATGCTTTCCAGAATGCAGCTCTCCATATACTTTTTTGCTTTTTCGGTACGGCTGGATCATCCATTGCCAATTGTACTGTTCCTGCTGCCATCAAATAAATAAATAAAGGTGCTGTGATTCCCATTACAAAAGCACGTAGCGCATAGTTGCCACTAATATGCTGATACACATCAAATGCAACGGTGCGGTGCTCAACTTCTTCTGCGCTATGCCATGTAAATAAATCACTCACCACAGGATCACAACCTCGATCTTCCCAATGAGATCGGGTTAAAACATATTGTCCAAGACCAGAAGTAAAATGTTCAGCGGCAGCAACCACGCCCACCCGCAAATTTAACCAACCACGTTGTAATCTTTTTGGCAATTTATAACCGAAAGGATCATCCAGTAAAAAATTGTCAAAGATTTTCACCACACGTTGATATTGTTCAGTGGTGTTTACTCCATAACGCACCAAATATTCATCAATTGACACTTTATGTGCTTGTGAATGAATAGCTTCCTGACGGATAAAAATCTTGGCATCCTGTTTTAATTTTTCATCTGTAATGTAAGGCAAAGCTTGATTCAACATACGACAAAAGAAAAACTCACCTCGCACTAACGTAAAACTAAAATGGTTTACACTATGGCTCGCAAATGGGTCTTGCGGAATCCACTGTAATGGTGAGACATCCCATTTAAAATCCACTTTACGGGGAATCATTTCCCAGTTTGCTTTTGACGCTGCTTGAGTCAACATAATGACCTCGATCTATTATTTTAAGAAACAGATTGAGAAATGACGCAGCAATCTTTTGCCTTGATTTATCTAACACCGCAAAATTAGCTATGAAATATCTCACCTAAACTTTAAAAATATTAAAGTTCCAAAAAAGAACTTACATTTATAAAATAACTTCGCTAAAATATATTGTCAACAAAGGAAATGTGTGGCTGTGCTAAATCGTCCTAAAATGACAACTGAATTCCCAGAAAGATAATTCCAATGGAGTAAGCAATGAAATGGCATGAACTAGGTGAAATGAACTGTCCAATTGCTCGAAGTCTCTCAATCTTTGGTGATCGATGGACATTGCTTATCATTCGTAACGCATTTATGGCTACCCATCGTTTTGATGATTTCCAAAAGCAACTCGGCATTACACGACATTTGTTAACTGAACGGTTGAATCGCCTGGTCGATAATCACATTTTTGAAAAGGTGCTATATAACGAAGCCCCGAAACGCTATAAATATAAATTGACGGAAAAAGGATTAGCGCTATATCCAGTTATTGTCTCGATAAGTACATGGGGAAATAGCTGGCAAAATGAAAATAAGGAATTTAAGGAACTGCACTATATGCACAAAAGCTGTGGTCATGTGATAAAACCCACACTGAGTTGTGACTGTTGCCAGCAAACATTACATGCCGAGCAAATGACCCCTTTTTTTTCAGCACCCGATCAGGATTCTACAAGCTAATTTCAACTACTGAAATAAAACGAGTACATGACTTAAGCAGTTGAATCAGCAGTAAAATAGATTAGATTTTCTTTACAGTTTAATAATATTTCACTGGGCAAAGCTTAATCATCTTGACAAGCATGCAACAAGACCATGGCTCCGACTGAATGAGCTAAAATATGTATCGTTTTTTCCTTAACTCGGCATCTACATCGATTGAATATTTAGCAAATTCAGTTGTAATAAACCCTAATAAATATTCAATGCCATTTCATCTCCTTCTAAACCTATAGAATTATAAAGCTCTGTTTATTATAAATTAATCGTTTGAACTGCTAATGTTTCGTTTCCTAATTTTATAAGTTCCGAATCGAGAATTTTTTTGGGTTAGATCTGGATTACGTCCAGACAATTGTTTAATTAAGACTGGGGTGCTATTTGGAGTCTTACTCCATATAGCATCATTTTCTACATACAGTATGGTATTAGTACGTGCATTCTCAATAAAGCTTTTATGTAATACCTTAGCTGCTGCTACAGCTATATCACTTTCATCATCTAAGCTTTTAATTTTCATTTCTAAAATCTCATTTTGGTTCAACATGTTCTAGTTAAAAAACAACATAATAGATATTCTAGCCTAGAACTTTATAAAAAGAGTATATCCGATATCCTGATTTAAATTTTTAGCTAATGGCATATAATACTGAAAACATATTATTTATTTAATTGGAAATTTATCTTTTTAGATCGATAATATTCTAAAATAGTAGAATATGTAATGGATGGAAGGCTTCTAAATGAGTAAAAACTTACGTGAAATGTCAAATCAACAACGAATAGATTATGAACAAGAATTACTTAGTCAATGGACTCCTAGAATCGCTTTAGAGACTCAAATTGACAGTTTAAGCTCTCAACGAACTGAGTTACTTGAAATTTTCTACAAACTCCAGAACCCTAGCTCCCCAAAAAATTCAAAATTGATTAACTCTATCAAACAGCTAAAGCATAAATTAGAAGATATTGAAGATGAGTTAGATGATCTTCTACAAGATAAGTAGTAGGACCCAATTAAAATTTATTTAGAAAGCGTAGTTCAACCCTCTCTTTAGTTATGAGAATACTCTCGTCCTTAGACATGGCACGATAGAAAGAATGTATAAATTAAGGTAATAAATTCCTTACATCAGTCCTTAATGCAGACGCAATCTCATAGAGTTTTTCTACTGTTAGATTGACCTCACCACGCTCAATACGTCCCATATAACTGCGATCAATACCACACTGAAGAGCAAGAGCTTCTTGAGTAATGCTTGTTAAAGTTCTTTTTTTGCGTATTAATTGACCAATCGCTATAGATAATTCTGACATTTGAAACTAACTGTTCAAAAAACAGAAATATCACCAATTGAGGACTACATATCCACGGACTATAATCCTCATTTCTTTTCTTAATGAAAATACTCATGTTTGATTTTTATCTCCCGTTAGAAGATTATTTTGCAAAAATATTGTTAGAAAACCGAATACAAAATTGGGAGGCCAAGCTGTTTTGGATAAATATTGAACACTTGAATCTGTATGAGGAAAAGAGCTTAAGAAAAAAAATGTACAGTGCTTTGAGAGTTTTGATAACAAATGATTTTTTAAGTGTCGAATATTCAAAATATAATGGTAGAATTTTTCTATACAGTGAAACTATAAAATTACAGCAATTCCGAAAGAAAATGTTAGCATCTAATTATAAAGATCTTATTCAAAACGAAAAAAAATTGATAGACAATGAATTAGAGCAATTTGAGCTTCAAAGTAAGTTCATTGATGAATTGTATTTAAAATTTCCAGAGCTGGCTCCACAGTATTTAAAGTTAAAACATGATATTAATTTAAATCTAAAATATTGTGATGCAAAACTCAAAACCATTCATAACCTGATAGAAATAATTTAGAATAATTAATATTAAAAACCAAATACTTACAAGTGTTAAAATTATATATTGAACCGTTAAACTTATTCTACGAGTGTCCACAAGGCTAAAAATCGCTTTATGAATAAACTGCAAACGGGAACCATAGAATTTAACTTTTCAGGTCATTCGAAATAGAAGTCATCTTCTCTAATACAGCTCTTAAAATTGGAAAGTTATGTTAGTAACATATCTATATTATTTTGAATTTAAATATTTTTTTTGAAAAAAATCATATTCTGTATAAGGATTCTGTTTTAGTTCGGCCAATACCAATGCAACATGGCAGACCAAGCCACATCAAAATACGTTGTAATATGAAATGAGCAAATTGGGTCAAATTATAATTTTTAACATAGGCAGTTACTTCTATGAATGATTCATCAATACTGTAAGACTCGCACTCTGATTCCGAAGTAATTTCCCTAAGAATATTATGAAATCTTCTACTCATTTCAGCATACATTGCATAGTTACTAGATAGGACTACGACTTTATGTTTTTCAACTATTTCTCTTATTTCGAAAATTGGTACACCCATCTTAATTTTTAGTGCTTTTGCTTCTGGAGAACGTGCAACAACGCAGCCATCGTTATTTGAAAGTACAATGACTGGACGCTTACTAAGCGCAGGATTAAAGACACGCTCACAACTGACGTAGCAGTTGTTGACATCAATGAGGAAGAAATATCGATTTTTCATATTTTGAAAACGTAACAAATTCAAGATGAATGATATATATACAAAACATTGAAATCAAACATGGTTTAAAAGGCTTTGTTGCATAAAGGTTTGAAAGGCTGAGTTCCCTTAAGCTACTCAAATTTAAGAGACAACTTGGGTATGAGGGCGACCTAATTCTGTGAATTTATTCAAGACTGCCATGCGTGCATGGATCTCATTCACCTGACTTGGAAAACTCCGCGCTGTTAATTTATCGCCTAATAATTTGATGCAATGCATCTTGGTTTCAACCAAACTTCGACGGTGATAACCAGACCACTTTTTCCAAAGCGATCTGCCTAGCCGTTTGACTGTCTTTAATAATTTGTTCCGCTCTATAGACCTCGCTTGCTGATCCTTCCAAGGCTTTGCATTCTTTCTAGGTGGAATGATCGCATGTGCATCTCGATCTAAAATGACTTGTCGGCAGTGCTTGGTGTCATAAGCACCATCTGTATAAACAGAATCAATTGGTTCATCCAAGGGAATTTTAGCAAGTAAATCTTCGAGTACTTGAGAATCACTGACATTATTTGTGGTGAGTTGTACTGCACGTATTTGCAGGGTTTTAGCATCTATAGCAATGTGAAGCTTACGCCATTGGCGACGATATTCAGCCCCATGTTTCTTGCATTTCCATTCACCTTCACCAATAAACTTCAAGCCAGTAGAATCTACGAGTAGATGTAGCCCATTACTACTTTTTTGATAGCTAATCGCAATATCAATATGCTTTTGTCTACGACAAAGGGTGGAATAATCCGGAGCTGTCCAATCTAATCCAGAGAGTTTAATCAAGCTTTGAACAAAACCTGTGACCATGCGTAAAGAGAGTCGGAATAGCGATTTGATCATTAAGCAGCATTGAATCGCTGTATCAGAGTAGGTTTGATTTCGACCTTGCTTGCCTTGTGATTGTGCATACCACTGAGTCTTTGGATCAAACCAAATGGAAATATTACCTCGGTTAATTAAGGCTCGGTTATAGGATGACCAATTGGTTGTACGGTAGATTTTAGAGGCAGGCTTATTCATTTTGAAATTATATTGCTGAATAAGCTTTTGATGCTAGGTTTGTGCAACAAAGCCATTTATATTTAATAAACATTTTAAATAAATTGGAGTCGCAACAAATGAATCTAATAAATCAAGATTTAGACGTTATCGTGATTGGTGCTGGTCTAGCAGGTTTGAAGGCTGCGCTTGAATTAAAAAATGCAGGGAAAAAAGTTTTAGTTCTTGAGGCTCGCGATCGTGTTGGTGGACGAGCGAAACGAGGTGAGATCTGTGGTCAGGCGATTGATCATGGTGGACAATGGCTAGGTGCACAACAACCCCGTTTAAGAAAGCAAGCCGAAGCACTCAATATTAAAATTTATTCTCAATATACGAAGGGAAAAGGACTATTAAGCCTGAAAGATCAGGTTAGTAAATTTCAACTGATTCCAAGTCTACCCTTCACTGCTTATTTTTCATTAGCGCATATTTATTATATTTGGCAGCGTGACATGAAATCTTTGCCAACACATCAACCTTGGCGCGCTGAACGTGCCTCAGAATGGGATAATTTATCTCTTCAGCAGTGGATAGAAGCCAATACTGCTGATCAAGCTGTACGTGATTTTGTAGCGCTGATTATTAGAGCGATTCTATGTGCCGAACCTTCAGAGACTTCTTATTTATTTTTTCTAGAAGGCTTACGTCAAGGGCAAGGTATTAAAGTAATGGCCGATGTTAAGGGCGGCGCTCAACAAGATAAGTTTGTCGGCGGTGCATGGCAAATTACTAAAAAAATGGCAGACTTATTTGAGCAAGATATTGTTCTGAATAGCCCTGTTTTGTCGGTAACTCAGGATGAAAATGGCGTGCAAGTAAACTGTGCCGAAACGAGTTATAAAGCGAAGAAACTTATTATCACTGCGCCACCGAAACAAGTCACTCAAATAAAATTTACACCTGAACTTCCTGAAAAAAAATCCAAGCTTTTACAAGGAATGGAGATGGGTAATGTCATAAAAATGCACATCGCTTATCCAACTCCATTTTGGCGTCATCGTGGTTTAA
Organism: Acinetobacter corruptisaponis; assembly: GCF_030053775.1. GTDB lineage: Bacteria > Pseudomonadota > Gammaproteobacteria > Pseudomonadales > Moraxellaceae > Acinetobacter > Acinetobacter corruptisaponis. Next base: position 11,780 of record NZ_CP125670.1, read on the forward strand.
ATGGTTCTGTTTTAAGTCCAGATCGTCATTTAGGATTGGTTTTTGATCAGTCACCGATTGACGAAAATATTGGAATACTGGTTGGACTTATTGAGGGTGATCATGCAGTTCATATGGCTTCATTATCAACTGAAGAACGAAAAAAAATCGTGATTGCAGATTTAGTACATTATTTTGGTGCTGAAGCGGCTACACCCCTTGAGTATGTTGATTGTAATTGGAATAACGAAGAATGGTCATCTGGTGGATATGCGGCGCATACCAAGCTAGGCGTGATTACTCAATATGGCGATGCATTAAGAACTCCTTTTGTTCATATCCATTGGGCTGGAACAGAAACGGCAACAGAGTTTGCAGGTTACTACGAAGGTGCACTCGAATCTGCAATACGTGCTGCTCAAGAAGTTCTTGAAATAGTTTAACTCTAATTATCCGTTGGCATCTAAAGAGTTGAATGAGCTTTTAAATTTTATTCCTTTTGAAGTGTCATCCCTTTTGATTACTTGATTATCTTAAAGGATCTATCATGAAATTAACCGATTTAAATGAGATTCAGCGCTCGTCTGTGACACATATGCAAAATGTATTTGTTCAACAAAGAAATGCTTTTGATGCCACGCCATATCCAGAGTTAGCGTATAGACGAGACAAATTAATTAAGCTAAGAAAGCAAATTATTCGCTATCAAGATGTTATCGCGAAAGCAATAAGTCAGGATTTTGATTCTAGATCGATCGAAGAGTCCAAATTACTTGATCTTTTAGGTTCTGTTTTAGAGGCTGAACATGCAATTAAACATGTTCAGCGTTGGATGCGTCCAAGTAGACGTCATGCGGAATTATTATTTTTTCTCCAATAAGTTACACGTACAGTACCAGCCTAAAGGTGTAGTTGGTGTAATTGTCCCTTGGAATTTCCCAGTTTATCTTGCACTCGGCCCGTTAGTTGCTGCTTTAGCGGCTGGAAATCGGGTCATGATCAAACTTTCAGAGTTTACGCCAGCAACAAATGACGTACTTCGTCGAATGTTGAAAGAGATCTTTGATGAAGATGAAGTAGCTGTTTTTGGTGAGGAAATCGCTGATCCAGCACAGTTTACGGGTCTAGCTTTCAACCATATTGTCTTTACTGGTTCGCCTGCAATTGGGCGTGTTGTGATGCGCTCAGCATCAGAAAACTTAACCCCAGTTACACTTGAACTCGGCGGAAAGTCCCCTGCACTTGTCACTCGTCATTATCCAATTGCAGATGCAGCCAAACGAATTTTACATGGTAAAGCAACCAACTCAGGGCAAATTTGCGTAGCGCCTGATTACGCTTTAGTTCCACAAGAAAGTGTTGATCAGTTTGTTGAAGAGTGTAAAAACACTTTCATCTCAATGTTTGGTCGTGATGTAAGCCAAAATCATGATTACACCTCGATCATTAATGAGCGCCATTTAAATAGAATTCGAGACATACTGGCTGATGCGAAAGCCAAAGGTGCAAAAGTAATTGCATGTGGTGACTATAATTTTGCAAAAGATGGTCGACGTATGCCAGTGCATATCGTACTTAACTGTACGCAGCAAATGCGGATTATGAAGGAGGAATTGTTTGGCCCAGTTCTTCCGATCGTGTCATACAATAACTTAGAGGATGCGATTGGTTATATTCAAACTGATGAACGACCTTTAGCACTGTATGCCTTTTCACATGATTCTGCCGAATTAGAGCATATTTTGAAGTACACACATTCTGGTGGGGTCACGATCAACGATTGGGGATGGCATGTTGTCAATCATGATGCACCTTTCGGTGGGATTGGGAACTCAGGTATGGGCACTTATCATGGGCACGAAGGATTCCGCGAGTTATCGCATGCTAAAACCGTATTTACACGGCATAGATTTTTCCCTACGCAATTATTTTATGCTCCTTACGGCAGCCTGATCCAAAAGTTAACCCTAGGTTTCTTTTTAAAGAAAGGAGATCCAACTTTAAAATAATTTCTTTGTTCAGTATTTATGAAAAGCATCTTTTTTTATAGATGCTTTTATTTTTTAGGGTATCACTCCTAAATTTTAAGTAAAAGAAAACCGACTTTTCATGCCAAAGTCGGTTTTCTTTATATCAATTAAATCGCTTGCTTATGTATAACTTCCTTTGCTGCACGAATACCAGACTGCAATGCGCCATCTAAGTAACCGCTCCATTCAGTTGCAGTTTCTGTTCCTGCCCAGTGAATACGATCAAAAGGTTCTCGGATGCAATTGATGTGTGCTGAGAAAACAGGAGGTTTTAACTTGGTAAACTATAGACACTCATCAGGAGTTTACCATGAGCAAGAAACAGAAGACTTACACCGCAGAATTTAAAGTTGAAGCAATAAAATTGATTGAAGCCAATCAAGGCAATGTATCGGAAACAGCCAGACAACTTGGCATTTCAATGCAAACTCTTTCAAATTGGAATAATAAAGCAAAGACTGGCACCTTAGCAGGCACTAAACAATATTCACCTGATCTAAATGCCTTACTCGAAGAAAATAAAAAGCTCAAACAACAGCTCAAAACAGCTGAAATGGAACGTGAATTTCTAAAAAAGGCAGCAGCGTACTTTGCGAAAGAAAGTCAGTAAGGTACGCCTATATGAAACAGCAAAGATATTTATTCCCGATTAGCTTTATGGCTAGATTACTTCACGTTTCAGTGTCACGATTTTATGATTGGCTAAAACGAGGCATGAATAAAAGATTGGTTCAGCGAAATCAACAGACAATTTTGGTCAAAATAGCTCATGAGGAAACTAAACAAAGCTATGGCTATATTCGATTAACTAAGCATTTACAAGCGCAAGGTATCAAAATCAGTACGTATGCTGTACGTCAAATAAAAAAGCTCAACCAGCTGTATTGTAAGCGTCATAAGCGTTTCAAAAGAACTACGAAGAGTGATCATAATCGAGCGATCTACGCAAATTTACTAGAGCAACAGTTTTCAATGACTAAGCCCAATCTTGCATGGTCAAGCGATATTACATACATTTGGACTGCTGAAGGTTGGTTATACTTGGCAGCAGTAAAAGACCTGTACACGAAACAAGTGGTTGGCTATAGCTTAAATGAGCGTATGACCGCACAACTTGTTTGCAATGCACTGACTATGGCGATTCGTAATCAAAAACCAACGAAAGGCTTAATTATTCATTCGGACAGAGGCAGCCAATATTGCAGCCATGAATATCGAAAGATACTGGAAAAATGTGATTTTCAAGGTTCAATGAGCAAACGTGGGGACTGTTACGATAATGCACCGATTGAAAGTTTCTGGGGCATACTCAAGAATGAATTAGTGCATCATTGCAACTATAAAACCAGAGATGAAGCTAAAGCAGATATTACAGAATACATTGTGTTATTTTATAATCAGCGAAGAATTCAAAAGAGTTTGGATTTTAAAACGCCAAATCAAATAGCAGAGAACTTTTATCGGTTAGCTGCCTAGCATATCCCAAGTGAAAGTCTCCTGCTAATTCAGCACATATCAGTTGGAGTATAATTTTCGGTAAGGCCGAAGCTATCAGTTGGTAAATCACGAATATGGCCAGAGCTATAAGAAACTATAAAGGAAGATTTTCCGTATAGTTGATCGAGATAGGTTTGGACTTTTGAGACTTTATTTTTCGACTCAACAATAACCAGATTTTGAGCACTCATATCTTTATCCTTTTTACAGTCACCAGTGATCTGTAGTTTGTTGATAGGTACGGCTCTATAATAGCAATTATTTTTTGAATATTACTATTTTTTAAAAAATTTAGATTGTCGGACAAACACTAGCCAAAATTCCCACTTTAGCCTGTTTTTAAAACCTGAATATATAGTAGTATTTCTTACTGTTAAGATGATCAGCACTAGATTTATAAAATTTGATCACTTTTTTTCATAAGGAAAGGATATGACCACTTCAACATCATTTAGTCCAATCAATTATTTGATTGATCTAGATACTGAATATGAAGCTATGAAAAAAGCATTCTATCAGTCCGTTGCTGCCACCAAAGCAATGAATGCTGGACGCATCAATGGGGCGTTGAGTGAATATGAATGGCATCCAAGCGTTTTTCTACCTAATTTCTTATGGGTGGATCTCGTAGAACCATTCATGACAAGCCTATTGTTAGATAGCAAACATAAGTTGTATACGCCCTATTTCTTTAATTTTATCGTTCATTTCACTTGGCGATATAGCAAAAGTATTTATCGTTTTGATGATTATACTTTTGAATGCTTAAGTACAAGCACCGCAGGGAAATTTTTGGATTTTAGACTTTTACTAAATTTACCAGAGGGTAGTTTATACATAGATTTTGAAAAACCATTGGATTTACAAGGTAAAACAGTGCATGGTTTTCATGCGATCTTAAATTTTCAAGAAAAAACATTAAATACAATCAAAAATAAATCCCCTAATCAACTAATCATACTATTGAACACGCATAATCCTTTTAGTAAATCATCACTACAGTCCTTAGAGCCACTACCAGTAGTTATCTTCGATATTCATCGATCAGGAAAAATAAGTCAGCAAATTTCATATATTAATGGCATAAAATATGAAACAAAAGACGAGCTTAACGACCATCTATCTCCTTATATTTCCCTATTGACTGCACTTTGTACAGATGAAATTGAAATCGATAATTTTTCTAAGAATTCAGTGAAACCTGTTGTTAAGCAGAAGCCATCTTATAAAGACAATGAGAATCTATTTTGGAGCAAAGGGAAAGGAGGAACGTACCACGCTACATCTCCAACAAATCCTAAAAACTGGAGAGTTGGTATAACTTATGGAGTTAATTACAGACAAGCTAGATCCGCACAACAGATCGCAGAACAAAGTAAAGCAAGATTAATTGGTCTTCACTGGACAACACATATTGTTGATTTTGAAATCAGATTAAAACTAATGCCTCCAAAACTTTCAAATGAAAATCATATACATGAGCAGTTGGAAGAATTTCTGCAACACTATGATTTCGCTGAAAACTTATAGACATTTCAATTAATATGTTCACAATTTATTTGCTGTATAAAATTTATGAATGACGGATATTGTTAGTTTGTGCTAATATTTGTTATAATCAGCACACTTGTTGTAATATACATACAGATCTGTATATTTAATTAAACAGATCAATTAAATCTGAGAAAAATAATTTCGTGAGTCTCATTTCGTTACCTATAAGGAGTCAGCTTGCTGCTCATACATGGGAAACATAAAAATATGCTTGAGGGTGTAGGTGGTATGATTTTCAGTGATAAATTCGGAACTGTAGACCCGATAGTTGGCTGCCAGTTACCGAGAATCATCATTTGTTTAAATGAAGATAAACTTAGACCTGTTGTTAGTAATATCTTCTCCCTTACGAATTATTGCGAGAGCCAATTAAAAGAAAGATACCAGAATTGCATAATAACAGTACTAGCCACCTCCCCGAATGATATTAAAATTTCACCTGATTCAATAGTTGAAAGTTCGATTTTACACGTTGGCTTATTCAACATATTCAATATCCAAAATGCACACTACTATACTGAAAATCAAATTACTATTGAAGTAAATGCAGCTATCAAACGCTTCACTCAGCAACCAGTTAATACATTAAACAACAATATTGATAGCATCGGCCAAAAGCTTTCTAAAATGCTTGTAGTATCCACAACAGTTAATGATCTATGTGAGAACAACCTGTTTAAAGATGGAGAAACTATCAGCTGCTTAGATCACAAGGGTAACCCACTCGTATTCAGTTCAACTGGAATGCCGACCGCTGTCGAATTGGGATATGCTATATTTAATGCTGATGGTGAGATCTTAAGTGTTTTACATGAAAGTATCACACCCAATAAACTTATAGATTTTTTAACTTGTTTGCATAACATGCAAAATACGGTAGAAAGTCATTACTCTAAATTTATGTCATCTAAAGTCATGTCCTTTCTAAATGGAAAAGGTTCTTTTAGCGATTGTGATGATATTGATTACGCAAAAGATGTTTGCAAGGATCTCCTCGATCGTTTTGAAACTCAGATGAATGAAATCGTACCAAGTAAATATTTTAGTAGCTCTCATAACTTAAAACATTTAATTGACATCCAGTTTGGAAAATCAATTAAATATTCAGTGTTAGATTTCACTTCTGAAATTCAGGATTTCTGTAGACTTCGAGATTAATTCGAATATCTATACAAAGTCTGGCTTGTGCCAATAATTAGCCTCAACAAGCAAGATTCATAACGCATTATAAAGCTGCAACTTTGGAATTATAGTTTTGCTTTTTTTCTTCTTTGGTATGGTTACTCATAATTGATAATAATTCTAAAGTTTCATGTAATGTTATTTTCCCATCCACTTTAATTTCTTTAATTTTATTATCAAAGTCTGAATATAGTTTCATTCTTGAATAGTCTGGATCATTGGTAAGGTTATTTAGCGTCTCGGCATCAAGTTCCGAAGTTCTCAAATAACGATCAATACATGCTATATATGCTGTTTTATCGATATTTTCAGTAGATGACATTGCATAATAAGTTAAGTTTATAGCCTTTTCCTTTTTCTCAACATCCTCTTTTGATATAGAAAACACGCTCTTGCAATTACCCATTACCGCATAATCAACACTAAGGCTTAATGGGTTAATATCAAATTCTTTATCATCAACAGTATAATTTTTAGAGAGTGAAGAATAATTACTTCTTAGATGATTGTAATATATTTCTTCTGCTATATCAGACTTAGCAGAATCCAAGTCAATACCGAAAGGATTAAAACATCCAGACAACAATGTAGAAAAAAAGATAAATGATATTGAATTTTTTTGATTTAATTTCACTTGAATGCCCTTTGTAAAATATTTTTAAATAACTTCTGCTTCTCGAATGTCCTCAAGTATTCCTCTCAAATCAAAAAGATTAATCTCTTTTAATTGAGCTTCATTTTTGATATTCATTAGAATGTTCATAAAGCCACAGAACATCATTTTTGGCATTCGTCTAGCTGATGGATCAGAAAAATCCTTAGTCCAAGCTTCAATTCTTTGAACATCAATCGTAAGTCCTTGCTCATTAAATAACTGAATTAGCGTATCTGGATCTTCATTTAATTGCGTTAGTTCTAGCAAATGTCTGAATATATGATTAAACGTAATATCTGTAGATTGTGTAGACAATTTTTTCTCCAAGCACATAAATTAGTTAGGATTAATTCCATTCAACTCTAGCCACTTTTTCCACTGCATCGAATACTCTATTAGACCCTTGTTTTTAAGAGTTCCATTTCGATATATTGCATTCAACTGAGGTGTCCAAGAATGATAAGCAGCAGCCTTTGTCCAGAAATCAGCAGATCCATTTGACTGAAGACGGCTTCTCAATACTCTAGCTGCAAGTGTTGCATTCAGGCATCCATCATGACGAGCAAGATTCATATCTATATTACTAAACATGCCCCCTGCTCTGAAATGTTGAGTATTGATCTGAAAATGCCCTAAGTCATTAGACGCATTGATCTGACCATTCTCTCCACGTTCTTTACTTTGAATACCAAGCAATACAAACAAAGGTACTCCCTCGCTACGTGCTGCTTGTATTACACAATTTAAAGTAGCCTTTCGGCCTGCTTGCGCTTGATATTGATTTGATTGAGTTTGCAGAGGTTGTTGTTGAAAATTTGCATAATTCACCTGTTGTGGTTTTTTACTATTCACCAAATCTACAACCCAATTATTTTCTTCCCTTTTAACCTTTTGAGATTCAATTGCTTGCTCACTGGTCGAATTACCCGTATAACTCGTAGATCTGTAAGCAGGTCTAGAAACATCGATCTTTTGATTGAAAGAGACATTACTTATTGTTGGATTAATATTATGCGCTGAAACTGGTTTAGGTGAGTTATTTAATTGGTTAGCGTATTGCCCAAGTTGATCAGAACTTAATTGTGGTACTTTACTAAATACCGAATTTGAAAAAAAGGAAATCAAACATAAAAAAATTAATTTTGAATTAGACATACTAACCACCATAATTAGCTTTTTAATTGGATTAGAGTAGGCTTTTTAAACCATTGATGATTTTTAAACCAATACATAAATAAACTTGAAGTACGAAATATATTAAATGTTTGAGCCTGCCAACATTGAAAAGCACACTTCAAAGAAAGCAAGAACATACCTGTGCCGAATAAACTCCAACAGATAAATGCGATGAACCCATAGAAAATAAAAGTTATAATTGCAGCAGTAAAACAGGCTATAGAAAGCCATTTAAATAGTTGAGCTTTTTGAAAGTGTTCATTAATTTTCATATTAACAAAACTAGGAGATAATTCTTTTAGTATATTATCCCTTTTTTTATCACCTATTTTAACAATCAGATTATCAACATTCTGTTTAATTTGCTTTTTATCATCAATACTATATATAACTTCATCAAGGGTACATTCTGGATTATCACAAGTTATATGAAGCTGTATTGAGTTTTTAGGAAGATTAGACTTCTTATTTTCAGCAGCAGCATTGAAATTATTTTTTTCGAAATTGATACAACATTTAAAACATACTGGACAAATTGGATTCCTGATTTGTTTGAACTGCTTTTTATTCACTTCCAAACTTTGCTTCAATTGTTTGTAGCCAAGATTGGCCAATAGTCCTTTGAGTGGGACTGTAACGTAGAGGAACTTCACCCCCTTAAATATCTTTCCGAACATACCCTCACCTTAAGAAAAATTTCTTCATGTAGATTTTTAAAATATTGTATTATGTATTTTTAAAAATATAAACTATAATTTTTTTAAAATTTGATTTTTACGGTACAACTACATGGCCATATTTCTACTATTAATAGTTGTTTTTATTCAAATTGTTTTATTATCCACACCTTTTTATGTTGCTAAAAAATTTCCTAATTTTCCACGTTCATGGTTGAGACGGCCATTTTTTATTGTCACTCTGGTATCACTACAAGTACTCTATTTTCAAATCCTTGAGGTTGCAGGCTTCTTCACATACCTAAATGAATTACTACTTGCGAACTATCTATAAATTGGTGTTACAAATGAATAGAATCAAACTTTATCGCTTCTTAAGATATTTCGCCTTGACTGCGTTAATCAGTCTAATCATTTTAGTTTTTTGGATCTCTGTTCTTAAGAGAGCTTATTACATACCTGTCAATGCAATGTACTACCAGTGTGATCAACCTTACATATCAGCTTACCAAACAACAGACGGCAACGTACTAACCACGTTGAATAAAAAAGATTACTGTATTGATCTGGCGATACCTTTTGCAAACAATCTGCACAAACGTCAACAATCAACTGATTTCACGTTTCTATTACTGGATTTCGATAAGTTGCAAAAAGTAAGATCAGGTACATCACATACTTTTTTTAAAAATCCTGATCAAAAAAAGTATGATCTTATTCAGAAAAATGCAGGGGTTTTCTATTTGAACTTCTTGGATAATATTGACTTCAGCAAATCAAATCCATCGGATCAAGTGCTGTATGTTCAGCCAAAACTTAGCCTCTATGATTCCAACTTGAGTACTGTTTTGTTTAAGAAATAATGTAGAATCTATTTTTTATAAAGCTACTTAAAAAAGTAGCTTTTCTTTTATAGTAGATGAGTTATGTCAGAGAAAAAAAGGATTTCCATAAGCAAGCCCGTTTCACAATACATCTCAAGTTTGTCTCGCAGCACGGCCAACACTGATGCAGAAGAAAGCAATGTTTCTTGGTCTAAACACATTAATCGAATGCTAATCGACTACATATCACTACTGGAAGAACATACCGCATCAGTTTTAAAAAAAATAGATCCAGAAGTAGTTCAAGCTCTCAAAATAATTACCAAATCTCAATCTGAATCACTATTCCTATATAAATATGGACAAGACATCCATAAATTTATATTTAGTATCTATTTTGATGAGTTTGGTCTTAATGATATGGATGCAACAATTAAACACGTTTTGATTGAAGATTTCACCAAGCTCAGTTTAACAAAAATAGAGTCATTAGCTTTAATTTCTTATCTGCAACGTGAACAATGTACACAATAATAAAATTGTAAAATGAATACTTAATTTTTTTGATGCTACAATAAAAAGACACCCAAAAGATTTAATAGCTTAGACATCTAGAATGCTAAGATAAGGAGAATAACGGTGAGATTAGACATTTCAGAAGCAGATGCTAAGGATCTGTTTGTTGACTATTTGCGTAGCGAGGGACTGGATGTTTCATTCGACAAGCTTGTAACGGATGGAAGTCGAAAGTGGGTAACTTGCCTTGAACGAACTGGCAAAAACAGAAATTCAAAATCGGCATGGTATAGATTAAATTTTAACTATGATGTGCCGAGTGTTTTGTATAGTAATTACGATAAAGGCATTGTAAAAAAAGTCTGGCATCTAGACCCTAAACAACTCAAAAAAAAGCAACTTTCCCCTCAAGAACAGAGGCAAGAAGAAAAACGCAGAAAACTAAATACCATTAAAAAGAGACGTAGAGATCGCCACCTAAATACAAGACAACGCATTGCTGCAACTTGGTCACGTATTGAGTTTGCAAGAGCAATCCCGATTAAGTCAATAAACGAAATACCGTATTTAAAAGCAAAGTTAATCACAGATGATAATCTCAATCTTTTTAATTGCAGAAAGATAGTTCATCAGCCACTATTTGCAAAATCTTTTCACATGCTTGTTGCTAGAACCATTCAAAAAGCCAAAGCAAAAGGAAAAATAATTGATTATGAAAAACCTAAATATTTCACTCATGGGTGGTTTCAAAATTATCATCTCAGGAATACATTAATTACGCCTTACTACAATAAAGATTTAAAAATTGTAAATGTGCAAACCATTTCTTCTTTTCCAGATCGAGACAATAAAGGTGCACATAAGTTTTTTAAGGCTAACCTTTCATCTGGCCAGAAAGAAGCTACATTTTGCCCGATCAATCGCCTACCATCCCTAGATGATCAACATTTTGCAATATCAGAGGGATACTCAACAGGTAAAAGCTTCTCTCGGATCAGCAAAGATAAACCATGCATCCTCTCGGCTTTTGATAAGAATAACCTCTTATCTGTCGCAGTGGCCATTAAAGAGCGTTTTCCACATGCGAGTATTTATCAAGTTGCAGATAATGACTTAAAAGAACAATTAAGCAAAGGCCAAAATGGAGGAGTAACAAAAGCTCTAGAAGCTGCTAATGCGGTTAATGGCAATGTTTTAATTCCACCTGTAAAAAAAGATGAAGCGAATGAAATATCAGACTGGAATGACTTGGAAATTAAGTACGGTACTCAGCATTGTTTTGACATTCTGAACAACCTTTTACACGAAATATCAGCTTATAAAAAAATTGAAATGACAAAATCAACACCAGACAAACCAAACCTATTAGCCCATCAAATTCATAGCAGAGTACCTGAAATTTCATTGAAGAAAACAACAAATGCCCTTGATCCCTCAGTTTTTACAACATGGTTGATTAATAAATTGGATGAAAAAAAGCACCAACTTGCTTCATCCAATACAACAGATAACTCATTTGAAATTGCAGGTGATCTAGTACGTGCAATGGCTTCAGAGCAAGGTAAAAGCATTATCCCCATGATGCAATATATTTGCACCAAAAACGACTGGCACGACCTTAATAAAGCAATATCAAACCTAAATGATAAATTAGATTTTAAAGCCAATACCGAAAGGGATACCCTTAATAAAGTAAACTTAACACTTCAGACCATGTTTTATGCGGTGAGTGCGGTAGATCAGGATCTAATGAGCAATCAAGCTGAAACCAAGAATAGGGCCGAATTACAACTACAAAATACAATCGAATATATTTCATTTTTACAATTAGAAAGGAAAGAAAAATTAGAACTCTATAACAACTTAAAATTTGCAATTGATGATGCTGTTGCAATAAAAGAACCAGAATGGGCAAAAAAATTAATAAAAATATGCGTCAACTCCATAGATGCTTTTGAAAAAAAGCAAAATATAAAACTAATTGAAAAAGAAAATAAAGAAGAAATTTCAAACTCTCTATAAGAAAATATGGCGCAATTAATGCGCCATATTTAATAAATATCAAGTACCCTTCAAAATATTTAGAATTAGAGAGTTATTACTATCAAACCATTGATATAACTCTGATCTTACCTCAGTATCAGAAAAACCCCATTTTAGCCCACTAAAAAAACACCATCATCAAGCTCTTAAAATATTTTTTTAATCATATCTTCGGTTGTATTATCATTGTTCTTTATCCACCACCTCATCCACCATAATTAGGCTCTTTCACATCCACTAAGTATAATCTTTTTGAAGCATTCTGACTTCAAAAAATGCCAAAAAGCGACCTATAGTGTCGCATCACTATGTATAAAGCACAAAAATCGAAAAATACCTTATAGGTACATTGTGCATATAATCAGTAAAAGTTCAAATTTTATTTAATATGTACTTTGTACATATTAAATAAAATATATTGACTTAATGCTAAGATATAATTATAGTGCTTATATCAGATCAGAAATGACTGATGAACATTGTTTTTAAATTTTTTCAGATTCCAAGAGAACTGAGAGGCACTTATGCGAACTGTACAAATTAGTTTTGTTGGCGACAATGCCAATACGAAATCTGATTTTTTTAATTTTTCCGATAACACATTCACGGTGTTAGAAAAAATATTTGAAAAATTCCTCCCTCTAGTCAATCCGCACAATAACTTCAGCCAAAAGACAAAAAACACTGATGCACCTATAATCGGGATCAGTGATGCTTTTTTAATTAAGGCTGCTCTTTCAAAATTGTTGTACATAGATCGAATGCAATTCCAGATTGAAGACAAACTTCAACTGACTGAGCTTTTAATGAAAGTTGATCATATCTTCCACAGATCAATAAATAGCTATTACACGCCAAACATTTTTACAGGCGCATTTACTCTAACAATAGATAAAAGGAAATAAGCTAATGTTAGATAAAAAAGATAAAGCCAAACGCAATTCTAATGATGTGAAATTGCACAGAAATAAACGAAAAGAACGCATAGAAAGCGGTAATCCAGAACTATGGAATATCAAAGATTGTGCTGCAATTCTTTCGACCGACTACTTACGGGCAAAGTATGGATTTATGGCTTGGCAAAAGTGTCATTTCCAAAGAACTATGCGACAATATGAGCTAGGGTCAATGACTTAGACTGCCTTTTACAAATAACTATGCGACAAATTTTATAAAGAACTATGCAACGGAACCCAGAATGAACAATCAATCATGCGACACCGTTAACATCGTACCAGCTCGAAGAAAAATTGGTAATACACGGATTAGTGTATCTGGTTTATACCCTTTTAAAAAAGATTCGGCAGTGGCCTTTGAATCAACACTGGAACGCGATTTTCTCATTCGATTAGAGGTTGACCCTAATGTTCTTGCTGTTGAATCTCAACCCTTTACGATTGAGTATTTTGATAATGGGCAGAAACGAGTTTACACCCCTGACTACCTGGTAACTTATAAGCATGATGATTTTCTTCCATTTATTGCACCTAAACTGGTTGAAGTAAAACCTACAGATGAATTGCAACTTAATTTACATCTATGGAAAGCTAGATATCGTGCTGCCATGAGGGTATGCAAAGAAGAGGGTTGGAAATTTCATATTGCACATGAGGGTCGTATTCGGGACCAGTTATGGTCGAATGCCATGTTTTTACAAAAGTACCGAAAGATGGAATTTCCCCCTGCTGATTCAAAGCACTTATTGGATTATGTGAGAGATCGAGAAGTAGTAACTTTTGAGACTCTATTAGCCAGACATTTTCTTGGCAAATGGGACCGAGCAAATGGAATTAGTCAAATCTGGTATTTAGTTGCTCATGGTTATCTGGTTTGCGATTTAAGTGCACCTTTACAGCCATCTACTGAACTCTGGGTAAGTGGGAGTTTGTCATGAATGATAGACGTGTGAATATCAAAATAGCTGCTGGGGAACCTGTTCAGATAAAAGGGATTCCTCATACGATTATTGAAGTCATTGACCTGAAATCAGTTTTTGTTGAAAACAATAATACAGGTAGGAAAAATATTGCGGCTATCAGTGAATTAAGGCCGTCAATAGCTGTGGAACAGCATGAAGATCTAGAGCTCATCGCTGATAAAGACTGGATTGAGGCTGAAAGACGTTTCAACATCATCCGTCCTTTCATTGAGGGAGGCGTGAGTGGTCGTAAGGAAGTAGAGTTACGAGCCCAAGAACATGATATTAATCCAGCCACTATCTATAGATGGTTAAAAATCTATAAGGCATATGGAACTATTGATGGATTGCGGCCCAGAAAAGAGGGATTGCCACAAGGCAAGAAGATAATTAATAAACATGCTGAAGCAATCATTGAAAAAGCCATCAAGGATTTATACCTAACTAATCAAAGAATAAGTGTTCAAAAAGTTGTACTTGAAGTGAAACGCTTATGTCATGAATACCATATCCTAGAGGTGCCTCATGCCAATACAGTAAGAAATCGTATTGCAGCGATTAGCCAGAGAGACTCTCTTCGTAAGAGGGGACATAAGGAAAAGGCCGATAACAAATTTACACCTGCCGCAGGGAAATTCCCTCATGCTGATTATCCACTTGCCGTCGTACAGATTGACCATACGCCTGTTGATCTTATTCTGGTTGATGATTTTAGCAGGTGTCCTATAGGACGACCTTTTCTTACGTTGGCAATTGATGTGCGTTCAAGGGTAGTTGTGGGATATTACTTATCATTAGATGCCCCCTCTGTTATGTCTATTGCAATGAGCGTTTCTCAAGCTGTACTGCCCAAAGAGAAATGGCTAGCTTCGCGCAAGATTCAAGCTGAATGGCCTGTCTGGGGAATTATGAACACCATTCATGTCGATAATGGACCTGAGTTTCACTCAGAAACTTTCAGAAATGCTTGTATGGCACATGATATTCGTCTGGAATACCGACCAGTTAAAAAACCACGTTTTGGCGGGCACATTGAACGTTTGATGGGAACATTTGCAACCGATATTCACGCAGTTCCAGGAACAACTTTTTCAAATATTTTTGAAAGAAAAGGCTATAACTCAGATGCGGAAGCAGTTTTCACATTCTCCGAATTTGAGGACTGGCTGATTGATTTTATCTGTAATGTTTACCACAAAAGGAAACACTCTGCTTTAGGTACTTCTCCACTACATGCTTTTGAGTTAGGTATCTTTGGTGATAAAAACACGTTAGGTTCTGGGGCTGCTAGATTGCCTGCAAATGATCATAATTTCTTTCTTGATTTTCTACCAAGTTTTGAAAGGACGATTCAAACAACAGGTGTAACAATTGATGGTCTTGCTTATTATGCTGATGTACTAAGAGGTTGGATTAATGCTGTAGACCCTGATAATCAAAAGGAAAAACGTAAATTTATCTTTAGGCGTGATCCAAGAAATATTAGTGAGATATGGTTCTTTGATCCCGAAATCAAAAATTATTTTAAGGTTCCTTTAGCGGATCAAAGTATTCCACCATTTAGTATTTGGGAACACAAAAAGATTCAGGAACTGAAAAAGGAAACTGGCGAATATCTAAAAGATCATGAACTTGGACAGGCTCTAGCTAAACTTCGGGAGCGTGTTCAGGAGGCAAGTACTAAAACTCGACGGGCTCGCAGATCACATCAGCGCAGTACCCAACATCAACAGAGTGTTAACCCTGCTTCAATTCAGGGCAAAAAACCTCAACAAGAGAGTACGATTTTGGAGCAACAGCTTGAAAACGTATATGGTTTATTGCCTCTCGATGAGCTGGAAAATGATGAGGATATTTCATGAGTAACTATTCACATGTTTTTCAAGAGTTTCGCCCTATTGTGGAACAGTCTAATGAGGACAGACTCTACTTCCTGGAAGAGGACCGATGGATTGGGTATCCAGCAGCCAATGACTTGTTAGACCAATTGAAAGGATTCCTGACACTTCCTAAGCGGAGCCGTATGCCCAACTTACTGGTATTGAGTAAGCCAAATAATGGTAAAACCTCAATTATTAACCAGTTCTTTAAGCTGTATGGGGAGGGTTATGTCAATGCAGAAAATAATGCAGTAAAACCTGTAATCATTGTACAGGCACCTGTTTCCCCTGATGAAAAAGCTCTGTATATGGCTATTCTTGATAAGTTCTGGGTTCCTTTTCGAGAAAGAGATCCCGTTGCGAAGCTACGTTACCAAGTGGTCCATTGCCTTAAACTTTATGAGGTAAAGCTCCTCATTATCGACGAAATGAATTCTCTATTATGTGGCAGTCCGATTAAGCAAAGAACAGTAATGAATGCGATTAAGTATTTGTGTAATGAAACACAGATACCCATTGTTGGGTTTGGTACAGAAGAAGCAATTAGTGTTCTGCGTACTGATCCACAGCATGTCAGCCGTTTTCGTGTGGTTAATTTGCCCTTATGGAAACTAGATAAAGACTTTCAAGCTATGGTAAATAAATTTGAGAAAGTTCTTCCCCTCAAACAGGCTTCAAAACTGGCTGAACCAGCAACAGTAAAATATCTGCATGATATTACAGATGGAAACTTAGGTAATCTGCGAACGATTTTACGGGACGCCGCAAAGAAAGCTGTTGTTTCTGGTCAGGAGTTTATCGACCGTAGCTTGCTAGAAAGTGTGAAATAAGCAATGTGGAGGACTAGGTATGATAAGTGCAACAGAAATCCATTCATGGTTTATTCCCACGGACTTAAAGCAAGATGAGGCATTATCTTCTTGGTTGATACGTGCCGCACTTGACAGTGGTTGTGACCCATTAAGTTTAACTGGAGTACTTTGGCCCAAATGGCGAATCTGGTCTGTAGATGTAGATCGTGGTTTAAGTGCAGAGCAAGTACAGGTATTGATCAATACGACAAAAATTGATGAAAGCCAATTTAATTCTGCTACGCTTCGCAATTTTTTAATTAAATATAATCTGGATAATCAAACTCTTGATGCATGGTACTTGGTATTAGGTACAAGAAACCGTAAGCATCGAGGTGGCTGGCAATATTGTCCTGAGTGTCTATCTGAGGATAATGTTGCCTATTTCCGTCTGCCTTGGCGTTTTGCCTGGCATACAGGTTGTATAAAACATAATCAGCATTTACATGATCAATGTCCTCATTGCCATAATGCTATTCAACCTAGACGTCTTGAAGCCCCTGATCAGGTTATGACTTGCTGTTCAATATGTAAAAAAAGTCTATTGGAGGTTAATAAAAGCCTTGTGGATTGTCATGCCTTGGCATTCCAAAAAATCTTTGATCAATTCCTGGAACAAGGCTGTGCAACCTATCAAGACAAGTTGATTTCAGTAACTGATTGGTTAACGGTGATTAAGTTATTTTCACAATTTATTAGAAAAGCTTTAGCTGGCTCAGTAAATGGAAAAGGATGGGCTTTTCTTGAACAACTCAGAATTCAGGTGCCCCATCCTGAGCTTATATCGAATGGATTGGCTGTTAACCAACTTCCAGTTACCGAGAGAGAACGGCTATTTTCCTGTATTTATCAATTACTCATTATTCCCCAGGAAAAGTTTATTGAAACAGCAAAATCTTTAAATATGAACAGGTCTTCATTTTGGGATAAGAGAAACCAGTTGCCAGCCATATTAAGGCCTGTTGAAGAACAATTAGGCTCGATTTATCGGAACTACCCTCCAAAGAGAGCATTGGTAGCTACCTTTAAACCTAAAAGTAAGGAGACTGTAATACGCAAGTTTTTAAGATTAAAAAGAAAACTAGGGTAACTTTTGGGGGGACAACACCATGCCTCAGTGTGATGAATGTGGTGATGCGGTTGAAAAGATACACCGACTTTATAAACAGCGTAACTATTGCCATAAGTGCTATGTACGAGTTTTTAAAAAACAGGATTGTCCGTCGTGTGGTAAAAGTTCCAGATTATATAAAGCTGATAACTTGGCCGTTTGCCAACAATGTGAAACCAATAGACCTTGCATTAGATGTCAGCGTATTGATTACCCTATAGGAAAAATAACGGAGCAAGGCCCTGTTTGTAATAGTTGTTCAGTTTATTTTAGAGAGTTTCAAGCTTGTGAACGGTGTGGTGTGACATCACAACGCTTATCTCGTATCAGCCGTTTTGGAGATAATTTAAGAGTTTGCCCAAAGTGTGCAACCCGTGATTACCAGACATGCCAAAGTTGTAGAAGATATAGGTTGATTGAACAGGATGTTGTGTCAGGCAAAATGCTTTGTAAGAAATGTTTGACCTGTCCACCACTTCAATGTCTAACTTGCCAGCAACAGATTCCTGCTGGATATGGGAAATACTGTGAATTATGTACATGGCGAAGAATATTGGGGAATAGGATTAAGGAACTGGTTAATACATTAGTAAATCCAAGCCTCAAAGGTTACTTTAAAGATTATATGAATTGGCTTGATCATGAGGTTGGACCGCATAAGGCTGCATTACTAATTCGTAAACATATTCATTTTTTTGAAAAGACCAGTGGGTGGTGTTTCAAAAAGTATGCTGACATTAAATGAAGCCATTATTGATGTAAAAAAAGGTTAAGTCGAAAGCTTTAAAATGGTTTTCAATCTTTTTTGAAAAATTACAACTCCTTCTAAAACCACGCCTAATTCGATGCCTTATTTTGCAATTATTACCTTCAATACCTACAGTAAAAAATTTACCAATACTTTGCTTGCAGTTTTTAAAAGCAGTTATGAAACTGTCCCAATGATCACTTGCAATTCGGGTGTAGTGAATACCTAATTGTTTAAGCTTTGTTTTCAATCGTTGAACTGTAGCTAAGTCTCTTTTACCCCAAACATAAGCAACAATCTCACCTGTTTCTCGATGGTAGGCGTAAATAAGCCATTGTTTATTATTTTTATTTCCCACAAAAGTCCAAAACTCATCAACTTCAAGAGACTCATAATGACTTTGTTTAGGCTGAATTTGGTAGGTCGATTCGGTTAAAGTACGTAAAACTTTACCGATACTGATTCGCTCAACTTCAGCGATATCTCGTATACCACTACCTCTGACCATCAACTGTAATATTTTTCGAGTAATGCCTGAATTACATCCTAGATAGCTCAGAGCATGGTCACCAATAAACTGACGTTTACAGTCTTTGCACTGATAGTTTTGTTTCCCATCTACTTTGATGCCATTTTTCTTTATACTGTCACTGAGGCAGGTTGGACATTTGATTTCTAGAGTTATTCGCATTTCTCTATTTTATCAAAATTCAACCTGCTTTGTTTCAGCATACTTTTTGAAACACCACCGACCAGTGATCTTTGGGGAGATCAGATCCCAGACAATGACTCTTTATTACATAGACTAAGAACAAGTGGTTTACGCAAATATGAGCTGCCCATCCGGTGGTTGGTTGCAGTACATCACCTGCATATAGATACCCAATCTAAAGGCCACTGTTCTGAATTTGACCAACTGAGAAAACTGGCGAACTCATGTCCTGGTTCATCGCTTTCAGCCCAAATTCTTCAGAACTATTATCAGGTTTTAATAAATAAAATGGATTTAGGGAAAACGAGTATACGTTCTGCCCGTTTAGCCATGAAACCAGCATCTGCTTTAATGCTGTTGGTAAGTCAATCACGATTAGATTTACCAACAATGTGGCATGTAAAATATTACTTATTTAAGTCCCCTGGACAAGCTTGCGCTATTGTTGGCTTTCTTAATTTTTTAAACAAGAATTATGATACGAACCTTGATACGTCATGGGTACTAGATGAAAAAATAACAGAAAAAAGTAATATGAAGAAACTGGAAAAACAATTGTTGGCCATCATGAAAGCCCCAGAGGAAAATTTTAATGAACTAGAGTGGATAAAGTTAGGATTGATGTATTTTCATAATTTGGATAAATCCTTTTTTAATCAAATGGATAGTATTAATTATAGGGGGCTGAATGATGGCTTTGAAGTGAGGTTTGGTGATCAGCAATATTGGATACCTAAATTGCTTGTATAACTGGACCATATAACGCTAATGTAGCTACATAAAGTTAAAACTGAATTTTGGGCTTCCAGAGGGTATGTATGGGGCAATTAGGTCATGAATATTGTGTTCATAATGGATTCAATAGGTCTCATGCAGGGAAATATGTTTATTCACTTGCTACGTTTATATCTTGGATATTGATTTACTTTTTACTGAAGTTCTTGGGTGGATTGTCTCCTTATTGGAATGTCATCATTTCTAGTGCTATCACTGCTTTATTATTTCTTACTTTTTATTTTCTATTTGATAAATGGATATGGAAAACAGGTTTATTTTTCAAGATTCTGAAATATCCTGATATTTCGGGAGAATGGTCATGTAAAGGTATCTCTGATTACCAAGAAGAAAATTCTGAAATGATTAAGCACAATAGAGAGTGGATTGGAAAAGTAACAATTTTACAAAGTTGGGATAAAGTAAGAATCAGATTAGAAACAGAATTTTCCACATCTGACAGTATTTCTGCTGCAATTATTTATGACGAAATTGAAGAATACAAAGTTCTTTATAGTTATGAAAACAAACCAAAAGATTTAGATCATGAAGAGTTACGTATCCATCGAGGATTTGTAGAGCTGACACTTCATAAAGACAATAAAAGTGCCAGTGCTAAATATTATAATGTTACTGGTCGAAGAACCATGGGAACAATGTTATGGGAAAAATTAGATAACTAATGGATAAGAGCCAATGGTTTCGTCATATAGGTAACCCAAATCTTTACGTATTTCCGTAACGAGTTTATCTAAGGCAATGCTCATTGTTGTGAGAGAGGTTTCTTTCTGATAACTATCAAATATTTTTCTGGTCATATCAGGTGTATATAAGCTATTTCTATAGTTTGGGTTATGATACAGATAATCAAAAAATCTTTTTGTTTCAAGAACTATTGCTAAAGCATTTGTTCTACCTTTCTTTAAATTTTCTAGATTGGAATGATACATAATAGAGGCTAGATCAAAACTACTTAAGTAAATTACTTTGCCCTCTTCAACTAAATCGGCTTTTATTGTTTTACAAAGGCGGATAGATTTTTTCAATCCTCCATCAGCATAGTATTTACATTTGTAATCTATATAAAAAATATGCTTGAAAGGTAAGTTCATCAATGTAGTAGGAGTTTTATTATCTAGAATATTGACTCCTCTTAAATAAAGGTGCTTTTGTTGTTGGTACTCATATGTTTCTACCCAATGAGAGGGTACAACATCTACATCCCGAGGAAGTGATCCACCTGTTAAAGTTATAGATTTAGCACCAGTAGTATCAATTGTTACGGCAGGATATGCTTGTCTTAATTCATAAGTGCACGCGTTCCTGAGTTCTCTTAATATTTTTATATCATCATGACGTAAAGTACCTAAATAACCCTCTGTACGATAATGTGATTTGTTAAGTACAAGTAAATCAACATCACTTACACCTTTGATATGAATATTTAGGGGAACTGACCCTTGTAATCTGTATTCTGTGACAATGTTATGATTATTTAGTAGCCTAGGCTCTAATTGTTTTTCAATTCTTTTAGCAGTTTCAATACTGATTTCTGTGTAACGTTTACTAACTTCTTGCATTGCTCCTACTGCATAACGGATAGATGGTTTGTCTGATACAATCTGCCATTTTTCTATTGTACGTTTTAATTCATCAAACTCATTAAATGAAGTTACGCCTGCTGTTACACTATCAAAAGCATTGTATGTAAGGTCAGTACCTTTTCGTCTTTTCTCTAATCTGTTCAATCTTTTATAAAAATCAATTTCAGACATTGTGAAACTCAAAAAATAGTAGTTATGGTTAAAATAATTATGAACCGTACCGGGTTTGTCGGAGACTTTTTTATTTAAGTTAGGCCACCTGACCTAACGGGTTAATCTTATCATAGTACATTGCTTCAAACTCAAAAGGCGATACATAACCCAGTGCACTGTGTACACGCTTTTTATTGAACCAATCTACCCAGTTTAGTGTCGCAAGTTGTACATCTGCTAAACCTTGCCAATCTGCTTTTAGATATTCAATCACCTCTGTTTTGTATAAGCCATTCACCGTTTCAGCCAAAGCATTATCGTATGAATCACCAGTCGTACCGACTGATGCTCGTAAATTTGCAGCTTCTAAACGATTGGTATAGCGAATGGAAAGATATTGCACACCTCTGTCGGAATGATGAATCACATTCTTTGGCATGCCTCGATCGTGCAATGCTTGCTCAAGTGCATCGAGTACCATATCTGTATTCATCCGTGTAGATACTTTCCATCCAACAATTGCTCGTGAGAACACATCAATAACAAATGCGGTATATACCCAGCCTGAATGAGTTTGAATATAGGTAAAGTCACCCACCCATAGTTGGTTTGGATGATCAGCATTAAAATTACGTTTCACTAAATCATCTGCCCGTTTTTGGTCATCTCGGCTACGGGTGGTTTGTTTGTTCTTACCACGCCAAACACCTTGTATACCTAGCTTTTGCATTAATCGAGCAACTGTACAGCGCGCAATAACATAACCCTCACGTTTTAATTTTTGCCAGACTTTACGTACACCATATCGACCTGAACTTTCCTTCCAAATTCGTTTAATTTGTTCAGCATGATGCTCATCATGTAGATCTCGTTTCGCTCGATGTTCTGGATTGTCAGCGAGATCTAAAGTCCGGTAATAGGTTGAAGCTGCAATCGGTAAAATTCTACAAATCGCTTCAACACCATATCGATCTTTATTGTTATGGATAAAATCCACCATTATTTGTGTGGGCGGTCGAGCTCCGCCTGGGCGAAAAAAGCGGCTGCTTTACGTAGAATTTCATTGGCACGCTTTAATTCTTTAATTTCACGTTCCATTTGCCTCATTTTTTCTTGATCAGATATCTGTTGTACTTTAATAGGATTTTGCTGATCTAAATGCTTTTGATGCCAGGCACGAAGTGTTTCAGGAGTACAACCAATCTTAGGCGCAATTGCTGTGATTGCAGCCCAAGTAGAAGGATAATCTTTTTCAGATTCAATCAATAATTGAACCGCTCTTTCTCTGATTTCAGGGGTATATTTTAATTTTGTCATCGGGGTAGTCTCTCAGAATATTGACTCTCCGACAAACCCGGTACGGTTCATTATACCTTAATAATTATTTTAAGGTTTTAATAAATAAGGTTTTATTGTCATAAATGCTCAAATTTAAGATGAGAAGTAAGATAATTTTTAAGTATAAAGTTTGAGAATGTTTGTAGTCTTTTGTAGTGCATCCAATAATCAAATAAATAATTGTGAAACCATGAAAACACATATCACATTTATATTTATATAAAAATATTATTTGTGATTGGAGGTGATTTTTTTAATTCTATTGATTATTGTGACTCACTACGGAGTTAATTGTATTTAAGTATTTGTTTTTAATTGTTTTATTTTTTAATTATTTTTATTTGATTAGGTGTTGACCTTACCATAATTGGAAAGAATAGAGTTACTACATCAAGGGTAATGATGTACCTGATAGGAAAGAATAACTTCCGAGCTTATTACCCATTATTTTTTCATAATTGTAGTAAGAGGATAACTCCATGAAACGCTTTGTTCCAATGTTAATGATCGGTGCGATTGTATTTAGTGCGGGGTGTTCCTCTTCTGACGCTCCAAAGGATAATTCAATGAGTGAGAATAAACATGAAAGCCATTCAATGCACCATGATATGAATGGTTCAGCTAAAACAGATAATCCATCTACAAATGCCTATATGGAAGTAAATACTCGTATGCACAGCGGAATGGGTATTGATTTCACGGGAAATGCAGATACTGACTTTATGTTGGGTATGATTCCTCACCATCAGGGTGCGGTTGATATGGCAAAAGTAGTTCTTCAATACGGCTCTGATCCAAAAGTGCGTCAGCTTGCTGAAGATGTTATCTCTGCCCAGGAGTCAGAAATCAAGATGATGAATGAATGGTTGGCAAAAAATAAAAATCATTCTGACAGCAAAAATGAAGATAGCCCATCAACTCAAGCATACATTAAGGTCAATGATGAAATGCACGCAGATATGATGGTTCCATTTACAGGAAATGCTGATGTTGATTTCATGAGAGGCATGATTCCCCATCATCAAGGTGCAATTGATATGGCTAAAGTAGTTCTTCAATACGGTTCTGATCCAGAAGTGCGTCAGCTTGCTGAAGATGTTATCTCTGCCCAGGAATCAGAAATCAAGATGATGAATGAATGGTTAAGTAAACATAAGTAGATACTTCTCTATTCGATGTTCTTTTAAATGAGGGGCTTTTTAAAGCCCCTTGTTTTATCTATAAATTTGATGAATTGAGGATTATGTTATATGCCAAAAATTATAGTTCTTCCGCATGAAAAGATTTGTCCACAGGGTGCGGAACTTGAAATTGAAAGTGGAAGTAATTTATGTCGAAGTTTATTGGATCATGGCATTCCCATAGAACATGCCTGCGATTTATCAGGTGCATGTACAACATGTCATGTTGTCGTGAAAAAAGGGTTTGATAGTCTGGAAGAAATGGATGATGTAGAGGCTGACTTACTGGATCGTGCTTGGGGGCTTACGGCTGAATCAAGACTATCTTGTCAGGTTAAAGTCCAAGATGAAAACTTGGAAGTAGAAATCCCCAAATACACGGTAAACTATATTTCAGATCATCATGAATAAGTGTTTCTAGTTTGTTTTTAAGACATTTACTTTTGAAACTTGATTAAGTATTCTTGGTACAGATAAAAGGTGAATCTGGTCAGTATGTCAAATAATAAGTTCATAAAACTTATTCTTGTATTTGTCCTGTTTTTGTTTTCAATAACAACTACGGGTGTTTATACATGGGCGCCTGTAATTGCTAAAAATTTAGACCATCACCATGATCTAAATATTTCTATTGTGTCTGGAGATATAAGTCACTGGACTCTAGTTCATCATGATAATCAAATTTCTCAGGAAGATACAAAAAATCATAATTGGAAAAGTTATGATCAATCTGCTTTACAACATTCAGTTAAGCCTATTACGATTCAAGAACATTTTGCTCTTGATCCTGTATTCTTCTTGAGCTTTGCCCTACCTCTTATACTACTTTTTCTTAGTTTTTTTGAAATACCTATTAGGTCTTTTGGATTTAGGAAAAGGCAATCTTTTATTAGTAACTCTTATACTTATACAAAAGCTTTAATCGTTTTACGTAATTGATTTTTCTATACAAAAAATAATTTTTCATTTTTTTTGTATAGGTAAAGTCATGTCTAAAATTTATCAGATATTTCTTACCTGTGGTTTGGTAGTCATGGCAGCACCTGCTTTTGCAGAGCAAGATTATGCCCGACTACAACAACAGGTATTAGCAAATGATGTAATTCTCAAGAGTTTGCAACAATCTCAGTCTGAACCGTACCGGGTTTGTCGGAGACTTTTTTATTTAAGTTAAGCCACCTGACCTAACGGGTTAATCTTATCATAGTACATTGCTTCAAACTCAAAAGGCGATACATAACCCAGTGCACTGTGTACACGCTTTTTATTGAACCAATCTACCCAGTTTAGTGTCGCAAGTTGTACATCTGCTAAACCTTGCCAATCTGCTTTTAAATATTCAATCACCTCTGTTTTGTATAAGCCATTCACCGTTTCAGCCAGAGCATTATCGTATGAATCACCCGTTGTACCGACTGATGCTCGTAAATTTGCTGCTTCTAAACGATTGGTATAGCGAATGGAAAGATATTGCACACCTCTGTCGGAATGATGAATCACATTCTTTGGCATGCCTCGATCATGCAATGCTTGCTCTAATGCATCAAGCACCATATCTGTATTCATCCGTGTAGATACTTTCCATCCAACAATTGCTCGTGAGAACACATCAATAACAAATGCGGTATATACCCAGCCTGAATGAGTTTGAATATACGTAAAGTCACCCACCCATAGTTGGTTTGGATGATCAGCATTAAAATTACGTTTCACTAAATCATCTGCCCGTTTTTGGTCATCTCGGTTACGGGTGGTTTGTTTATTCTTACCACGCCAAACACCTTGTATACCTAGCTTTTGCATCAATCGAGCAACTGTACAACGTGCAATAACATAACCCTCACGTTTCAATTTTTGCCAAACTTTACGTACACCATATCGACCTGAACTTTCTTTCCAAATTCGTTTAATTTGTTCAGCATGATACTCATCATGTAGATCTCGTTTCGCTCGATGTTCTGGATTGTCAGTGAGATCTAAAGTTCGGTAATAGGTTGAAGGTGCAATCGGTAAAATTCTACAAATCGCTTCAACACCATATCGATCTTTATTGTTATGGATAAAATCCACCATTATTTGTGTGGGCGGTCGAGCTCCGCCTGGGCGAAAAAAGCGGCTGCTTTGCGTAGAATTTCATTGGCACGTTTTAATTCTTTAATTTCACGTTCCATTTGCTTCATTTTTTCTTGGTCAGATATCTGTTGTACTTTGGCAGGATTTAGTTGATCCAGATGCTTTAAATACCAAACACGCAATGTTTCAGGAGTACAACCGATTTTAGGAGCAATAGCTGTGATTGCTGCCCAAGTAGAAGGATAATCTTTTTCAGATTCAATTAGTAATTGAACCGCTCTTTCTCTAATTTCGGGGGTATAGTTTGGTTTTGTCATCGGGATAGTCTCTCAGAATATTGACTCTCCGACAAACCCGGTACGGTTCAGTCTGCGTATGATATCAATCAACAATATGCTGGGCGATTGAACAATCCAACTTTTAATATGGAGCTGGATAATTTAGGAAATTCCAAGCTTAAAGAACTTGATGGCCCTACTACCATGATTGGGCTTTCTCAAGATATTCCCTTAAATAATAAGTTACAGTTACGTAAACAACTGGCAGGATTTCAGGGCAACAATAATCAGTTTGAGATTGTAAAACGTCAGGCAGAACTTAAATCAGAATTAAGGACTTGTCTGTCAAACTGGTATGTTGCAACCCAGCGTGCTGAAATTTTTTCAACTGAAAGTAGTTTGTATAAGCGACAAGTCAATGTACTCACTGAAAAGTTAAAATTCGGTCGAGTGATTCCCTCTGATGTCCAGTTAAGTTCGGCATTGTCAGCAGAATCAGCTTTACGTCATCAAAATGAGTTAAAGAGGATTCAATATCAGAGAAACCTCTGCTCTAAGTATCTTCCTGATTTGCCAAATCAAGCCATTGAAGTGCCTCTAGATATTAACTTTTCCAATCGTGTCAGTTTATTGGAACAGGAAAGTGTCTTAAAAACACAGTTGGCAAAAACACAACTTGAATTGGCAAAAAGAGAGGCCGTACCTGATATTACATTGGGTGTTGGTGTCCGAAATTATCAGGAAACCAGTGACAAGGTATTTTTAGTTTCCACCTCAATTCCCCTCGCTGTCTTCAATCGTAATAAAGGCAATATTGCCATTGCTCAAGCTACCCAAGCCAATGCAGAAACCCAATCTGTCTGGGCAAATCGTAACGCTAAAATTGAATTGGAAAATAAATCGGTTGAGATTTCAAACCTGATTGATGCAATCAAGCAATATGACAGCACGGTATTACCCGCAGCCAATGAAAGTTTACGTATTGCTGAACTGGGCTATCAGGCAGGCAAGACTTCCCTATTGGAATTTAATAGTAATAAGCAAATTTGGTTGGATAAACAGTTAGCCCGTTATGACCTGTGGTTGGCTTTGCAAAATCAAATTGCAGAGATTGAGAAAAACTACGTCACCAATTTAGAACAGGAATAGGGGGAACACAAACATGAATAAAACCACCAATACTTTAATTGCAACAGGTGTTGTTGCATTACTGATTATCCTGTGTGCGATTGCTTGGTATAAGACAGGTAATAAACCAAAGGCGAATTCAGGTGAAACGGTAGAGGAAAGCGTTGCAGTTGCAGGTGATGAAAAAGGCCAACATGGTGGACGTTTATATCGAGATGGCGATTTCTCTACGGAAGTTAAGATTTTTGAGGAAGGTGTTGAACCTCATTTACGTGTATATGGCTATTTCAAGGATAAGCCCTTAAAGCCTCAAGAACTGACTGCAAATATTTTCATCAAGCGTCTTGATGCGGAACAAAATATTAGCTTTGTACCTGAAAGTGACTATCTGATTGGAAATGAAGTGATTTATGAACCACATTCATTTTTGATGATGATCAATGTGGAATATCAAGGTAAAAAGCATACATGGAGGTGGGACACCAAAGAGGGTCGTACCAATATTCCTGATGCCAGTCTAAAAAGTAGTGGACTCGAAGTATTAACTGTTCAGCCTATGATGTTTGAAAATAGCTTACAGCTTAAAGGTGAACTTAAATTTCCAGACAATTTTGAGAGTTTTATTACCCCTAAAGCAAGTGGCACACTGGTTAAAACCTATCGTACGATTGGTGATAAGGTCAGTAAGGGTGACTTATTGGCAACCGTACAAAGTCAGGATGTGATTCGTCTAAATGCTGAACGTACTATCGCTCAGGATACCTTGCAGTTTACACGTAAAAAAATGGAGCAAGAACGGGCTTTATGGCAGAAACGTGTTTCCCCTGAAATTGACTATATTAATGCCGAACGTGAATTTGATAATGCCCATGTTCGTGTCAATGAGTTAAGTAACATCATTAACTCTTATGGTGGTTCTGGCAATGGAATGATTGAAGTACGTGCCGCGATGTCAGGCACAGTGCTGGAAATTCTAAGTGCCATTGGCACAAATGTTAACCCATCTACTCCGATGTTTAAAATTGCCAACACTTCACAACTTTTAGCAGTAGTGAATATTCCTGCTGATAAATTGAATGTGGTGAAAACAAGTAATAAAGTCACCATCCAATCACAGACAACAGCTTCGGAAGAAGCATTGGGGCGCATCAAATATATCAGTGATGTGATTGACCCTAAAACTCGTACTGCTCAAGCCTTTGTTGAAATTCCGAATCAGTTTAACTGGCGTTCAGGTCAGTTGATTTCAGCACAAATCTTTGAAAGTCAATCCATGAAACCGATGGTGGTGCGTGAAGATGCACTACAAACCTATCGTGACTGGGACGTGGTTTTTCTTCGTGTTGGTGATGACTTTGAAGTTCGTCCACTTGAGTTGGGTGAGAAATTCAATGGATTTGTTGAGGTCAAATCGGGTTTAAAAGTTGGACAAAAATATGCAGCAGGTAATTCTTATCTCATAAAAGCAGAGCTGGGTAAATCTGGCGCTTCTCATGACCATTAAAAGCAGGAGTAGCGAACATGTTTGACCAGATTGTAAAACTGTCAATCAAGAACCGTTGGTTCGTATTGATTGTATTTTTGTTTATTGGGGCATTTGGTGTCTATAACTATTTCAAACTGCCGATTGATGCAGTCCCTGATATTACAAATGTTCAGGTACAAATTAACAGCGAGGCTCAGGGACTCTCACCACTGGAAATGGAAACTCAGGTGACCTTTCCAATTGAAACAGCCCTAGCAGGTATCCCCAATCTTAACTATACCCGTTCGGTGTCAAGATATGGACTATCACAAGTCACTGTTATCTTTAAAGAAGGTACAGATATTTATTTTGCCCGCCAATTGGTGAATGAAAGGCTTCAGGGTATTGTACCAAGTCTGCCAAGTAGTATTTCCACTTCAATGGGACCTGTGTCTACAGGACTTGGCGAAATCTTTATGTATACCGTTGAGAATACACCCAATAATCCAAATCCAATGTCAGCTACGGATTTAAGGACATTGCAGGATTGGGTGATTAAGCCACAACTGCGAAATGTTGAGGGTGTCAATGAAATCAATACCATTGGTGGCTATGTAAAACAATTTGTGGTACGTCCTAATTATCCTTATTTGCGGAGTATCGGCTTAGACCAACAGGTAATTGTTGAAGCTATTTCAAAAAATAGCATGAACAAAGGTTCTGGTTATATTGAAAAAAATGGTGAGCAATATCTACTGCGTTCAGATTCACAAATCACATCAATTGAGCAAATCAAGAGTATTCCAATTACGACAAGTAATGGCTATATCCTGCGTTTAAATGATGTTGCAGAAGTATCTATCGGAAGTGAATTGCGTACAGGTGCAGCGACCAAGAATGGTCAGGAAATTGTATTGGGTACAGCATTCATGCTCATTGGAGAGAACTCTCGTAGTGTCGCCCATGCTGTAGATCAAAAATTACAGGAAGTCCAGAAGTCACTACCAGAAGGTGTGGAAGCGAAAGCTGTTTATAACCGTACTACACTGGTTGATGCAACAATTGAAACCGTTAAAAAGAATCTGTTAGAAGGTGCAATCCTTGTGATTGTGGTTCTATTTATCTTTCTTGGGCATTTCCGTGCCGCACTTATTACAGCAATGGTCATTCCATTATCCATGTTGATGACCATTACAGGCATGGTCAATCAGAAAATCAGTGCCAATCTAATGAGTCTTGGGGCATTGGACTTCGGGATTATCGTTGATGGTGCTGTGGTTATTGTCGAAGCATCTCTGGCAAAACTTGCTTTAAAACAGAAAGAGTTAGGGAGAGTACTAACTCGACAGGAACGATTTGCCACAGTATTTGATGCCACCAAAGAATCTAGAAAAGCCATTCTTTATGGTCAGCTTATCATTATTCTGGTTTATCTACCTGTGATGACGCTGACAGGTGTTGAAGGAAAAATGTTCACGCCAATGGCAGCAACAGTGGTGATGGCATTACTTGCAGCGATGATTCTCTCGATTACTTTTGTCCCTGCCATGATTGCATTAGTTACCACAGGCAAAGTAAAAGATGAAGAGTCCAAAATTGTTCATGGCATTAAAAAGTTTTATCACCCTGTTCTGGACTGGTCACTTAACCATCGACTGATACTGGTTGCTTGTGTAGCAGGTTTCTTTGTATTTACTGCCAGTTTGTCTACTCGTCTTGGTTCAGAGTTTATTCCATCGTTGGATGAGGGTGATGTGGCATTACACGCATTACGTATTCCTGGAACATCACTAAGCCAGGCAATCGAAATGCAATATGCACTTGAACGAGAAATCCAAAAGATACCAGAGGTGAAATCGATTTTTGCCAAAATTGGAACAGCCGAAATTGCAACAGATCCTATGCCACCTAATGTGGCAGATAACTATGTCGTGTTAAAGCTCCGTAGGGAGTGGCCGAATCCTAACAAGGAGAAAGCTGATGTCGTGGCAGAAATCGAACGAGTTTCAAAAGGTGTTTATGGCAATAACTACGAGTTCACCCAACCCATTCAGATGCGTTTTAATGAGTTGATTTCTGGTGTACGTACGGATGTTGCTGTAAAAATTTCAGGTGATGATTTGGAACAACTGTTGGAACTTGGCAATGAAGTCGCAGATATCCTTGAAACTGTTAATGGAACTGCCGATTTAAAAGTTGAACAAATGTCTGGTCTACAAATGGTTTCTATTGAACTTAAGCGGGACATGATTGCCAATTATGGTTTAGATGCTGAAGATGTTCAAAATAAAGTATCTAGTCTGATTACTGGGCAAACCGCAGGCAGAATGTTTGAGGGTGATAGAAAGTTCGATATTGTCGTTAGAATGGAAGAAAGTGCGGTCAGTAATCTGGAAAAACTCTATCAAATTCCAATGCGTTTGCCAGATGGGTCAAGTGTACTGTTGTCCGATTTGATTGAGTTAAAAACCATTCAAGGTCCAAACCAGATTTCTCGTGAAAATGGTAAACGCCGAATAGTCATCACTGCCAATGTACGTGGAACAGATATGGGTAGTTATATTGCTGAAGCTCAAGCCAAAGTAGATTCCCAATTCAAATTACCAGAAGGTTACTGGATGTCTTGGGGCGGTACATTTGAGCAGATGCAGTCTGCTACTAATCGTTTGATGATTATTGTACCTGTAGCACTATTATTAATCTTTACCATGATTTACATGGCATTAGGGAATATTCGTAATAGTTTATTGGTCTTTACTGGTGTGCCATTTGCATTAACTGGTGGTGTCATCGCTTTAGCATTAAGGGATATTCCACTTTCAATCTCTGCTGCTGTGGGCTTTATTGCCCTCTCAGGTGTGGCGGTATTAAATGGATTGGTCTTAGTCACCGCAATTCAACGCTTGCAAGCTCAAGGTCAAAGTTTGGTTGATGCGGTAAAGCATGGTGCTTTAGAAAGATTAAGACCTGTATTAATTACGGCTCTGGTTGCTTCTCTGGGATTTATTCCAATGGCGTTAAATGTCGGCATTGGTTCAGAGGTTCAACGCCCAATCGCAACTGTAGTTATTGGCGGGATTATTTCTTCCACATTACTTACATTGATTATTCTGCCTACCTTGTATGTCTGGTTCAATCAAAGAGCCAAGCGTAAAGCAGAAGTAGAAAATTTCTCTGAGCAACAGGTTTAGGGAAGAAATGAAATGATAGGCATGGTGCAAGATAAAAAGTTTAAAGGAACAATGATGTGGCTTGTCTGCATCCTTAGTCTTGCATTGTGCCTGCATTCTAATACACATGTAACTGAAATCAGTTCATTTCAGAACGCACCTTATGCAGAAACACATCCACATGAAGTGAATCAACCGCATATACATAGCCACCAAGATACTTATCATGAACATTTTGTTGGTTATGATGTTGGTCAAAATATTAGTTTTATTGTACTGATTTTCAATTCTCAAATTATTGACAGAATCAAACACTATACCCTTTTAGTGATGAGTCGCATTTTTAAACCGCCAAAAAATGAATGAATTATCAATTCATCATTTAATTTTTTGGAGTTTAATTTATATGACAAGTTCTTTCTTGCAGTGGGTGAAATCAAGAAGCCGCTTAAAACTGATAGTAGTATTAAGCCTATTCTTGTTTAGCCCAATGTTATTTGCGCATGGTGTTTCGGAAGGTGACAAAGGTTACATTCAGGAAATCTACGGTGTCCATATCATCCCATTTATCTATTTGGGAGCGAAACATATGCTCACGGGATACGACCACCTATTGTTTCTCGTTGGCATTATTTTCTTCCTATATCGAATAAAAGATATAGGCTTATATGTCAGCCTTTTTGCCATTGGTCACTCAATCACCATGCTGATTGGTGTGTACTACAACATCTCAATGAATGCCTACATTATTGATGCAATCATTGGTTTCTCTATTGTTTATAAAGCCTTAGATAATTTGGGTGCTTATCAAAGATGGTTTGGGTATCAACCCAATACCAAAATTGCAACCTTAATTTTTGGTCTGATACATGGTTTTGGTTTAGCCGTCAAAATTCAGGAATATGAAGTCCCTAAAGATGGCCTATTGGCAAATTTAATTTCATTTAATGTCGGTGTTGAACTCGGTCAGCTCATGGCACTGTGCATCATTTTGCTATTTATGACCATGTGGCGAAAAACCCCTTACTTCTTTAAAACAGCTTATCAAAGTAATGTCTTTTTGATGTTTCTTGGTTTTTTATTGGTCGGCTATCAGCTTACTGGCTTTATCACACAATAAGGATTGAATTATGTACAACACTGAAATTCCAAAAAATATTCAACTTCCATCTTCCAAAAAGTTGATTAAATCAACAGTAATTGCAGCCATAAGTGCGGTAGTTGTATTAGTGACATGTGTGATGCCCGCTGAATATGGTATCGACCCAACAGGTATAGGAAAAGCCATTGGTTTGGTTGAGATGGGAGAAATTAAACAGTCTTTAGCCAAAGAAGCTGAACAGGGATTGGGCGAAAACACTGGCGGTTTTGCAGAAGAGTTTGATATTTCTGGACAAGATACTAGTGTTTCAGAGGCAACCCAAGCTCTAGGACAAACAGAAGCAAATACAAAGGTTTCAAATGAAAGTGAACCAGCCAAAATGATACCTGCTGTGACCAAAGAATCTATTTCGATTGACCTCAAGGCTGGTCAGGCAACAGAAGTGAAACTGGCAATGCCTAAAGGTGCAAGTGTTAATTTCGACTGGAAAACATCAGGTGGTGGTTTGAATTTTGATACACATGGAGACCCAGTGAATGCCCCGAAAGATTTTTATCATGGTTATGGCAAAGGTCGAAATGAAACTCAGCAATCAGGGACTTTAACGGCTGCATTTGACGGTAAACATGGTTGGTTCTGGCGAAACCGTAACAAAGAATCTGTCACAGTAACTTTAACAGTTGAAGGACAGTTTAGTGAAATAAAACGGATTTTTTAATCTATTTAAGGACATTTAAGGGCAATGCTCTTAAGTGTCCTATGGATAAAGCAGGTGAACTAGGAGAGCCGATAAAATGTTTACAGTATTAAAAAACACAACATATAGACATCTATTTCTTGCACAAGTGATTGCATTAATTGGTACTGGCTTAATTACGATTGCATTGGCTTTACTTGCGTATGATATGGCTGGCGAAAAAGCGGCACAGGTTCTCGGTATTGCACTGGCAATTAAAATGATTGCTTATATTGCCGTCGCACCTGTTGCCTCAGCTTTTGCAGAACGTTTACCCCGAAAAAAGGTTTTGGTTGGATTAGATATTATTCGGGCATTAACAGCACTTTGCTTACCATTTGTAACCCAAATCTGGCAGATTTACCTGTTAATTTTTATTTTACAATCCGCATCAGCAGCATTTACCCCTACATTTCAGGCAACGATTCCAGATGTATTGCCTGATGAAAAAGATTATACCAACGCCTTATCATTGTCCCGTCTAGCTTATGATTTAGAAAATATAATTAGCCCGATGTTAGCAGGGCTGTTATTGACAGTTATTAGTTATAACAATTTATTCTTAGGTACAGTCATTGGCTTCATTGGTTCAGCATTATTTGTTGTCAGTGCAAAACTACCTGTAGCAAAAATTCCTGAATTTAAAGGTATATATAGTCGAATCAAACAGGGGGCAAAAATATATTTTAATACTCCACGATTGAAAGCCTTACTTGCATTAAATCTAGCCATTGCTTCGGCAAGTGCTGTAGTTATTGTCAATACAGTGGTACTGGTTCAATCAACCTTTAAACTGACAGAACATGCAACAACTTGGGCGTTTGGTCTATTTGGTCTTGGTTCTATGCTTTCAGCATTTATATTGCCTAAAGTTCTTGATAAATTTAATGATAGAACCGTGATGTTAACAGGTACAACCATACTGACCATTGGCTTGTTCTCTGGCTATTTTATTCATTCCTATGCTTGGTTATTGGCATTGTGGTTTATTTTAGGTGTGGGCTATTCAGTGGCTCAAACACCAACAGGGCGATTAATTCGTAAATCAGCATCCAGTGAAAATAGAACAGCTTTATTTGCAGCACAATTTGCGTTTTCTCATGCGTGCTGGTTGATTACTTATCCATTAGTTGGGTGGTTGAGTACCAATGTGGGAACATTACAGACTTTTATACCTATGGCAGTAATTGCCGTTATTTCACTCATACTTGCGATGCGTGTATGGTCAGCTCAGGACGAAATGTATTTGGCTCATAATCATGATGATTTACCACCAGAACATGAGCATTTGCAACAACATCTGGTCAATGGAATCCATATTCATGAATATGTAATTGATGATTACCACCAGAAATGGCCAAAATAACTACTTTTTACTTAATTAAATTTTAGTAAGACTTGACCTTACAATTATGGCAAGGTTTATATTAAATAAATCTTGAATAATAGTGGAGATAAATATGGAATTTCATGTTGAAGGTATGACCTGTGGCGGTTGTGCCCGTGGTGTCACCAGAGCAATTCAAGCAGTTGATGCTAATGCAAAGGTAATTACTGATCCTCCAAATCGCAGTGTGAAAGTTGAAACAACTGCAACTCAGCAACAAGTGGTTGAGGCTTTAACAGAGGCTGGTTTTCCTCCTCGCTAAGAGTGAACAAAATAATAAAGCGACTCAAAGTAGTCGCTTTTTATTTCCAATAAAAAGCTAAAACTTAAGTATTTTTGGGAAGTTGAATTAACACCACCCCTCCAAGAATCAAAACTAATGCCAATAATTCAATTACTCCTATACTTTCTCCAATCATAGCGCCAATGATAACAGCCACAATTGGGGCAATATATGTAGCCCCAGCAGCTTTTACTGGTCCAAGCTTTTGAATGATGTAGTAATAAATGAAGAAAGCACCTCCCGTTCCCAACATCCCTAGGCCAATAATCACCCCCCATAGTGTATGGATGTCCGATGTAATCGCAGTAATATGGTCAAAGTCTGTTAGAAGCAACAATGTAAGTGTTGCGATGCCTGACTGCCATGTTGCTAATGCCACTGGAGGTAAGTTTAAGGGAGAAAGAAAATATCGGGCATAAACAAAAGAACATCCAACACTGAGTGTTCCAACAATCATCCATACGATACCCATCAAAGGGATCTCCTGTGTGCTTTCCCATGGTCTGGCACTTAAGATGATGCCTAGGAATCCTAGTATAATTCCAAGGGTCATCCGCTTTGTAGGTTGTTCCTCACGAAGAAATATGATGGAAGCCAAGAACGTAAAAATGGGAATAGAGCCACTAAGCAGTCCAGCGATACTGGTGGGAAGAAGAGCTGTTCCAGCGACAAACCCATAATAATAGAGTGTCGTTGCCAATACTGACATCACGGTGAAATGAGGGAGATAACGTAATTGCTGGCGATTGATTGCCCTTGTATAAATAGCAATCACTAAAAGAGGAAGAAATCCAAATAGGACTCGCAGGAATACGGTTTGTGAGGGGGAAATAAGGATAGTGGCCCATTTCATATAGATAAAATTTGTTCCCCAAATGATTCCAAGTAGAACTAGTGCGACATAAGCGCGAAGCATCTTATCTGTATCCTATTGAGTCAGTTTAGGGGTTAATCCAATGGCTATTCATCAAATTTCCATCGTTGTCATAAGTGAAATATGCACGCTGGTTGTTTTGGTGCTGCAATTGAAACCAGTCTAAAATCTCAATCTGGACAGAAATAACACCAAAACATGAATATCCATCTTGTCTTTCATCACTGTCTGTTTCTAGAAGTGAGTGGCAACCAGTGGTAAAAGCACACTCATCTCCTGGTGGTCCACCCGTATAGGTTCTCTGTGTCCATATACTCAATGATTGCCATGCCTGTTGAGCAACTTCAGTACCAGAAGCATGAAGTGTGGCAATACCTTTTAGGCGAAGCTGCAAACGCGTCTTTGAGCAAAACCCCAGAATGGTCGTAGATGGGTTTGCCAAGAGTTCATTCCATTTTGGACTGCGAATATCGGTATGGATCTCAAGAATACGTTTTAATTGATTTACATGTCTTAGCACGACCATTCTGGCCTGTGGCGTATCCTCTTTATCTACCGAGCATAGATTGATATAGCGGAAACCTGATTCAGGGGTGATAGTTGCCAATTCAAGTTCTTTCCAGGCCAAAGTATTAATTTGAATAAGATCATTTGCCATAACAGACACCTCAGTCAGGATAATTTTCCAGTCCTATACTTTATTTTCTAAAGGAAGACTCAGCATAAAAATTGCTTTTATTAGGACATTATTTCAACTAGTTGAATGACTTGCACACGATTAATAAACGCATTAGAGTGTAGAAAAACTACTGTCTATTTGGTTCTATGTTATCTCGTCGGAAACTCCCATCTTTAAATGCTTTGCGTGCTTTTGAATCGGCAGGACGGAAGTTGAGTTTCCGTGCTGCTGCGGATGAACTGGGAGTTACCCAAGGTGCGATTGCTCAGCAGGTCCGGGCATTGGAGGAACATCTGGGGGTTACACTATTTCAGCGTCTTCCAAGAGGACTGGCTTTGACTCCAGAGGGAGCTAATTACTTGGTCAATATGACTCATGCCTTTGATATTTTTACAGAATAAACGGAATCGATTTTGGATCAACCTGATAGCGTAACCATTAGTGTAACTCCGACGATTGCTGCCAAGTTGTTGATCCCTCTTTTAGGTAAACTACATACATCATTGCCTGATATCAAGCTGCATACATTAGCTACTGAAGCTGTATCAGATTTTGATCGGGATCAGGTTGATATTGCTGTACGCCTTACTAAAAAGTCATTTCCAGAGAATTTGGAAGCGCAGTTATTGTTCCGTCAGGAACTGATTGTTGTGGCAAGTCCTTTTCTTGTCCAAGATTTAACTCTTCCTTTAAAGCCTGAACAATTAATATCAATGCCACTTCTACATGATGCTCACGATAACTGGCCCAAGTTCCTAAATACAAATGTTAAGTTATCTGGACTTGTTTTTAGTCAAACCACTCTGGCATTAGACGCTGCTTTGTCAGGGCAAGGCATTGCGTTAGCATGCCGAGCCTTTGTAGATGAAGAGATTAAATCAGGAAAACTGGTACA
Source organism: Acinetobacter corruptisaponis (assembly GCF_030053775.1). Taxonomy (GTDB): domain Bacteria; phylum Pseudomonadota; class Gammaproteobacteria; order Pseudomonadales; family Moraxellaceae; genus Acinetobacter; species Acinetobacter corruptisaponis. The sequence continues at coordinate 50,253 of NZ_CP125670.1, forward strand.
GGTTGTTTCGGAAATAATGACCATTGAACCAAGTTATTATCTTGTACGGAAAAAATCCTCACACTCTAATACTACTGTGAACAAGATTTGGCAGTGGTGTATAGAATATCTTGGTACTAATTAAAAAACTCTTTAAGTAATTGACTTATATATTCTTACTTTATTGGTTATATATGTGGTCATATAGACATAACCTCTTTTTCATTTGCAGGTGTTATTGGAGTTAATGTGGTCATCCTTTTATATCGACCAAGATGGTGTTTGTTATCTGCTTTGATTTTGTAAGTATAATTTTTCTTGGATTTAGTATTATTAATTACAGATAAATTTGGATTAGTGAATGTATGTCTTATAAAAACATCTTTCTTTATATTCTCTTTGAATACATTGTCGAGCTCTATAATTATATTCTGTTGGATAATAATCTCACTACTTCCCATAAAGGTGCTGATAGATAGTAGAGAGTCCCTAATCAAGGTAAAAGTACAAGAAAATTTATTATTGATCTGAACTGCTTTTATTGCCTTGGCAGTTTCAAAAACATCGCGGTATTCTTCAATACTAAACGTAATGTCACTTTTGAATGGTAATTCGATATGAAGAACATTACAAATGAGTCTGCAATAATAAGTATATGATAGTAAAGGTAATAGTCTGGAAAAATAAGTTTTTCCAATTGAGGTGCTTGAAGAGAATACTTCTAAACCATCTATATATATGATTGCTTTGAATTCTTTACTATTTGACAATGATTTATAAAATTTAAAAATTTGATCAAAGTAAGGTAATTTAGATAAGTTTTTGTTATCCCATAACTGGAAGTTTAAATCCAGATTAAAACCATCCTTTATAGGTTGTCCAGAATATGGAATTTTATTGATTTTAAAACTTAGAAGATGATTATATTTCATGGAGGAAAAGGAAAAGGTTTCTTTTCCTAATATCAATTCATCTTCAAAACTCATAAGCGTTTCACCCTCTTCATCCTGTATCTCAACAATGGCAGTTCTTTTATTATTGGGCTCAATAATCAGGATGCCATCCTTTAGGTTCTGGGGAAATATTGAGTCTAGCCCTAATGAGTTGGTGGTTACCTTGGCAATATCACATGAGAGAGTTTGGCCATGATCTATTAAGTCCGAAAATTTTTCATTATATTCAGATGGATCAATAGGAATAAAGTTGATGATAACAGGATCATCTGTATCTTCTTTAACATTGATCTCAAAGTGGTTAGAACCATTGATAAAAGAGTATTCCACATCTAGCCGTGGGTCTAATTTATGAATATATGATTTTACAGCTCTTGCTACTTCTGAGATGGAAGTCTGCATTCGATCAGATAGGTTTACTCCTATACCTTGTAATAAGGTACGATGAACTTTGTAGTCTGCCTCATTCTGCGTATAAAGCCTTGAGTTTGAATTAATTTTTATTCTATGTTCTGCTTCTTTCTTCCAATGGTGCAATAAAGGGGCTGGATAAGCCTCTGGTTCCCTATCTATTTTTATAGAGCAATGTGCACAAAGCCAAATTGCATTATTGATGTCTTTTCTTTCTTCAGTTGTCATCTCTGCCTTATAGCGAGGACCACCGATAGATGCAGCACAAATATGTGCTGCTACACCTGTATCAATTACTTTTGTTGGATCAGTCGCTTGAGGCTCCACTGTTAGAACATAGCATTCAGGGTTTGAACAACAGTTTGATACTCTGCGACGTAGTGCATCAATTGTTCTTTGGGTGAAATTATCTCTTGTTCTTTTTGACATATATATTCATAAATGTAGTTAATTAATTAGATTTTGAAGAACTGATATTAGAAGTCAATAAGCTATATTGATTTATAAGAATTTTTATAGGTATGGCATAGGAGGTTATATTGATATAACCTCCCATTATTTGTCATTTCTTTCGGGTTAAAGGTGAAACGGAAAGCAGGTCATTATGATGGTGAACGTCCTTTATATCATTGTGGGGCTCTTGCAAACCTTCAAGAATCGGACAATCAGGTCTATTATCACCAGCACAGCAGTCGATTAAGTCCTTGAGAGTATTCGCCATTTGCTGTAGGTCATTGATACGTTCTTCCAGCTTTTCAATATGACCCTGAGCCAGGCGTTTGACATCAGCACTCTGTCTACTGCGGTTATTCCATAAATCGAGTAGGTCTGATATTTCCGCTACTGAAAAACCGAGTTCACGACTTCGTTTGATAAACTTTAAACGTTCAACATCATTTACTGAGTAAGAGCGATATCCTGCATTATTACGTCCAGCAGCGGGAATCAGGCCTATCTGCTCGTAATAACGAATCATCTTGGCGGTAACTCCTGAAGCTTTAGAGACTTTACCAATGTTCATCATATCCTCCTTAGCCTTGACTGACGGATGGTGACTGGAATCGACGTAAACGTAATGCATTACCGAGTACAAATACACTGGACAAAGCCATTGCACCTGCTGCAAAGATTGGGGACATCAGTATTCCATAGGCTGGGTACAATATACCAGCAGCAACAGGAATCAACATGGTGTTATAGGCAAATGCCCAGAATAAGTTCTGATGAATATTACCAATCGTTGCTTTGGACAAGGCAATCGCATTGGCAACACCTTGTAAGTTCCCTGACATTAACACGACATCGGCAGATTCAATTGCAACATCTGTACCTGTACCAATCGCAAGTCCCACATCAGCTTCAGCCAAAGCTGGCGCATCGTTAATACCATCACCCACAAAAGCGATATGGCCATATTTTGCTTTCAGCTCTTTAACCGCACTAACTTTACCCTCTGGTAAAACTTCAGCAATCACTTCATCAATACCCAATTGTTTGGCAATCGCTTGAGCAGTACGAACATTGTCACCAGTAACCATTGCCACCTTAAGCCCTAATTGGTGTAGAGCCTTAATCGCTGCTGGCGTTGTGGATTTGATTGGGTCGGCAACTGCAATAATTCCTGCTAGTTCGCCATCGACAGCAACATAAAGAGGGGATTTACCCTCATCACCAAGACGCTGAGCTGTAACAGCAAATGGAGCAACATCAATACCAAGTTGAACCATATAACGGTCTGCACCAATATTGATTTTTTCATTACCATTGATGGTTGCATAGACACCCATACCAGTGACTGAATCAAAGGTATCGACTTTAGGTAGAGCTAGGTTTTCACTTTTTGCCGCATCAACAATTGCTTTAGCAATCGGATGTTCAGAACGGGATTCGACAGCCGCAACCATGCCTAGAACATAATCACGCTCAAACAATTGGGTTACTTCAAAGTCAGTCAGCACAGGATGACCCTCTGTCAACGTCCCTGTTTTATCAACTGCAACAACTTTAGCATCTTTTAATAGTTGTAAGGCTTCACCTTTACGGAACAACACTCCTAACTCTGCACCACGACCTGTACCCACCATAATTGAGGTTGGTGTCGCTAATCCCATTGCACACGGGCAGGCAATGATCAGCACTGCCACAGCATTAACCAACGCAAAGGTTAAGGCTGGTGATGGACCAAAAATAAGCCAGACTAGGAATGTAAGTACTGCGGCAATCATCACCGCAGGGACAAACCATAAGGTAACTTTATCCACCACAGCTTGAATCGGCATTTTAGAACCCTGTGCTTGCTCAACCAAACGAATGATTTGAGCCAGCATAGTTTCGCCACCCACCGCCACAGCGGTAAAGGTCAACGTGCCATTCTGGTTAATGGTGCCGCCTACCACATCACTGCCGATGCCTTTCTCAACAGGGATTGGTTCACCCGTAATCATGGATTCATCAACAAAACTTTTTCCATCAGTGACTTGACCATCGACAGGGATTCTTTCACCTGGTTTCACAATGATAATGTCATCTGCAACCACTTGGTCTAGTGCAATATCTACCATTTGGCCATCGCGTAAAACATGGGCAGTTTTGGCCTGTAAGCTGACTAAACGCTGGATTGCTTCAGATGTTCGCCCTTTGGCTTTTGCTTCAAGAAAACGACCCAGTAAGATTAATGCCACAATCACCGCAGCAGCTTCGTAATATACATTTACCGTTCCTGTGGGAAGGATGTTGGGTATGAATGTGGCAACAATAGAAAATAGGTAAGCTGCTAATGTACCAACCGCAACCAGCGAGTTCATATCAGGTGCTAAACGGAGTAATGCAGGCAAACCTTTTAGATAGAATCTTCGTCCTGGAATAACTAAAACCAACGTGGTCAGGATGAATTGTAAATACCAGCTATTCTGCATCCCAATAGTTTGATCAATCAGTTGATGAACACCAGGGATAAGGTGAGATCCCATTTCCAAAATAAATACAGGCAAAGCCAATAGGGTTGCAAGAATCAAATCACGCTTAAGTTCAGCACGTTCTTGATCTTTTTTCTCAAGCAGCTCTGTCTGGTCAGGAATAGAAGCTTGAATTTCTGTGGCATCGTAACCAGCTTTATCAATTGCGGTAATCAAGTCATCGACATTTGCTGAACCACTGACCGTTGCACGCTCAGTCGCAAGATTGACATTGGCCTCTTTTACACCTGCAACGGCTTTAAGGGCTTTTTCGACACGACCTACACAACTAGCACAGGTCATGCCTTTAATTGATAATTCAATATTATTTGCGGGCACGTCATAACCTGATTGTTCAATGGCATGAACCAGTACCTGACGATCCACAGGCTGATCAAGTACAATATCTGCACGTTCTGTCGCTAGATTGACCGAGGCAGACTGTACACCATCAACTTTTTTGAGTGCTGTTTCAACACGCCCAACACAGCTGGCACATGTCATCCCTTCAATTTTTAATGTAACTTTCATATTATTAGAAAGCTTATCTGTTGCCTTTCCCATAAGATATACCTATAGTGCTTACCCAATTATTAAGAGCATAAACCTTGCCATTATGGGAAGGTCAAGGGTAGAATATGTAAACATATATATTTTCTAAATAATAGGAATTTAAGTATTAGTATGAATTTTAATAATCACCCGATACCATTATCTCAAGATGAGATTATGTCTTTAGCTGAAACATTTCGGCTATTAGGTGATGCTTCACGACTTAAAATTCTACTTTTTTGTATGCGGGGGCCTAGTTCAGTAGGTGAAATCAGTGATGCTCTTGATTTATCCCAATCTTTAGTCAGTCATAATCTTCGTTTATTGCGTTCAGCTCGTTTAGTCAAAGGCGAAAGACAATCTAAACAAGTATTTTATGAGATTGATGATTTACATGTTAGTCAGGTTTTATTAGATATGGCAAGTCATATTAGTGAGGAGCACTAATTTATAGTAGTACGTAATGTATTGCAAAAATATCTAAATTAAATAACTTTAAGGGGAAAGAGGGTTATAGGAATTCTTTATTTTTATTACTCTAAACAAGAAATATATCATGCATTTATTTAAGTTATCAGTATCATCTACAAAAAGTTAAGATCAAGGGCATATAATTAAGAAATGTCTAGCTATATGCCTTGATATCTATTTGAGGAAAGTGCTATCTGTTTTTAACAGCAACTTGTAGTGTTATCTTCAAATGCACTTAATCGGCAGAAACAGGATGCTTCAATATTAATATCAGCCGAGGCAAGTGCTATATCACGTTGCAGCGAAATATCTCGAGCTTCTTTCTCTAGACCTAGTTTTGCTAAACACTCATAAAGTCCATGAAGACTCCATACATTGTTAGGGCGAATTCGGCGACGTCCAAGGTCACCTTCTAGCCCCAGTTCAATCCGATATTCTTGGGCTGCTACTTCAAAGTTTCCTTGTTCCATATTAAGTGCGCAGAATGCATGCCGAACTGGTTGTAACCAAGCTGGAGGATCACAATAAGGAAGAGCATCTTCTAATTTAATGCCTTCTCGCAAGATTGCGAATGCTTCTTTCGTATTACCTTTACGATACTCAATTTCGCCATGAATCATTTTGGCAGCAATTTTTAAAGCTTCGACCTCTTTAACAGGTATAGAGTTAAAGCGCTCTTCTGATACATTAGCTACTGCTTTTATAAAAGACTCTCTTTCTTTTTCGGCCTCTTTAACTCTTCTTAATGAAGCAAATGCTATGCCTTTTGCGTAGTGAATCATTGCGGTTGTGGAACTATATAGACCTTTATCTTTAGGTAGCTCAAGTTTCAGAATATCTTCCCACATGCCAAATCTAATCATAACATGTGGTAGTGTTGTGCAATGGCTTTCAGTTAAATTAGCCATTGGCGGTGTAGTGATATGTAGTACTTCGGGTGTTAAAATGTCATTGATACGATGAGCCATAAATAACGCTTCCTGTGATTTACCTGCCATCATTGCACCATAAGCACCTACCATTAAATTATGAACGCGATACAAGATATTCCAACCACCTGGATTCTTTTCTCTAGAAAAATATCTTTCATCGGCTGCGATTGCATCAAGATTAGAATAAACCACTCGACGCCAATCTCCGCATGCATTATCAATATGTGTGGACATATGGGCTAAATGTGACCCATCAGGTGATAAATTACGAAGGTTATCAGCAGCTGGCAATGCAACTTCAGGATAAGGTGACATTTCCATTAAATGTATATAGAGATGATTAATTACAGGATGACGATTTGCCCCAGGTTTAGTGAAAGCAACTTCAAGCACGTTTCTAGCTTCAACTGTACCTAAACCTATGGCTTCACCGGTATCTAAATCCCACAATTTACGAGGGCTCAAGCACATGAGTGCATCTGCAAACATTGCAGCTGCATCAAGATCATTAGAATATTTTTCATAAAATGATCTCATAGCTTGAGCATATGCAAAATTCAGCTCATGAAAGTCTTGTTCATCTATAGTCACGTGTTTTGGAAAGCGTGGAGCAAGGGCATCAATTAAATCTTTCTCAAATTGTGTCGCATTATGAGTCGCTGCTAACTTTGCTTGTTCCATAATTTCATTAATATATGGAATGGTATTCTGTAAGTCTGAAGGATCAAATAAATGCCAAGCTTTATTGTAATTTGGACCAGATGCAAAGGCGATGCCCCAATAAGCCATTGCGCATTTTGCATCATGTTCTAGAGCTTTCTTAAAACAATTTATGGCTTCACTCGGATTGAAACAATATGTCCATAATAAGCCACGATCAAACCAAAGTTGAGTATCAGGAGATGACGTAGTTATTTGACGCTGGTAATCTCCTAAATTGTAGTATTTATCAGACATTAAAGTCTCCTCATCAGTGAATAACAATAAAGATTTAAGGTTAGTGATTATGTCCAGCGTGTGGATCAATTTGAGTTGGGTTTTCTAAGCTACAAGTACTATTGCCTTGCCAATCAATGGCTATAGTTGGATGTTCAATAGAAAATTTGGATTTTAGCTCATTCTCAATGTTGAGAGTTAATGTCGCGAGGTCAACTCCATCTTTGGGTTTGACATGCAACGTTGCCATAGATCTACCTGATGTAATCATCCAAATATGTATATGGGTAATTTTTTCAATACCACTTACATTTTTCAAAAGATATTCAGTGATCTCTTGGGCATTAGCATTCTCAGGAGCACCCTCAAGTAAAATATGAAGAGTACGTTTAAATAAAGACCATGCGCTGCGTAGTACAAGTAAAGAAACTAGAACAGATAAAATTGGATCGATAGGAGTCCAGCCTGTGTACCAAATCACTATGGCAGCAATAATTGCTCCAACAGAGCCGAGTAAATCGCCCATTACATGGAGAATAGCTCCTTTAACATTGACATGTTCTGTATCGCCTCTTGTTAAGTACCATAAAACAAATAAGTTAACGAGCATACCTATAATAGCAACGATAAACATCGGTCCTGCCATGACAGGTTGAGGTGATTGAAAGCGTTCAATAGCCTCATAAATAATCCATCCAACGATTGCGAATAATGTAAGAGAATTCATTAAGCCAGCAATAACTTCGAATCGCATGTATCCAAATGTTTTTGAATTATCTGCAATGCGGCGACCGAAACGAAAGGCAGCATAAGCTAAACCTAAGGCAACGGCATCTGTAAGCATATGCCCTGCATCAGCCAGAAGTGCGAGTGAACCAGAGATGATTCCTCCAGTGGCTTCTACAAGCATGAACCCGAAAATGATAAAAAACGAAATCAGAATTTTTCTTTCGTTTCCGTTACTCACATCAGGAACATGTGAATGATCATGACCTTCATGCGAATGATCATGACCTTCATGCGAATGATCATGACATTTATGATTGTGATCGCGTTGATTACTCATGTATAAAAACCTAACATGTATATATTTTTACATATGAATATATGTTCATATGTAAAAATTGTCAAATTTAATTTATTAATTTTAATATAATCAATGGCATGTGCCATTTTTGAGCTAATAGGGAATCAAATTTTCTAAAGTAATACTGTTTTTACTTATTCTAAGAGAAATTTCTACTTAGGATAAAATGAATAATTTGACAGTCTAATACTGGAGGGATATTGCATGAATTTAATTTCCATAGACGGAGGTATGTTTTATAAAGCTGAAAAAACGGACTATTAAACTTATAGAAATTCACTTTTTAATAATTCATATAAATATATGTTCATTTGTATAATCTATTCAGATCACCCTATTGACCTTCCAATTATTGGAAACATTAGCATGTGTGCAACTGCTACAGAAACCTATCCAGAGTGATGTAGCTTTGCATAAAAGGTGAATATCATGAAAAAACGAATGACAGCGGTTGCTGTAGCAGTAGTGATTGCTATCTCAGGTGGTCTGCTGTACACAGCAAAAAATATATCGGATCAACCCAAGCAACAAGCTAGTTCAGCTCAAATGCCTATTCCTCAGGTTCCAGTTGCGGAAGTAATTACACAAGAACTTAATCCAACTGCCGAATATACAGGCTACTTATCGGCACCACAAAGCGTTGAAATCAAGTCCCGAGTCGGTGGTGTCATTAATAGTGTTAGTGTTCCTGAGGGCAGTTATGTTCGTAAGGGACAGGTATTATTTAAAATTGATCCTGCACCTTTTCAGGTTGCTCTGAAGACAGCCCAGGCACGACTGAAAGCAGCAGAGGTTCAGTATAGCCAGGCTGTTCTGGATTTTAACCGGGCAAATAAACTGGTCGAAAGTGGTGCCGTCTCCAATAAGGTTTATGACGATGCACTGGCAACCAAAAATAACCGTCAGGCTCAAGTACAGGAGGCTCAGGCAGCCGTCAGTGCAGCGAAGCTGGATTTATCTTATACCAATATTACAGCACCGATTTCAGGACGTATTGACCGTGTTCTTGTCACCAGTGGTAACTTGATTGCAGGTGGAAATACAGGCAATGCCACAGCCTTAACCACCATCGTTTCAGTCAATCCGCTGTATGTTTATTTTGACCTTGATGAAAAAACCTTTCTCAATCTAAAGGGACAAAATAAATCTGGACAATTCAACTTGCCAATCGAAATGGGATTGGCAAATACAGAAACTTATCCTTATACAGGGAAATTAAACTTTGTAAGTACTCAAATTGACCAGCGTACAGGGACGCTACGGGTTAGGGCATCTATTACCAATGATTCAGGTGAATTAGCACCAGGTATGTTTGCCAGAGTTAAGCTGACCACTGGAAATAAACAGTCCACCATTCTGATAGATGATCAGGCGGTGGGTACAGATCAGGGCAATAATTTTGTTCTGGTTCTTGGTTCGAATAATACGGTTGAATTTAGGCCTGTAACACTTGGCTCGGTCGTTGATGGATTGCGGATTATTAGCAGTGGTCTGCAAACTGGCGATAAAGTCATTATTAAAGGGCTGGTTCGCCCAGGAATGCAGGTCAAGCCAAATATCGTTCCAATGCAAACGCCTACTCCGACTGAAAGTGCCGCACAGGGGAAATAAGCCATGAAGAATTTCCCTCATTTCTTTGTTAATCGGCCAATATTTGCGGTCGTGATCTCTGTGCTGATCGTCATTCTCGGTGCTTTATCACTGTTTAAACTGCCATTGAGTGAATATCCAGCCATTACACCACCGACTGTACAGGTCATGGCAAGTTATCCTGGTGCCAACCCCAAAATCATTGCCGAGACGGTTTCCTCCCCTCTGGAACAAGCCGTGAACGGTGTTGAGAACATGTTGTATATGAGTTCTCAAACCGCAGCCGATGGCAAGATGGTACTGACCGTCACCTTTAAACAGGGTACAGACCCTGATAAAGCACAGATACAGGTACAAAACAGGGTTTCTCGTGCATTGCCACGCTTACCTGAAGAAGTTCAACGCATTGGTGTGGTCACTGAAAAAACCTCACCCGATATTCTCATGGTCATCAATTTGGTGTCATCCAACAAGAATCATGATCCACTATATTTGTCCAACTATGCACTGTTAAATGTGCGTGATGAGCTTGCACGTTTACCAGGTGTTGGAAATATCGAGATTGGTGGTGCTGGTGAATATTCGATGCGTGTCTGGATTGATCCTGAAAAAGTGGCTGCCCGTGGTTTAACCGCCAATGATGTGGTTGCAGCCATTCGTGAACAAAACATGCAGGTTGCTGCGGGTTCTGTTGGTCAACAACCAAATACAACATCGGCCTATCAAGTTACTGTTAATACGCTGGGACGTTTAACCACTGAAGAGCAATTCAGTGAAATCGTGGTTAAAGCTGGTGACACTGGACAAATCACACGCCTGAAAGATGTTGCACGAATTGAACTGGGTTCTGATGCTTATACCATGCGAGCTTTACTGGATGGTAAGCCAACATCTGCCTTACAAATCTTTATGACACCAGGTGCCAATGCACTCGATGTTTCAAGTGAAGTCCGTGAAACGATGGCAGAATTGAAGAAAAGCTTCCCTGACGGTGTGGATTATAAAATTCCTTATGATCCAAATATTTTCGTAAAAGCTTCTTTGAAATCAGTCATTACCACTCTGTTAGAAGCCATTGCACTGGTTGTGCTTGTTGTCATCCTGTTCCTGCAAACATGGCGTGCATCCATTATTCCTTTAATTGCCGTTCCCGTTTCACTGATTGGTACGTTTGCAATTATGTATTATTTCGGCTTCTCCCTAAATACATTGACCTTATTTGGACTGGTACTGTCGATTGGTATTGTGGTCGATGATGCAATTGTGGTGGTGGAGAACGTAGAACGGCATATTGCATTAGGCGAATCACCAAAAGAAGCTGCCCGTAAGGCAATGTCTGAGGTGACAGGGCCAATTATCGCGATTACTGCGGTTTTATCTGCTGTATTTATTCCATCGGCATTTCTTACAGGATTGCAGGGTGAGTTCTATCGCCAATTTGCCTTGACCATTGCGATTTCAACCATCTTATCTGCAATCAACTCTTTAACACTTTCACCAGCTTTAGCAGGTATCTTGCTTAAACCACATCAAGCTGGAAATAAAAAACGTGATTTAACCGAACGCTTATTTGGTTGGTTCTTTAGAGGATTCAATCGGTTCTTTGATAAGGCATCGGACAAATATGTAGGTGCAGTCCGCAAGGGGGTACGTTTAAGTGCCATCATGCTGATTTTGTATGTAGGTTTTCTTGGCCTAACTTGGTTAGGTTTTAACAAAGTGCCGCAAGGCTTTGTTCCTGCACAGGACAAGTATTATCTAGTTGGTATCGCCCAGTTACCTACAGGCGCATCTTTAGACCGCACAGAAGCTGTAGTTAAACAGATGACGGAAATTGCACTGAATGAACCTGGTGTGGAAAGCGTCATGGCATTCCCAGGCTTTACACCAAGTGGTCCAGTCAATGTACCAAACTCTGCCTTGATGTTTGCCATGCTTGATCCATTTGAGGCTCGTCAGGACCCCTCATTATCAGCAGGAGCAATTGCTGGAAAATTAATGGGTAAATTCAGTCAGATTCCTGACGGATTTGCGGGCATCTTTCCACCACCACCAGTACCTGGCTTAGGTTCTATGGGCGGATTCAAGCTACAAATTGAAGATCGGGCTGGTTTAGGCTTTGAAACACTGGCACGTGTACAGGGCGAGATTATGGCGAAAGCCTCTCAGACGCCTGAACTTGTCGGTATGCTTGCGAGTTTCCAGGCAAATGCTCCACAGATTGAAGTTGATATTGACCGTGTAAAAGCGAAGTCACAAGGTGTACCACTGACCGATATTTTTGAAACACTACAAATCAATCTGGGGTCAATCTATATCAATGACTTTAATCGGTTTGGTCGTACTTATCGTGTAATTGCTCAGGCAGATTCCCCATTCCGTATGCAACCAGAGAACATTAATCTGTTAAAGGTGAGAAATGCAGCGGGAGACATGATTCCGCTTTCGACCTTTGTCACGATTAAGCGTAGTTCTGGCCCTGATCGTGTTATGCACTATAACAGTTTCCCATCAGCCGATATTAGTGGTAACGCTGCATCAGGTTATTCATCTGGTCAGGCAACTGCCGCAATTGAAAAAATTGTGCAGGAAACATTGCCACAAGGTATGACCTATGAATGGACCGATCTGGTCTATCAGGAAAAGAATACAGGCAATACTGCGGTCATGGTTTTTGCTCTAGCAATTATTTTGGCGTTCCTTTTCCTTGCAGCTCAATACAACAGTTGGTCAATGCCTTTTGCAGTATTACTTATTGCACCAATGGCCTTGTTATCTGCGATTGTAGGTGTTTGGGTAACTGGTAGTGATAACAACATCTTTACCCAGATTGGCTTTGTTGTTCTGGTGGGACTTGCTGCAAAAAATGCCATCTTAATTGTGGAGTTTGCCCGAGCCAAAGAGGATGAGGGTTTGAATCCTTTTGATGCAGTACTTGAAGCAGCCCGATTAAGATTACGCCCGATTCTAATGACCTCAATTGCATTTATTGCTGGTGTGATACCACTGGTATTAGCCACAGGTGCTGGTGCAGAAATGCGTCATGCCATGGGTATCGCTGTTTTCTCTGGAATGCTGGGCGTGACAATCTTTGGTTTGCTGTTTACACCCATTTTCTATGTCGTCATTCGTAATTTTATTCTGCGTAGAGAACAGGCCAAAGCACTGGTACAGGAGGGTTCAAAATGAAAAATTTAACACTTCATTTAAACCGATACACCTTCCTCAAGAAAATGAGTGTACTAACCACTGCCACTATTCTTGCAGGATGTTCAATGGCACCCATATATGAGCGACCTGTCTCTCCTGTGTCGGAACACTATCCAACAGGAGAGGCTTATCCAGGGCTGCAAGTGAACAATGGAAAGCAAACAGTCGCAGCCGATATTGGCTGGCGTGACTTTTATACCGATCCTGTCTTACTCCAACTCATCGATCATGCATTGAAAAACAATCATGATTTTAAGGTGACAGCTTTAAATGTTGAGGCGATAGAAGCACAGTATCGTATTCGTCGTGCTGACCGTTTACCGCATGTGGGTGTTACCGCAGAGTCAGCCAGTCAGCGTTTACCGTCTGATCTTGCTTATAACCCCCGCATGTATCAGGTTGGTGTTACTTCGGTCGCATGGGAAGTCGATTTATGGGGCCGAGTACGCAGTCTGAGTGATCAGGCTTTACAGAACTATTTGGCTTCTAAAGAGGTCCAGACAGCATCACAGTTAAGTCTGGTATCCGCAGTTGCTAATGCTTATCTGGTCTATAAGGCCGATCAGGAAACGTTAGGTTTAACCAAGGCGACTTTGGCGACACAGCAGAAATCCTATGACTTGACCAGGAAACTTGTTGATGTTGGTAATGCAACCCGATTTGATTTACGTCAAGCTGAAATAGGACTGCGCACCGCACAAACCAATTATGCAAAATTCTTGCGTATTACTGCACAGGATCGTAATGCTCTGGTGTTACTTCTGGGTTCACCATTAACACAGGAATTGGCGGCCCAATTGGACCAGTCCCCCAAAATTCCTGATCAGGTTGTTATGCAGGATATACCAGTTGGTTTGCCATCGGATCTACTTCAACGTCGTCCAGACATTCGTGCCGCAGAACATAAGCTTCAGGCTGCGAATGCAAACATTGGAGCAGCCCGTGCAGCATTTTTTCCATCCATTACCCTAACGGGTTCGGCGGGTACGGCAAGTTCCAGTCTGGATAATCTATTTAATGCAGGTACAGGTGCATGGAGTTTTATGCCCAAGATTAACTTGCCCATATTTAATGCAGGTTTAAATCAGGCAAATCTGGATCGCTCACACATCATGAAGCAGATTGAAGTCATCAACTATGACAAATCTATTCAAACAGCTTTTCGTGAAGTTGCTGATGGGCTGGCTGGCAAGTCCACACTAGATGAACAGATCAAATCGCAGCAGCAAATGATTGCGGCCAGCCAGGATGCCCATAAGTTGGCAACCTTACGTTTTGATGCTGGTGAAGATAATTATCTCGCAGTCCTCGACTCACAACGAACTCTGTATGCATCTCAGCAGGCACTTATACAGACCCGCCTGGAACGCCTGAATAATCAGGTCAACCTCTACAAGGCATTAGGTGGAGGCTGGAATGAACATACCGTACAGATTGAACGTAAATCTTTGAAATAGCACATCGATGGAATTCATCTTTTGATGGAAAGAGATGAATTCCTGACAAGATGAAACAGAATATGAGGTCATATAAATGAAATTTATTATCCATGATATAGAAAACTTCCCATTTGTTGAGTTTAAGCAAGATCAGGCAGTTCCAGGTTATTCACCTCAATGGCAGTTGGAAATGCAGGAATTCTTGGAAATGAGCAGTCCGTTTGTGATTGTTTATGATCAATTATCAATGCAAGAAACACCTGAAGACTTTAAACAACGTGGTCTTTGGCTTAAAAACCATAAAGATGAACTTAATCAGTTATGTAAGGCAATTATCTGCATTGAACCTGATCAGGAAAAAAGAGTTGCCATCAGAAAGATGACGGAAATGGCTGTAAAGGCATTTGGCATTCCTTATGAAATCGTCAATACCAGGGAAGACGCCGAACGGATTGTGGATGAACTTATTCAAGTCTAAGGTGAATATGATGAACACTATTTATATCAATCAATTGAAGCAAGATGTTGATGGTCAAGGGAAAAAATCAAAGCCTTTTTTCATGACATTCTTACTCATTCTTATGACGTTAGGATTAGCTTCAATTTCGCATGCAAAAGCACCGATCAATACAGCTTTGGAAACCGTGGAGAGCTATCTTAATATCTGGAATGGTACGCAGCCAGATGACCTGACTAAAGTTCTTGACACGAATGTTGAGTATTTCAATACAAGTAATGAAGAAAACCGTAAAGGTACAGCATCTGTAATTGAGGTACCCAAGTTTTTATTAACAGTCATTCCTGATCGGAAGATGACGCTTACATCCCCGCCACTCATTGTTGGTGATAAGGTTGCTGTCGAATGGCAGCTTCAGGGAACCCTCAATAAAAAAGACCAGTCTGGTAAAAAAGACGCAAAAGTAATCACTTTTAAAGGTGCTTCATTTTTTGAGGTTAAAAATAATAAGATTATATACATCGGTGATTACTACAACAATCATCCATTGCGTAGTCAGTTAGAGCCATAATCAGGAGTGCTATAAAATGTCTTCGCAGGGATTGATTTAAATCAGGCAGATCAGCATTATTTAAATCAAGTTGCCATGTCACTGAATACTCGTCCTAGAAAAGCGTTAGATTGGCTTACACCATTAGAGAAATTTGCTCAGCTTGTTGATTATCATAAGACTTTTCAAACTGTCGCACCTCATGTTTGAATTCGCCCTAATATAAAAGCTTATTTTCAATAAAAAACACATCATAATACCCCCTTGCCTTTTAACCACAAAAATATTGAAGTTATTATTTAGAAGCAATTAATAGAAAAATAAACAAATCTTTTTTAAACAAGCTACTAGGGTGTGTTGACACTTTTAGCTTAAAAAAATAGCGAAGTAGTAAAATCAAATCGCCAAACCCAATTTTACTATTCGCTATGCCTCGTACCATGCTGACAGATCAACACTGGCAAAAGTTGAAAGTTATTCTGCGTAATTTATCCATTCACCACAACTCAAATTTACGCAATTTTATTGAAGCTATTCTCTATAGAATTAGAACAGGCTGTCCGTGGCGAGATATTCCTTCTTGTTTTGGTCATTCAAACTCTATTTTCAAACGTTTTAATCGTTGGTCAAGCAGCGGTAAGTTACTTAGATTATTCAAATTGCTAGCCTCATGCCCCGATATGGAGTGGATTTTTATTGATGGCTCTCATGTACGTGCTCATCAACATTCTGCCGGCATAGCGAATCAATCTATTTCTAAAAGTGTAGGAGGAAACTCCTCAAAAATACATTTGATTGTTGATGCACATGGCAATCCTATTGATTTCATAATTACCGATGGGACCACACATGATGTTAAAGTTGCACCTGATTTAATATCAACATTAGATTTAAAAGAGACAAAAGTGGTATGCGCAGATAAAGGCTATGATTCAGAACCACTGCGTGAACAGATCAGGAAAACAGGGACTAAAGCGAATATACCAAAGAAAACGAATAGCCAATCTAACAATGACCATATGGACTGGTATTTATATAAAATCAGGCATTTAGTTGAAAATATGTTTTGTAGATTAAAGCAATTTAGAGGAATAGCTACTCGATATGACAAGCTCAAAAGAAATTATCAAAGTTCTGTTGCTTTAGCCTGTATATTTTTATGGCTACCTTTATAGGGTTAATTATGAACAGTAAATGTCAACAGACCCTAGTCATATTTTATAACAAGAAAAAATAAACCATGGCTTTTGGGTTTATGAATAGACTCAATAATGCCCCCCAATTACTCATTGATCGGTAAAAAAGGTAAGACAGCTTTTCGCTCTCTTCTTAGCTTAGGAATTTCTGAATTATAGCCCATAAAATCAGCAACGCCCTCTAACGCTGTCATACAGCGTTAGAGGGATAATGATCTCAAGATTGTATTGCTTGGGCTGTCTAATTTGCCGTATTAGACACCATCACCATCACCAGCCCAAACCATATCCACTTTTTTAAGCATTGCTTAATGCACTGGCTAAATCACCAGTACCCTTCAAGTCAGACACCTGTCCCTCCAAAGGCTGACTAAATTCAATACGCTGAATCTTTGCTGCCCGCTCTGCGGAGAACACTGGGATTTGACTCATCGCAAATTCAGACAGTGCGGTAATGGTTAGTGAGGGATTCACACCTAAATTCCCAGGTACAATCGAACCATCTAATACGCGTAAATTTTGATAACCAAAGACTTGACCAGTGAAGTCCACAACGCCATTCGACTTGTCATTGCCCATCGCGACACCACTCATAATATGTGCTGTCGTTGGCGTTCCCAGTAGAATTTCAGTAAGTGCAGAACCAGGTTCTCCACCTAACTTTTGTGCAATCATTTTAGTGGCTTCTTCAGCCGCAGGGAATGAAACGGTGAGTGGCGTGTCCCCTTCTTTTTGCACAGCAGTGATACTATTTTTGAACAGTCGATACCACTTTCTACGCCATTCAAAATGAATGAATGCTTCAGACTTTTGCATCACCAATAAAATGATAGAGTCTTTGGCTTTACCCTTATAACGCAGTACTTTAAAGGTTTTTAAGGGATGTAACAGTGTATTGAACACAAACTTCATAAAGCGCATAAAGCCCTGACCAGTCACCATAGGCACGTATGGAATATAAATCCATGAAGCATCCGCACCTTCAGGGAAACGTGTGACCTCGATATTGGTATCTGCATCGACTGAAATAAAGGAGCTGATAGCCACACCATCATCCAGTTTTTTACCAGTATTGTTCACTGTGGTCAGGGTTTCCGAGTTCGTCCGAACTTCCTGTCCCAGCAATGAAGAAATATTGGGTAAAGTTTTATGCTGATCACGCATTTTTAACAACATCGGTACCGTACCCATTACACCCGCAGATAACACCACCCCACGACTGCGCAAACTATACTGACGAACATTCTTTCCTAAAGTTTCTTTGACTATTACTTCGTAACCTGCGCTACCATCTTCATTCAGTGGTGTAATTTTCACCACTTCAGAACTTGGACGAATTTCAACGCCATTACGCTCAGAAAAATACAGGTAATTTTTCATCAGGGTATTTTTGGCATTATTACGACAGCCCAACATACAAGCGCCACAATAAATACAGGAGTTACGATCTGGCCCCTCTCCATTGAAATACGGATCTTTCGCTAATTGTCCTTCTTGACCAGCTACTTGCGAAAAGAAGACCCCCGTATTCACCGTTTTAAATGAATTTGCATATCCAATTTCACTCGCAACTTCTTTTAACGTTTCGTCTGCAATATTGGTATAAGTATTATTCGCTGTACCCAACATACGTTGAGCGAGACCATAAAACGGCTTTAAGGTTTCTTTCCAGTCTTTACGAATCTTGGTCCATGCCTCAGACTCAAAAACAGCATCAGGTGGAATTAAATGTACATTGGCATAAATTTGTGAGCCCCCACCGACGCCCACCCCATGCAAAATGGTGGTTTTACTGGTGAAAGTAAATTGCATCGTACCTCTGAATCCCAGTTCAGGCCGCCACAAATAGTTTTTGGTGTCTAAATTTGTAGTTGGAAAATCCTTGTCTTCACGGCGTAATCCTTTCTCCAAAATCAGGACTTTATAGCCCTTTTCACTAAGGCGTAAAGCACTGACCGATCCACCAAAGCCTGAGCCAATCACGATTTGATCAAAATCAAAATCTTTATTATTCATCCTATTAACTCCTTTAAAAGTTTTATTTTTCTGTTTTTAAATACACTAATTCCTTCACTTCAAAATATCCATCTTGAAGTGAAAAGTGATGTTGAGGTTTTTAAATTTAAGCGCTTATGACTTCATCCGAATCAATAAATTCAACAGCCAATTGGCAAATTTTCCGTAAGGCGGCGCGAGAAACTTCAAGCTCGAAAAACCCGCCTGATAAAACACAGGACGCATTTTGGAAAAAGTCAAAAAGCCTTCATAGCCATGATAATGCCCCATCCCGCTGGCACCGACCCCACCAAATGGCAAGTCATGCTGCCCGACATGAAATAAGGCATCATTGACCGAAACCCCGCCCGACATAACTCGGCTGATATAAAATTCGACTGAGCTTTTATTATTGCTAAATGGATAAAAGGCCAATGGACGATCACGCTGCACAATATAGTCCACTACCTCTTCAGGCTTCTGGTAGGTTTTGACCATCAAGATCGGACCAAAGGTTTCACGCGTATCAATTTCCATCTCATCATTGCTGTTCAACACCAAAGTCAGTGGAAATTTTCGTGTCGCAGCATCTGGCTCTTGCTGATTTAAATTAATCAAACTTGCCCCTTTGGCTTCAGCATCTGCCAAGCTATGCACTAAGCGCTGAAATGCGCGCTCATCAATCACAGAAGTATAATCTTTGCTATGAATATCAGGCACATGTTCCTGAACCCACGCTGCCGCGGCTTGAATAAATGCTTGTAACTTCGACTCATGCACAAATAAATAATCGACATTGGTACAAATTTGTCCCGCATTAAACTGTTTCACAAACATAATGCGTTCTACAGCTTTATCGATGGGGTATTCAGGGTCAATCACCGCAGGAGATTTACCACCCAGCTCCAAAGTCACTGGCGTCAAGTTTGGTGCAGCAGCAGCCATGACTTTACGCCCTGTCGCACCAGAGCCAGTAAACATCAGGTGGTCAAACGGCAATTTTGAAAATGCGATGCCTACTTCACCCGTCTCATCGAAAATCTGTAATTTTTCCGCTTTAAAGTATTTGGGGCTTAACTCCATCAGCAATTCGGCCAAATGTCTTGAATTTTCAGACATTTTAACCATAGCGGTATTTCCCGCAGCAAACACGGCCGACAACTGTGAAAACATCAAATTGATGGGGAAATTCCACGGCACAATAATTCCAATCACGCCCAGTGGCTGAGGAATCACACGGTTCTTCGCACCAAAATACAGGCTATGATCGACATGTCGTTTTTGTACTTTCGTCCATTGCTTCAAATGTTTGATGCTGCCGTTAATGTCATCCGTGACAGTAATAATTTCTGCCAATAAGGTTTCATGGCGTGAACGATTTCCATAATCACGATTCAAGGCGTCAATAATTGCTTCACGGTGATTGTTAATCAATGCTTTTAAATTCAGTAAATGTTGCTTGCGTTGTTCAATCGTTTCAATGCCTTGCTGATGAAAGCTTTTGCGCTGTAATTGAAAACAATCGTGCAATGTCTGTTCTATCACTGTTTGCTCGATATGAGACTGAACCGTAAGTTGCATATGCTTTTCCTTTCACGGCTAAAAATGGTGATTCAATACTTCTTTTCTATGTTGGTTGAGATAATCTCTTATCCTACTTTAACAAATGACTTGAATTATGCTTGACTTTTTAGGACACTAAATTGATCTTTTAGGACAACACGGAATGTTGTAATGGGAAGTTATATTCGTGCAGCCAGCCTCGGCGGTTTTGAAGACTTAGTCCGTAGTTATGGCATAAACCCTATAGGAATCTTGAAAGAGATCGGGATTTTACCTGCTTTACTCCGCGATCCAGATTCATTTATTCATTATGATCATTATTTAAATTTATTGGAAAAAGCGGCCTTAGCCTGTCAGGATGACTGCTTCGGTTTAAAACTCGGCGCACTCCAAAATATTAGCACAATCGGTTTGATTGGCGTCTATATGTCCCGACAAACGAGCATACTTGAAGCCTTAAGCGTGGCGCAAAAGTATGTCTATTTACATGCTGAAGGCGTTGTCTTTCACGTCTCGCAACATAATGCTCTGTTCTGTAAGCTGAACTTTGTGCGTTTAAGTGAATACAACACCGATGTACCACAAAAATCACAACTGGCCATTTGCCTTGTCGCGAATATTTTAAAAGATTTGATTGGCCCACAGTGGCATGCAGAAAAAATTTGCTTCAAGCAAAAAGCACCACAAAAAGGAGCTCAAACTTTCCAAGCACATTTTTCCTGTCCAGTGGAATTTGAAACCGATGAGGATGCGCTTTATTTTCCCGCAAGCTTTTTAAGCTATAAACCCTATAATTTTAATGAAGATGCCATTAATCAACTAATCGTACAGCAGCTTGAAACACAAAGCAGCACCAAAACTGAAGACAATACCGCACTGATAGAGAGTTCAGTCCGCATGCTGATGGCGACAGGAGACTGCAGCATTGAAAATATCGCACTCTGTATGGGAATGCATCCGAAAAAGCTTCAGCGCGCTTTAAAAATGCAAGGAACAACCTATCGAGATATACTCGAAAATGTCCGAAAAAAAGAAGCGCTTCGTATGCTTGATGCAGGCAATGTGAATTTGACAGATATTGCTCTACAGTTGGGCTATGCAGAATTATCTATTTTCAGTCGCAACTTTAAAAGCTGGTTTGGCGTTCCTCCAACCGAGTTAAGAGACAAAAGTCGAAGCCATATTGTATGACTTCTGGTTTTGCTACTTCGTTAAATAAAAAGTACCCAACGAATTCAAGCATATAGTTTAAATCCATTGAATGTCACTCTAATCAATACAGACTCAATTGATTATTTCGGGAAAACAAAGGATGCGACCAAACGTGCCCCCCAACCTTTCGGGCTGCCGTCAGTATCATCAACCCAATATCGAGCACCACCGCCCACACTAATGGCCTGACCATTTAGGCGAATCACTTTGGTCACAGTCAAGTTGACAGGAACTGTGGCTTCTTCTGCATTCCAGTCATATGTCGTTTCAGTATTCAATGCCACCGTCGTACTATTTGGATAAGTGTAACTAGGGTCTGTTGACATTTACTGTTCATAATTAACCCTATAAAGGTAGCCATAAAAATATACAGGCTAAAGCAACAGAACTTTGATAATTTCTTTTGAGCTTGTCATATCGAGTAGCTATTCCTCTAAATTGCTTTAATCTACAAAACATATTTTCAACTAAATGCCTGATTTTATATAAATACCAGTCCATATGGTCATTGTTCGATTGGCTATTTGTTTTCTTTGGTATATTCGCTTTAGTCCCTGTTTTCCTGATCTGTTCACGCAGTGGTTCTGAATCATAGCCTTTATCTGCACATACCACTTTTGTCTCTTTTAAATCTAATGTTGATATTAAATCAGGTGCAACTTTAACATCATGTGTGGTTCCATCGGTAATCATGAAATCAATAGGATTGCCATGTGCATCAACAATCAAATGTATTTTTGAGGAGTTTCCTCCTACACTTTTAGAAATAGATTGATTCGCTATGCCAGCAGAATGTTGATGAGCACGTACATGAGAGCCATCAATAAAAATCCACTCCATATCGGGGCATGAGGCTAGTAATTTGAATAATCTAAGTAACTTACCGCTGCTTGACCAACGATTAAAACGTTTGAAAATAGAGTTTGAATGACCAAAACAACAAGGAATATCTCGCCACGGACAGCCTGTTCTAATTCTATAGAGAATAGCTTCAATAAAATTGCGTAAATTTGAGTTGTGGTGAATGGATAAATTACGCAGAATAACTTTCAACTTTTGCCAGTGTTGATCTGTCAGCATGGTACGAGGCATAGCGAATAGTAAAATTGGGTTCGGCGATTTGATTTTACTACTTCGCTATTTTTTTAAGCTAAAAGTGTCAACACACCCTAATAAAAATATCTCCATCGAAAATAAAGTATAAAAATTCAAAAACCATTTAATAAAGTATCAATAGAGTTAAAATACATATAGCTTACTTTTAATTTTAAAGAGGAATACAAGAAATAATTTCTTGTATTCCTGTTATAAGATTGGGAGAACCAAGTTGATAATTTCACCCATTTCTTTGGATCTATTAATTTAAGTTTCGACTTTACTTATTTGAGCTTAGCCATTTGGTCGAGTCACAATCGGGAAAATTGAATCTGGACGTTTAAACATTGCAAAGAATTTTCCAATTTTCAGTGGATTACCTTTGACTTTACTGTCTTTAGAAAGCAGGACTTTTACCCCTTCTATTTGACCTGTAATCATTTTTAGATATAAGGGCTTGGTTAAGGTTAATGTAGGGCAATCCAATGCCAAATCTTTACTTTCATCATAACGCTTAAACTGCATGACTGAGTTTTCAACCCATAATGAAAAATGCTCTTTGGTATCCGACAAAACCAGATTGATACACTGGTTTTCATTTTTTAAATTTTCCACATCTAAATTTGTCGCCATAGCTTCAAGAAATCTTTCAGTTGGTGTATGAATCAATAAATCACTCGGATCAGAAGTATTTTGTAGGGGTACATTATTTTGTAGCTCTTGAGCGCCCACCAAAAAGAAATTACGCCAAGTTGAAGCCTCAGCAGCATAGCCCAATTGACGATAAGTATTCGCCAATAAGTCTTTTGCTTGTTGGTTTTGAGGGTTATTCAACACAATATGTTTTAAAATCTCGGCAGCCCATCTATAGTCAGCTTGAGCGTAGGCATCCCGCGCATTTTTCAATGCATTGTTCTCCCCACCTGCTAACTCAATATATTTTTTTGCAACAGCTTTAGGGGGTAATGGATCTAAATTGGAAGGATGGGCATCGAACCATCCCATATAATATTGGTATACTGCTTTTACATTATGTTTTAGGGTTCCATAATAGCCATGAGCATATAGTTTTTGATCAAGTGCCGCTGGAAGCTTAATTTTTTCGGCAATTTCAGCGCCATTAAAACCAGAGTTCATATATCTCACCGTCTGATCATGCGTGAACTTATAAACATCTCGCTGGGTTTTAATAAAATCTTGAATATTGTCATTGCCCCAGACAGGCCAATGATGCTGTGCAATCAATACATCGGATGCTTTGGCATGCTGCATTGCTTGGTCTAGATAGCCCACCCATTTTAAGGCATCACGGACTTTAGCACCCCGAAGGGTATAAAGATTATGCATGGTATGAGATAGAATTTCTGCGCCGTTATAAAGTTTCAATGATGGGATAGAGAACGTTAATTCTGCTGGTGCTTCTGAACCCGGCACGTTATAAAACACAAAATCCAAGCCATCAACCGTCATTTTCTGTTCTGGTTGAGTGATCAGTTGTGTAGGCTCAAGGATGCCCATTTTTCCCACAGCAACAGCCTTACCTAAACCTGTATCCACCAATCCTTCCGCATTTTTAGGTAGAAAAGTTCCATACATATAAGTCGCACGACGTATCATGGCTGAACCTGCCATCACATTTTCACTGGTCGCTTCTTCCATAAAGCCTTTTGGCGCAATAATTGGAGTTTTTCTAGCGTTAATTTCTTCGCTAGAAAGAACGCCTAATGCACCACCAAAATGATCGATATGGCTATGGGTAAAGATAATGGCTGAAATTTTTTGCTCACCTAAATGCTGTCTAGCAAATTTAAGTGCTGCTTCAGCCGTTTCTTTAGAGGTTAATGTATCCACAATAATCCAGCCAGTATCACCCTGAATGATGGTCATATTTGCCAAATCAAAACCACGAATTTGCCAAACTCGATCTGTTACTTTAAATAGCCCAACATTGTTGTTTAATTTTGCTTGTCGCCATAGAGTGGGATTAACGGTATTTGGTGCTTGATCTTGTAAAAAACTAAATGCATCAAAATCCCAGATAACATTGCCTTTCTCACTTTTAATTTGACCTGTTGGCTTGGCAATAAAGCCCTTTTGAGCCTGATTAAACTCAGTCATATCCTCTAAGTTATACTTCGCCTTATATGTATTATTTGATTCAATGACCGCTTTTTCTACTACAGTATTTGCTGCAAAAACAGAAAATGGCAGAATAAGCATCAATGAAACTGTTAAAAACTTAATTTTCATCTTCTTTCCTTTTGATATGTGCTGAATTAGCAGGAGACTTTCACTTGGGATATGCTAGGCAGCTAACCGATAAAAGTTCTCTGCTATTTGATTTGGCGTTTTAAAATCCAAACTCTTTTGAATTCTTCGCTGATTATAAAATAACACAATGTATTTTGTAATATCTGCTTTAGCTTCATCTCTGGTTTTATAGTTGCAATGATGCACTAATTCATTCTTGAGTATGCCCCAGAAACTTTCAATCGGTGCATTATCGTAACAGTCCCCACGTTTGCTCATTGAACCTTGAAAATCACATTTTTCCAGTATCTTTCGATATTCATGGCTGCAATATTGGCTGCCTCTGTCCGAATGAACAATTAAGCCTTTCGTTGGTTTTTGATTACGAATCGCCATAGTCAGTGCATTGCAAACAAGTTGTGCGGTCATACGCTCATTTAAGCTATAGCCAACCACTTGTTTCGTGTACAGGTCTTTTACTGCTGCCAAGTATAACCAACCTTCAGCAGTCCAAATGTATGTAATATCGCTTGACCATGCAAGATTGGGCTTAGTCATTGAAAACTGTTACCCTAGTAAATTTGCGTAGATCGCTCGATTATGATCACTCTTCGTAGTTCTTTTGAAACGCTTATGACGCTTACAATACAGCTGGTTGAGCTTTTTTATTTGACGTACAGCATACGTACTGATTTTGATACCTTGCGCTTGTAAATGCTTAGTTAATCGAATATAGCCATAGCTTTGTTTAGTTTCCTCATGAGCTATTTTGACCAAAATTGTCTGTTGATTTCGCTGAACCAATCTTTTATTCATGCCTCGTTTTAGCCAATCATAAAATCGTGACACTGAAACGTGAAGTAATCTAGCCATAAAGCTAATCGGGAATAAATGTCTTTGCTGTTTCATATAGGCGTACCTTACTGACTTTCTTTCGCAAAGTACGCTGCTGCCTTTTTTAGAAATTCACGTTCCATTTCAGCTGTTTTGAGCTGTTGTTTGAGCTTTTTATTTTCTTCGAGTAAGGCATTTAGATCAGGTGAATATTGTTTAGTGCCTGCTAAGGTGCCAGTCTTTGCTTTATTATTCCAATTTGAAAGAGTTTGCATTGAAATGCCAAGTTGTCTGGCTGTTTCCGATACATTGCCTTGATTGGCTTCAATCAATTTTATTGCTTGAACCGTACCGGGTTTGTCGGAGAGTCAATATTCTGAGAGACTACCCCGATGACAAAATTAAAATATACCCCTGAAATCAGAGAAAGAGCGGTTCAATTATTGATTGAATCTGAAAAAGATTATCCTTCTACTTGGGCTGCAATCACAGCAATTGCGCCTAAGATTGGTTGTACTCCTGAAACACTTCGTGCCTGGCATCAAAAGCATTTAGATCAGCAAAATCCTATTAAAGTACAACAGATATCTGATCAAGAAAAAATGAGGCAAATGGAACGTGAAATTAAAGAATTAAAGCGTGCCAATGAAATTCTACGTAAAGCAGCCGCTTTTTTCGCCCAGGCGGAGCTCGACCGCCCACACAAATAATGGTGGATTTTATCCATAACAATAAAGATCGATATGGTGTTGAAGCGATTTGTAGAATTTTACCGATTGCAGCTTCAACCTATTACCGGACTTTAGATCTCGCTGACAATCCAGAACATCGAGCGAAACGAGATCTACATGATGAGCATCATGCTGAACAAATTAAACGAATTTGGAAGGAAAGTTCAGGTCGATATGGTGTACGTAAAGTCTGGCAAAAATTAAAACGTGAGGGTTATGTTATTGCGCGCTGTACAGTTGCTCGATTAATGCAAAAGCTAGGTATACAAGGTGTTTGGCGTGGTAAGAACAAACAAACCACCCGTAGCCGAGATGACCAAAAACGGGCAGATGATTTAGTGAAACGTAATTTTAATGCTGATCATCCAAACCAACTATGGGTGGGTGACTTTACCTATATTCAAACTCATTCAGGCTGGGTATATACCGCATTTGTTATTGATGTGTTCTCACGAGCAATTGTTGGATGGAAAGTATCTACACGGATGAATACAGATATGGTACTCGATGCACTTGAGCAAGCATTGCACGATCGAGGCATGCCAAAGAATGTGATTCATCATTCCGACAGAGGTGTGCAATATCTTTCCATTCGCTATACCAATCGTTTAGAAGCTGCAAATTTACGAGCATCAGTCGGTACGACTGGTGATTCATACGATAATGCTTTGGCTGAAACGGTGAATGGCTTATACAAAACAGAGGTGATTGAATATCTAAAAGCAGATTGGCAAGGTTTAGCAGATGTACAACTTGCGACACTAAACTGGGTAGATTGGTTCAATAAAAAGCGTGTACACAGTGCACTGGGTTATGTATCGCCTTTTGAGTTTGAAGCAATGTACTATGATAAGATTAACCCGTTAGGTCAGGTGGCCTAACTTAAATAAAAAAGTCTCCGACAAACCCGGTACGGTTCAGCTTCAACTTTAAATTCTGCGGTGTAAGTCTTCTGTTTCTTGCTCATGGTAAACTCCTGATGAGTGTCTATAGTTTACCAAGTTAAAACCTCCTGTTTTCTCAGCACACATCATTAACAATGGAGGTGAAAGTCAGAGACAAATGGAAGCCTGCAAATCATTAGCATTAGTTGGTAAGATTGATGGTGGTGGTTGGTGATTACCCATGATTTTCCTAATAGCCAAAAGATTCATGCTTCAAACCATGAATCTTTCTTTTTTCAAGGCAAATTATTCTTAATTAATATCTGAAAAATCGCAATGAATTACAATTTTTTCTAATGCTTTTGGATCATAATTTTGAGAAAGAAATCTACAAATAGTACCAAAAAAATTAAAATCATCTAAGTTAGCTGAATAAGATAATGCACAGAACTGAAAGTCGAACCTATGTGTTCCCTCATTTTCGAAATAACCAAGATTCATTGCTTCTATGCTTTCTACAACTGTTCTGAAAGCAAAATGTTGCCCATAAGGTAAACCTGCTACCATATAACTATAAGGAGCAATGCAGTATTCAAACCATCTATCTGGTACATATTGTATCGAGTAGTTCATAATTTTATATATATACCAACGTTGATCATCTTTTAAAGTCGTCAGGATATTTTTTAACTCTATTAGCCCATTACGAACAGTATTCATTGGTATAACATAAGGTACTTTATATCCATTTCTAACCATAAAATTACTAATATCTAAGTTTGGATCTTGTGATGGCAACACTACTGGTTGAAAGAGACTTTGAGTATTGTTGGTAAAATAGTTTCTAAACTGATTTTCACAATAATTATAAATAATATCGAATTTTTCTGGTGGCAAAAGGCTAATATCTTTTGCAATATCCCCAAGATTTTTTACTGATATTGAATAACCTTGTCTCTGTAAATCGATTTTCGGATGATTAGATATTATTAAGAAAGTTATATCTTTGTAAGTCTTATCCAGATTATGCTTTTCTAGCATATCGAGTGTATCAACCATCTTGGATCTACTTCCATCAGCTGTAACCTGTATCGCCTTACCCATAATAGAATCACCAAGATCTATTGCAGGATGGTTATGCTTGAGTACATTTAGATTTATTAAACCCAAACTATAAAGGTGATTAAGTAATGGTGGTAAAATAACCTCCATTACATGATGATCATCGAACAATCCTTGCTGACCTTTAAACGTAATTGATGTGCTCAAGTTTGCAAGTGCATTACCCAGACGATGACTTTGTTCTGTTCTAGTTAACATGGTTTCCCCAAAATCAATATTTTTATCTAAACAATTGTTAATATATCAAATTCACTTTTATTAAAGCCAAAAAAAGACTGGATATACCAGTCTTTTTTGCTTTAATCATCATTCATCTTTAAGGTTTTTACTGATCTGAGAAAAGATAATTTCATAATACCTTTCTAAACTGTGTAAAATTTCAACGTCCTGATCTTTAATTTCCTTTTGCATCTGCTGCACTGAAACATCACGACAATTGATAAAGTCTTCCACATATTGATAGCGTTGAATCGCATCTTCCTCACATAGCTCAAGCATCGATTCATCTACATATCTTGTAAGTGCCTTTTGCGTATCTAATGCTGCCTGATCAAGCTGCTGTAGATCCTCTATACTTGGGATGGAGAAATGGGAAATAAATATATCTGAAGATTTTAAGTGCGACTGTACACGTTGAGCGAACTCATTTGAATACAGCTGCTCAGCATCAATGTAATTATTTTCCTTAACAAAATCCTGAATCTCAGTGACCGTTTGAACTTCGTTTTGGTTTAATTTCAAATAATGATCTATATTTTTCAAAATTTCTTCAGGTGGTAAATCTTCTTGCTGTCTAGTCTGGATCTTGTTGGTTTCATCCAAAACAAAAGCAAGCTGTTCATTCTCCACTTTAACTTCAGCAAATAAGTTATCAATTTCATTATCTAGCTCATCATTGAATGAACTATCAGCTACGTCCACCTCATAGAATGGAGACGCAAAATCATTCACGCTACTTGCCTCAAGCATCAGCTGAATAGTTCTGAGTGCAGCATAGAATGACGAACCAACATTACTTTGGTTTTGGTTGAACATTGCCCCGATATTTTCTAAGTCAGATTGAATACCCCGATTCTCAGCTCCTATTGCCTCAATTTTGCCATAGTTCGGACAACTTTGAGCCAATGTACCAGTTTCAATGAAACTGGCTAATTTCGCTATCTGGTCTTCATATTCGATGTGGTCAAAATATGAAAGTTCCTTTTCTATCGATACGAAATCATTTAAGCGGATCTTATTTAGTTTTGGTGGTGTTACATACATGGTCTGCATTTGGATCGCAGACAATACGCCACTTTTACCGCCATCAATTTTTTTCGCAATAATCATTGTGAATTGCCCCTCTTGCTGAGTGGCCAATGACTTATAAGAAACTGTTGGACGTTTCTCAATACCTACATTTGTGGACTGTCGGTAATTCGTACCAAATAGTTCACTTGTCTCAACATTGTAGCCCTGAATCGTGGCCTGATTGGTATCACTTACAATCCCTTTAACACGGGTATAAGTTTGGCCTTGTTCACCAGAGTTAATACGACCGATAGTTTTTGTATTGGTATTGGCAATAATTGCCTCACCCTCTTTTTCATCTGCACGTAAAATGTCCGAAACGTCTTGTGCGGAAAAGGTCATACTGAAAGATAGGCCACGAGCTTGAGCAGGAATTACCGAAAGACCTGCCACAATTTGGTAGCCTACTTCATCCAGAACAACTTTATAGCAAGTCTTGGAGGCTGTGACTTTCGATTCAATAACATTTCGTACCACACCATCAATCTTGTTACCCAATGCCCCTGCCATCATTTGCTTCAATGATCCGACACAGAGTTTTCCAAGCATTTTGATCGTATCTGGAGCATTTTGTAGAGCAGGTAAAACAATCAGCAAACAACGTCTGTTCAATACCACATCGAACATATCAATTTCTGAGGCTTTATCACCATAGATATGACCAAAGTTAAATGACAGATCACTGATTGCACGGGTAAAACTCATAATTACATAGCCGTGCTGTTCATTGGTTTTTGCATCCTGTTTGTACATTCTGCTTTCATCAAAACCTGCCAAAGAGCCAAGATAGGCACGTAATGGACTTACAGCTGTGATGTATTTTTCACCAAAGATTTTATAATATTTTTCAAAATCCTCTCCGTAGGCCACACGGATAATTAAGTTGAGTTCCTGATATTCAACGTAAGTTTTTGGCTGAAGTAATAATAGGCCACGATCTCTAAGAAATGTCAGAATATTGGTTAATGCAGTCAGGTACATAATTGTACGGCCTTTCCACATATCACCACCTGAACCACCAGAGTCATCCAGTAGGTACACCAACTGTTCACTTAGCATGGCTGCACTGGTGTATGACATCAGGTTAAATGTGTTACTGAGCTTATCTTCTTGCTTCTCAAGCAAGTCTCGCCCTGCGGTAATAAAGTTAGTCACCAACATATCGTCTTGACGCATAAAACGAGCAGTCAAATACATTAATTCGGCGACTAGATCCGTTGTACCCTTTGCATCAGAAATGATAAATCCACTATTTTGCAGCAATGGATTGGTCAGGATCATTTTAATCGTTTCAGTCTTACCTGCACCCGTTGTACCAATGAGGAGGTCATGGGTTCTTTCATCACTGTCTGTTTTCCAAACCTGTTGTCCTGTGATGCGGTCAACACCATAGTAATATGTACCATCTCCCCATGCTTTCTCAGGATTTTTCCACAAGGAAACCTTTCTGGCCAGAGCATCAAAAGATCCGTCAGGGATCTTGGCATGTTTAGGCACTCGATATGGCATATTGTGAAACCGTTTTTTAGGTACTAAGTACAAACGGATCATTAGTAAGGCGATTGGCGTTAAAAGAATTAGGAAAAAGGGAAAGAAAATTGTTAATACGGCAAGCGAAGAAATAATTATGGCAAATAACTGAGACCCATCAGATTTCAGCAATGCTTGGTGCATTTTCTGAAATATATCACGGGTATCTACACGCAAATCTTTCGGTTCAAATTGATTTGTAGTTCCATCGTGTCTAGGCGCAACCATCTTTCAACTTTTCCTTTTTCTTATAAAAAAAGAGAACTTCCTAATTTAAATGGAAGTTCTCTGTGAGTACCAACTTAAGCCACACTACGACTATTGATATAGTTATAGGTATTTACAATATCATCAGCCAATTCGTTATAAACCGATTCAACTGCTGCTTGCTGCTGATCAATGCTCATTGAGCTACTGGCGAGTTCTAAAGCACGTTCCTCCTTTTTGACCTGAATAATTGATTTAACACCTCTAGGGTGAATCATGGCCAACATATTGATGACTGTATCCAAGTCATAGCGTTTACGAAGTATGCTGCGTACCGCTTGGTCATCTGGATCTGTGGTTAATAACCACAGGCGTTTTGAACCAACCATTGAAGTGAGGAACTGAACAAATTCATTGCCCTGCTTATTGATGACTTTTGATAAATAAGTCATACCTGTTGGACGTAGGCCTACAGCGGTTGTCAAACGACTGACTTGAGCAGGTGTAAGGGATAAGGCCTGAACAATTTCTTTTCGTTCTTCAGGTGAACCCGATGAACAAACAACAAATCTACGGGCAGCTTTCACCAGTAAACCAAAGTCACTGATGTATTGTGAGCTTAAGTAATAGGCAATACCCCATTTACGGGCTTCACGGCTGTCTCGCTCCAATTCCGCAAGCATGGTCTGGTCTGACTTAATGTTGTGCATCTCATCAAATACCATATATTTACGGTCAACTTTTAACTCGGCAACCAGTCTTGAATAATATTCGAGATAGGTATCAGGGATCTCACCACGTTGTAAGTCTTCTTCTGAATATGCAATACGTTTTTTATAGAACATGCGAATGATCTGGAAGAATAACGAGTTATTCTTTGGATTGTTTTTCACAATCACATCCTGAAGATCCACTGAAGCAATACGGGCATCAGAAATATCGAATTCGGTATAGTTATTGAAGTTTGGATAATCAATTGCCACTTGAGACATGGCACGGGCAATCGCATCCAAGATGTAATCACCGTTGCTTAATTTATAGTTGCCATAAATACGTTTTACCGTATCAAACTTAGTCACTGCAATACAGTCAGCGAGAATAGGCATAGCATAGCGGTGAGCCAAGTTTCTGGCACGATAAAGCTTATTTTTGCGCTGTTGACTAGCCGTATCACGCTCTAAAATCGATTCTGCACGTTGATGACACAGTAATGCCAGATCATGCAATCTTAATTGCTTACTCACATCAATGTTGATCCGAAGTTCTCTCAACAGAAAATCAAGTTCTGTACTCTGGCCAATTTGATATAGCTTAGGTTGAGCTTGGTCATTATCTGTTGCAAAGAAATCAAATGTTTCTTTCAGGATCAATGAAATTACGTTTGATACTTCCGCTTCTGGTCTATCGAGTTCCGATGGGGTAACAAGTGTCACCAGAAAGGATTTCATTTCTGCGAATTCATTTGACAATGGATGTTGTAAACCAACAGCCGTTTCTAGCGGATTAATAGCATCCCGTTTGGTACGTGAGATCCTGCGATACACACACAGATTTTTCCGAGAAGTATCCAAAGCATTTTGAATACCAAAGACTAGGCCTGATGAAGTCATCCCAACGTCTGTAATAAAAATATACGGGATACGATCTAGGCCAGCTGCAAGAACAGATTCAAATAATTCATTGTTCATCTGCATCGACTTACCCGAACCCATTGAACCAATGATAATCGTGTAGTTATAGGCAAGTTCATCGGAGAAGTGCTCTAACTTCACCATTTTTCCGCAAGGTGTTCTTTGAACCATTGTGCCCTTTTTGAATGGTGATGCAGGACGATCCAATGGAAGTAGGTGCAATGCGTCTGGTAACGGAGCAGCTGCTAGAGGTGCATGATGATTAAAGCCTAAAGGGAAATGAGTAAGATAGGCTTGAACGACATCTCCAGTGCGCTCCAGTGGAGCAGCATGACCCCAGTTTTGTAATGCACGCCATAACTTAGATTTTCGAATTTGTAATCGTTCTAACCCTTTTTCAGTCTTTTCATCCCAAGTCATCGCAGAGACCTGTAAACCGACCACAGTACCGCCAAAGTCCGCATAACGCTGTAGGGCATCACCTGCTGACTTTAATTGAGCATTGTCTGCACCTTGCCATGCAACTACTGAAGCCAATGCCCGTTTCAGGCCAATACTGGCCATACCATCACCAGAAAGCATGAATGAAACGGCATAAGGAATAGCCCGTACTGATCCATCACTTAATTCAGTCGTCTGCTGATTCATACGATCAAAGAAATCAGCAAATGTTGGCATTATCGATGACATACCCGAAAAGCTTGGTGATGGTGGCACACTTAATGGAATAGGGGCATAAACCAGATCTCCAACTTCAACAGATCCTTTTGGCGCAGTGATGTCACCTGCCTTATCCTTACTATCCAATGGCGTAATTGTTTGGATCATCAGCTGATCTGAAATCTTTGGATAAAGCACTTCTGAATAGTCATTAGGACTCGGACGAGATTTCCAACGCAAAGGGATAGGCATTCCAGAATTAGGAATGAATGGTTTATAGTTTGGATCAAAATAGCGAGGGTTCATCATGCGACCAATCGATGTGATAGCACCACTAACATCCAGTTTTTCTACCACCCCTTTAAAGTCAGAATGTTCAAGCTCGTTGATAATACCCTGAACAAAAGTATCATGAATCGCCTTTAGTGCAGGCAACCCGTGCAACAGATTTTGTGCATCTTTCATTGTGCCGATTTCATAACGTTTAGCTAAGTCAGCAATGCGTTTATGATCATTTTTAATTTCAGCTGCATCAAGTAATCGAGGATGAGTGATGACGGCAATATAGCTTTGTTCATCATATAGATAAGGTTCATAAATGGCCTTGTTTTCATCAATAAATGAATTCAAGTTCAAACCTAACGTACTTGCCGTTTTCTTTTGGATCTCGATAATACGATCAATACCTGCATTACCGTCCAGATCACGTCTGAAAACCCACATCAGCTTATGGCCAACGGTTTTAAAAGGATTTCGCAGGTAGCTATTCAACCGATCAATCTGGCCAAGAAATACTTCGTTATAATCAATAGTGGATCTGATCCCGTCATATCGCAATAAGGTAACTAAAGCACCATTTTGCAGTACTAAATTATAGTGACCATCCACTGTTTCAATTTCACAATAGTCTTCAGCTGAGGCCTTAAACATTTTTGCGAGCCAGACCAGTACCAATTCAACTGCTGAAATCGTGGCATTTGGCTTATAAGGTTTAGCAACAGGCGGTTTAGCATTTGCTTTATTAGTTTTAACAGTACGTCTAGTATCTGTTTTTTGTTTAGCATTTCCCATAATTTAACCTTTATTAAGATATTAAGAGATTGAAAACGGTTGAGAAGACAAGGAACGATTTTCAAAACAAGAAAAAATCTTGTTTAAAATAGTCTGATTGTTCACGTCCGAATTAGAATGAAATAATTGATTAATGTCATTAAGAGCATCCTTTTGATATAAAGCAAAATACAATAATAGGAATGACATAATATTGTTTGATTTCTGCTTAAAGTCGAGCACCTTATAATCTTGCTTGGTATCAATATACTGTTTTAAATAAAATGGCGAAGCCAATAGATCCTGATCCAGTAATTTGAAAAATTGAGATTTGAATGAGTTAGCCTGATAACCAACATGAAAAAATAGATCACCTGAATCGTCTGCCAACTCACTAGAATGGACAGCAATCTCAATATCCTCAATATTATCTAAGCGTTTTGCAAAATCCCCTCTTACTTTTTGGTTAAAAAGGAAAGAAAAAATACCTAGATCCACACCAAGTAAATCATTGGCAATGTGGTTCAATCTCTGCATGTGATCTCTATCAAAAATAGAGAGAGAGTTACGTGTGTGATTCACCATATTGAATTTGAAAGTCCAACAATCAAATTGGTGAATTAATTCATAAGTCAGTTCAAGCTTATTGAACATACAAATTTCTTGGTCAGAACAAATGATCGGTAAATTCGTATTCATTCCAAGTAAAGCAAGACGTTTAATTGCTCTGGAGCTAAGAGGCTGATCAGTTACTTTTATGACATTTAACATGGCAGGCTTAACATCATAGATCTGACTTTGCTGTTCTTCAGTCAACGCCTCAAACGGTACAAGTAAAGGCAAATCAGTATTTGCTAAGGAGTCAATAATATAGTTTGAAAATGTCGATAGAAATAATGGCTCATATTGATTCGATAGCTCCAGACTTGACTCATAAAAACTTCCGAATTCTTGATATATGTTATTAAGTTCTGGATTAACTGAAACGTTTAATTGATTTAATTCGTTTAAAAAATCAAACTGTGAAGAATGATTTAAATTTCTAACCGACTTATATAAATAAGGTTGTAAATATTCATCGAACATAAGACCTCACTTACTCAAATTTGAAAGCAATTTTTGCTCATAAATCTGAGTCCATTTATTAGAATTAAACTCATCTAATGATAAGTAATACTGAATTTGATCCTGATTAAAAATATTTTCATTAAATAGTAATAAAAAAGGAAAAAGTGATCCTTGCTTAATCTGTCCACCCTTACCTTTTATTAGCTTAAGCGCATTAATCAGACGTTCTAATCCATCATTTGAGGCAAGCGACTGGCGAATGTAAGCAGCATTAATACGATCATCAATCAATGCCTCTTTAACATCCTTTTCAGCTTCAGGGAATTCGGTAAATATGCTATTTCGCACCTGTTCCAGATCGATGTTCGGACGTGAAAATTGCATGGCTAGATTATCAATAAGCGAAGCAAAGAGACCACCAGACTTAAAGTAAACATTAATGGCTTTGTCAGGATGATGAGCTAATACGATCATAAATCTAACAATGTGATTCACCTGAATCTGATTAAGATCATGACAAATACCTAGTGAAGCTGCCTTATCAGAGAGACACCATGACAAATGATGGACTCTATGGCATAGGGTGCAGGCAGGCACTAAATTGGATTCATTATTATTACTGTGATTTCCGTCAAGATGGTGAATTTCCAGAAACTTTAAATCGTGAAAATCACAGAAATAGCAACGATGATCATGCTTAGCAAAAAAGGGAACAGAAATATTTGAATCAACTACATGCAGGTATTTTTCTGCATCTGAGATTGTATCCATTTGCAAATCTTTCAGGTGGTGTTTCAAAAAGTATGCTGACATTAAATGAAGCCATTATTGATGTAAAAAAAGGTTAAGTCGAAAGCTTTAAAATGGTTTTCAATCTTTTTTGAAAAATTACAACTCCTTCTAAAACCACGCCTAATTCGATGCCTTATTTTGCAATTATTACCTTCAATACCTACAGTAAAAAATTTACCAATACTTTGCTTGCAGTTTTTAAAAGCAGTTATGAAACTGTCCCAATGATCACTTGCAATTCGGGTGTAGTGAATACCTAATTGTTTAAGCTTTGTTTTCAATCGTTGAACTGTAGCTAAGTCTCTTTTACCCCAAACATAAGCAACAATCTCACCTGTTTCTCGATGGTAGGCGTAAATAAGCCATTGTTTATTATTTTTATTTCCCACAAAAGTCCAAAACTCATCAACTTCAAGAGACTCATAATGACTTTGTTTAGGCTGAATTTGGTAGGTCGATTCGGTTAAAGTACGTAAAACTTTACCGATACTGATTCGCTCAACTTCAGCGATATCTCGTATACCACTACCTCTGACCATCAACTGTAATATTTTTCGAGTAATGCCTGAATTACATCCTAGATAGCTCAGAGCATGGTCACCAATAAACTGACGTTTACAGTCTTTGCACTGATAGTTTTGTTTCCCATCTACTTTGATGCCATTTTTCTTTATACTGTCACTGAGGCAGGTTGGACATTTGATTTCTAGAGTTATTCGCATTTCTCTATTTTATCAAAATTCAACCTGCTTTGTTTCAGCATACTTTTTGAAACACCACCATCTTTCATTCTCATTTCCTTTTCTTAAGGTAATGGGATAATAGAAGTCTATTATCCCATTTACGTCAGTTAGACGTTGCCTGCTGCTGAGTTCGCACCAGAGAAGAAGAAGTATCCTGATCCTGCCAAGACCACACCTACAGCCAATTTACCAATTGCTTTAGGAGCTGTCGCATCACTACCAGGTTTTCCAATTTTGGTAAAATCAAGAATTGCTAAAACAAACAATACGAATCCAACGAAGATCATAGCTAACTGACCAAATGCCATTGCATCATTTAGGCCACCAGTTGCACGGTCTTTAATGTCACCGATTGATTCACCTGCCGCAGCTGCACCACGTTTAGAACCGCCCTCAAGTGCTGTTGTGTCAGCATAAGAAGCAGCTGCCATACCACACATTGTTAAGAACACCCCTGCTTTTAAATAGGCGTTGCTAGTTGATTGCTGTAAGCTATTGATATTTAAAGACATTTTTCGCCTCACTTTTCCTTTTTAGATTTTTCTGTGAAAAATCAATGATTTAGATTTATTATCCAAGTGGATCGACCAACTTAGACAGTTATTAAAAAGTTTTTAGGTAAGCCCGATGATTTTAAAAAAATCAAGCCCAAAAATTGTTGCTGCTAAAGCATGAACTTCTTCTATTTTGTATGCGAGCATTCCTCCTATGAGATAGACAAAGCCTTGTGCATTACTTGATTTACCAATGCCATCACTATTGTCTCTCCAGATAAATAGACCTTTCATTAGTGCCAGTAGTCCAACTAGCTGACACACACCGATTAGAACCAAAACTGTAAGATTCAGTTCAGCTGTATAAGAATTTCCAACATTTTGTGAATAGTCGTAATAAGTGACCGCAGCAGGTGTCGTATCACTCATAAAGCTTCCCATCACATCGACTAATTGGAGATTTAAACCCAATTGCGCCATGATCACTGCGATGATCATTTTTACAAAAACACCCATCGCAGATGGACGGCGGATTTGCGTTAAATATCGACTTGCATTGACTGGATCTACTACACCAACGAAGTCGAAAACTGCTCTTACAAAGATAATGAATCCAAATAAAATACATGCGTAACGAACAACTGTTGTCGTAGCAACGATTAACGTTCCTGAGTTCTGTAATACCTCAACAAATTCCATGCTCCGACTCCTTGATCACTATTTAGTGAACGAAACTTCACCAGATTGCTCATTTACATCAAGAACTCGGTAGCCTGTTGGTAAGCGATCTCCTACAGCATAAGAACTTGTATTTCGTCCATCAGTGAGCCATACACGATTGCCCACAGTCGCAATCACTTCCTGATTGGCAGGAATGGCTTTGCCTACTGCAACACCTTTTTTAGTTTCACGTAGCGTTACAACGTTCGCACCTTGATTCGCACGGGTATTTTTGATTAACAATTGAAGTTGACCGATAGTGATGTGCTGACGCTGAACCACATCACGCATACTGTTTAACTGTGCACGTAATTGAGTATTTTCAGTTTGAGCCTGAATCAGTTCTTGATTTGTCATAGCAGCCTGTTGTTGCATCTGTCCTTGTGGGCTGTTCGGATTAACAGGTGCAGGTGTATTCGGAACATACACTGGAGGTAAATTGTTCGCTGCATTGAACTGGCTAATTAACTGTTGACCCTCGTAGCTATATGCAGGTACGTCTTGTCCATTGCTATTCTTGATTGTCACATCACCAGAAACAGGTTGAGTCTGTTTTGGCATAGTTACAGGAACATCCATCATTTGAGTTTCCTGATACGGCGCAGGCATATTCTGGAAACCTCCTGCTGCTGCCATATTTGGATCAGCCATCGGCGCACCATTCGGCACTGACGGTGCTACTTGAGGAGCTGCTGCTGTCTCTACTGGAACTTCCTGAGCAACTTGCTTATTACCACCTTTCTTACCCATGAATAAGAAAACAACAAGTAATAATCCGACCACCACAGCACCAATAATGATGTATTTCTCTTTATTGGATTTACCAGTTTCAGGCGCATGTGTAGATGATTCATAAGAATAATCATCAATATCGTGGTCTAAATCTTGATTCTGACTCATATCAAAAACTCCAAATGCTTTTATTCTGTAATGTCTTTATTGATGAAGATGTAGAACACAGTGCCTACTGGCGTTCTAAATGTAGTCGGCTTATTGCCGTAGATACTGTCGATCTTAGATCCGAAATCTTCACCAAGTTGACCAACCACGTTACCCATGATGCGCTTGTTACTTGGTTCTTCCTGATTTACTATCACAGCACCATTGGTGTATGTGGTATTACCCAGATAGTCACGGTATGCGTTGCCATAGCCCTTTGCAGCACTACTTGCAATCATGGCCGTTGAGTTCTTGAGAATGTGACGATCTATATAGGTCGCCATACCGAAAGAGCCTTGTAGCGTTTGTGCAGTAGCATCAATAGAAAATTCAGGTTTAACGCCGTCAGATAAGACACGGCTTAAAGTAAACTGAATGTTGTCTTGTGTTTTTCTGACATTGCCAATAACTTTACGGCCTTTAAGTTTCCCCGTCATAATCTCGGAAAACACTTGATCACCGTCATCGGTATTCACGTCATTTAATAATCGTGCAGTAACTCTTGTACCTGCGGGTATGAGGATTTTCTTTCCGTTACCTGTATTAGTACCGTTTGCGGAATTTGCCCCACCATAATTAAGGTTAGATCCGTTACCTTGATTACCGTTACCTGTAATTTGTCCATTACCTGTATTAGTACCATTTACGGAATTAGGGTTTTCAACTGCATAAGTCGATACGGCGTAACCTGTGCGTTTATTACCGCCGTTTTTCTGATCTTCACCAGAAAGACGCTTGATCTGCTTTTCAACAAATCCATACAGAGTTGTTTCTGATTTTTCATTCTCAGAAATCTGTCTTTGTGATTCTTGGTCATACCAAGATGCAAATTCATTATTGTTCTGCACGTATTGCTGAGCAGCAGGACTTGCATAATCAGGAGCTAATTGGACATATTGCGGTTGCTGCGAATATTGCGCCTGTTGAACCTGACCTTGTGCAGCCTGACCATTGGCAGGTACTTGCTGCCCTTGCGCCGTGTTACCGCTATATGACAGGTTTTGAGTTGAATTAAATAACGTACCGTTTACCTGCCCTGACGTAACGCCATTCGCTGCGTTATTGGTAGCAGGCAATACTGCCTGACCTTGACCGTTGGATTGACGAATCACCAAGTTACGAGGAGTGAAACTCTCCCCACGTTGTTGCGCTTGCTGAGCCAGAATCGCCTCTTGTTGACGAATATATTGGTACTGTTCTGGCGTAACTTCTTCTGCCTGCCCTACGTTTGTTTCAGGCGCATCGAATTTAGTCTTAGAAGCATCAATCTGGTCTGGTGTTTTTGATCCTGCAAAGAACAGCTTAAAAATACCAATGAACAAAACAATTGCGATAAACGTACCGATAATAACCATGAAACGAAAAATTCCATTCTCGTTCCAGTTCTTCATGAACTTTTCACCAAACTTCATATTGATGCGCTCATCGGCATCATTAGGGCGAATGTCATTAGGGTTATATGTATCGTTGATACCATCCGAATTAACTTGCGAATTCTGATCTAGTTCAGTCTGAACTAGATCAACGCCGTTATTTTGGTCAGTTTGTCCTACATCAATATTTTGATTGCTAGGTACTGACTGAGAGTTTTGATTATCTTGAGTCATAGAGCACCTTAATTATTCAAAAATATTGTTGCAGTGCCATTATTTCGGCTAACTGTAATTTGATTAATCGGATCGGGATATATGAAGATTCCCATACCAGATGTCGAACGTGCTGTCGTTTTATAGCTTGGGTATAAAACTGTATCTCTGGTACGCACGATGTACTGACCGTTGTAGTTCCATGCCTCCAGTGACGGATCTGTAGTCCGTACACGTTCTGCTTCTGGTGGCGGTGTACCATCCAAGAACATTAATGTCTGACTATCAATGTTTGCCATTACTCCACCCGAAAGTGAGTTTAGATTCGCTCTGAGTGCCGAATTTACCGCTGTCGGACTACGGCCAGATAATCGTGCGTCAATACGCATATCAACTTCATTCTGTCCTGTTGAAAGAATAAAAATAACTGGCGTAGATAAACCTTTTAAAGTCACAGTCACATTGCCATACGCCGTTGCTGTGAGAGGTTCAATTGAGAGGATGTTTGTACCTTTATAATTACCTGATTCATCCTGTTTAGGCTTGTCTGGTGGATTATCTGAAAATAGATCATGGTTAAAAGATACATGATCTATTTCCCACGGATTTCCAGACAAATCACTAAATACAATGCTTGAAAGCATACCTTTCGATAGTCTTACTACAGGTGGCTGCGTAGCAGGACTAAGATCTACTGGCAATGAGCGCACGATTGGTCTCGCCGTGTATGAATACGGCGTAGACGCATCCCGTTCTTGCTGCAAGAACAGATCTTTCAAATTCTTTACTTGTTGTGGACTCAACGCCATACCAAGTGCTTCAGCAACAATTTCCTCTTTAGAACGATTCACATTCATAGGAGGTGGGAAAGACGAACCAAATGATTGAGCACTTCCTAAATCGATGGTTGTTGGTGGAGCTTGTCCAACATAGTCATTACGAGCTTGTTGCTGCTGCGGTTGACCTTGCTGTTGGGGTGGCTGCGTCTGAGTCTGAGCAGGAGCAGCCAAGTTCTGCCCCTGTTGTTGCCCTTGAGCATTTTGTTGATTGGCCACAGGATCAGCTGCGTATGCAGAAGACCCGATCATCAGACCAATACAAACTGCAAGAGTTTTAAACTTAAGTTGTTGCATCATTGCCACCACCTATTTAGTTCTAAGAATAATGCTGCTCACGCCAATACCTTTCGGGTTGAATACATCACGTTGAGTGACTTCAACTCGAATTTCAGCGACATACGTTCTAGAGTCAGCAGGTGAGTTTTTGCCGTTAAAATAGTCCATACGAATAGGAACTTGAACGATCCAAAAGCGGTTTCCGAAATTGTCGATACCTTTGTCATTGGTAACTTCTGGTGTTTGTAACGCAGATGTCTGTAAGACGAGATAGTTCTGTTTGATTTGGTCAATCAATCCAGACTGTCTTAATGTTGTGATAAAGCTTGACCGACCTTTATCAGTGAAGTAACGGCGCAATACGTCAGTCGTTGAAATATCCGCATTTTTATAATCGATTGAGTAAGCATTAAGAACAGCTTCTTTAGCAAACTCTGCAATATTGGTATTGGTAAATGCAGGGTTGTCGTTAGGATTGATCTTACAGATGACACTATTGTCAATTGTCTGAAATGCTTCCGCTTTTGGCATTTTAGAAAGCATGACAATTAGCAGAACTAAAGCTACTACCAATGCAGGAATTACAACAAAGCACGCAGCCAACCAGAGCCTTTGCTTAGATACACGGTCAGAAATTTCCTTGATCGTTGCATCACGTTCAGCAAGACGGCTGTCTATGGTTTTTGGAGCTTTAGGACTTGAATGTTTTGGTTGATTTGGTTCAGTCATAATCAAAGCCCTATTGGGTAAATTTTTTTGTCAGTGGGTTGTATATGCAGGGAACTGATGAACCATCATCAAAAATGAATCTTACGAAATCAGGATTGATGAAGATAAAAATCACAAGTCCAACAATGACAAGCACTAAAAGCACAATGACTACGAGAAAAACATTCAATAGAACATCAAGAATTGACGAATAGAAAACTAATGTTGCGAAGTCAACATTATTAGGATTATGGGGATTACCCCACGTACTATATCGGTCAAATGTCGGTTGCGACATTTCCGAGTCTTTTTCTTCTAACTCATTCATCTTTATCATCTCGTCATCAAGACTGAGGCTTGTTTATTACTGCACTTCAAGTGACAGTATCTAGTGAGTACATTGTCTTAGTATTTTTAAAAGTTAGCAATATCTTTTTTTTAAAGTTAATAGTTTTTTTTAAATTATTCAATTGACAAAATTAGCAATTCCATTCACGGCGTAATAATCCGTTAACTGGATTAGTACCACTTACGGAATTAGACTGCTCTGGAGAGCGCAATATAATACGCCGTGCGTATAATTCTAGTTGAAGTCATTCAGCTTACTCATAAAGAGACTTTAACGCAGCCAAATAGATATATTCATCATAAAAACTACTGTAATAATTCAATGTGGTGACAAATGAATCCTCCCCCTGCTCGTATTGCATGGTTGCGAAGTGCTGCCCTCTGATTGCATACATACCAGTTCTAGGACAGTACATAGTTTCTGTTTGATCTATAGCATCTTTAATAAACGCAGGAGCATTTTCCACAACTGCTTTTGCTTCTTTGGGTGTTAATTCACTCATTTGATTGCTCATTTAAAATTTCATTTAAGAAAGCGTTTCATTCCGTAGACGGTAAATATTCCGCTAACTGTATCCATCCCACTTACGGAATTAAGCCA
This sequence comes from Acinetobacter corruptisaponis, assembly GCF_030053775.1. GTDB lineage: Bacteria > Pseudomonadota > Gammaproteobacteria > Pseudomonadales > Moraxellaceae > Acinetobacter > Acinetobacter corruptisaponis. The sequence continues at coordinate 94,138 of NZ_CP125670.1, forward strand.
CTGACCTATATCCAACTAATGCCGATAACAACCACTAACGGTATTGAGCCGTGCGCCGTGTAAATTGTATTGAAAAGTTCATATCTATTAGTTTTCATAAAATTTACTTTGCCTTATTATCAAATGACAATTGCCGAAATACCAACGGCGTAAACATTTATTCCGTTATCGGTCTAAATCCATTATCTGAATTAATACCATGATCGGTATAAATAACAGTTATCGGTAATAACTGATTTCAATGCGCCGTGTCTGGCTGCGTCATACATGATTTCCGAAGACGGTAAAAATCCATCATCGGAATGATTGATACGTGCGTCATTCACTACTTATTTTTTTTAATCTTCTTATCTTTGTACACGACAAAAAAAGATAACTCATTGAAATAATGGCATAATACTTGTTTTCTGACGACGAATATGATGACACATTTCAATGAGTTACATCTCATCTTAAACAAATATCTAAAGTGGAACAAGTCACATGTAAAATGTTTTACACTGATTATGATTGCATTAATTGTAAAACAGACATGTAATCTTTCTTCTGCATCTAAAGCCTTACCCATCAAGTGCTTACCACAATCATTTTATCGACGTATACAACGCTTCTTTGCAGGTCAGTATTTTGATTATCGTCAAATTTCTCAGTTGATTTTCAATATGTTTTCATTCGACAAAGTGCAACTGACTTTAGATAGAACCAATTGGAAATGGGGAAAACGAGATATCAATATCTTGATGTTAGCCATCGTCTATCGTGGAATAGCGATACCTATTGTTTGGACATTGCTCAATAAACGTGGAAATTCAGATACAAAAGAGCGTATTGCTTTGATTCAACGCTTTATCTCTATTTTTGGTAAAGACCGTATTGTGAATGTGTTCGCAGACAGAGAATTTATCGGTGAGAAATGGTTTACATGGTTAATTGAAAATGACATCAACTTCTGTATACGTGTTAAAAAAACTTTATTGTGACCAATCACTTAGCCAGGAATCATAAAATTAGTGATTTATTTCGTCATCTTCAAGTTGGTCAAACTGAATGTCGTAAACGACGTATTTGGGTTGGTCGAGTGAAACTGTATATTAGTGCGCTACGATTAGAAGATGGGGAACTTTTACTTGTTGTTTCTCCTATGTTTAATGCTTCTGCTATTCGTGATTATGCATTACGCTGGGAAATCGAAACCTTATTTAGTTGTCTCAAAGGACGTGGATTCAATCTTGAAAATACTCGTTTAACAGACCCTGGACGAGTCAAGAAATTGATAGCAGTGCTAGCTATCGGTTTCTGTTGGTGCTATTTAACAGGTGAATGGCAACATGATCGAAAAAAAGCGATAAAAATAAAGAAGCATGGACGACTTTCAGTAAGTTTATTTCGCTACGGTTTGGACTATGTTCAAATGGCTATTCTACGTTTGATTGGTTTTGGAAAAAAAGAAGAATTTAAGAAAGTGCTCGCAATTTTAAGAAAGAAAAAGCCTGATAGGACAAGGGCCCTATGAAATTTGTCGTGTACAGAGCGTAACCTTATTAATGGGCGACTTGCCAAGGGTCCAAGGGAAGAAGAGTCGTTCCCTTGCTATGCAAAGCGATCACTGAAATTGAATGACGGCAAAGATTGGAGTTTTCTATGCTCAGGAATGGATCTTATCGGTGATACTTCCTTATCGCTTGATCATTTTTTAAGATTCGGCATGGAAGGTGTTTCGAGGTACAACGAAGTCGGCGAGAAGTACCTCAGATTGTATGGGGCTTTGAATTCAACATACATCCAGCAAGAAGCGGTTTTTACTATTTGTAAACTTTGCCAACTTTCAGAGCAGTCTGCTTTCCGAGATAGACTAGAGAAGCTTGAAATCCGTGATATCAGGCATAAGCTAGGGGCTCATAGCATTGACTATATAGATAAGCAAAAGGAAGACGTTCTTTCTTTCGTCCCAGTAAGATTCGATATGAGAGGGCTGCATCTTAATTATATTAATAACAATGATCTATCACAGATATCTGTAAATTTACTATCAGGCATAAATGAACATCTGGATTTAATGTCTGACATTATTTACGCAACTCTAGAGAAGATTAAGAAAACACTTTATAAATCGAATCCAGATAAGATCGAAGAGATAGATAAAGGTTTGGAAGAGTTGCGAGTCAAGAGAGCTGGTGGTCATGTTTTTGATCATGAGGATGGTACGCGAGCTATATTCTCGCCCGTAGCAGAGAATATTTAACAAGCGCAAGCACAGGGACAAAATTTCAGCTGCGCTTCAATTTTTCCCTTGTTGCGGGCGTTATACTTTTAAAGAACCCACCCTCCTTAAAAAACAAAAGCCGCTATAAAGCGGCTTTATTCAATAATTTAGATTAATCTAATTATTCATCATCCATCATGCTTTGGCTCATACCGACAGTATTGAAACCACCATCAACATAAAGGATTTCACCCGTAATACCTGAAGCCCACGGTGAACAAAGGAATAACGCTGCATTACCCACTTCTTCAATCGTTACATTACGTTGTAATGGAGCAATTTTTTCATTGGCATCCAACATTTTGCGGAATGATTTGATACCAGAAGCTGCCAATGTACGGATTGGACCCGCAGAGATCGCATTCACACGAATCCCCTCTTTACCCAAGCTTAGCGCTAAATAACGAACACCCGCTTCTAAAGATGCTTTAGCCATCCCCATCACGTTATAGTTTGGCATCACACGCTCAGAACCTTGATAAGTCAAAGTCAATAAACAACCCTGACGTGCTTGTAATAAAGGTTTTGCAGCACGCGCCATCGCAACAAAGCTATACGCGCTAATGTCATGTGCGATTTTGAAACCATCACGATCTGTCACATCTGTGAAGTCACCATCTAATGTATGTGCTGGTGCAAAACTAATTGAATGCACAACACCATCTAAACCGTCCCAATGTTTTGCTAACTCAGCAAATGCACCATCAATTTCTGCATCAACAGCTACATCACAAGGGAAAACTAAGCTTGAACCAAACTGTGCTGCAAAATCATCAACACGTTTTTTCAACTTTTCATTTGGATAAGTAAACGCAAGCTCCGCACCTTCACGATGTAATGCAGCAGCGATACCATATGCAATTGATAATTTGCTTGCAATACCAGCGATTAAAAAACGTTTACCAGCTAAAAGTCCTTGTGACATCTTATTCTCACTCGAAAAATTTTCACCACATCATGCCAACATTCCTTATTTTTCGGAATTGCATAATCCATCTTTTTTACAAACTTGCACTTTGTACACGACAAAAAAGATAACTCATTGAAATAATGGCATAATACTTGTTTTCTGACGACGAATATGATGACACATTTCAATGAGTTACATCTCATCTTAAACAAATATCTAAAGTGGAACAAGTCACATGTAAAATGTTTTACACTGATTATGATTGCATTAATTGTAAAACAGACATGTAATCTTTCTTCTGCATCTAAAGCCTTACCCATCAAGTGCTTACCACAATCATTTTATCGACGTATACAACGCTTCTTTGCAGGTCAGTATTTTGATTATCGTCAAATTTCTCAGTTGATTTTCAATATGTTTTCATTCGACAAAGTGCAACTGACTTTAGATAGAACCAATTGGAAATGGGGAAAACGAGATATCAATATCTTGATGTTAGCCATCGTCTATCGTGGAATAGCGATACCTATTGTTTGGACATTGCTCAATAAACGTGGAAATTCAGATACAAAAGAGCGTATTGCTTTGATTCAACGCTTTATCTCTATTTTTGGTAAAGACCGTATTGTGAATGTGTTCGCAGACAGAGAATTTATCGGTGAGAAATGGTTTACATGGTTAATTGAAAATGACATCAACTTCTGTATACGTGTTAAAAAAACTTTATTGTGACCAATCACTTAGCCAGGAATCATAAAATTAGTGATTTATTTCGTCATCTTCAAGTTGGTCAAACTGAATGTCGTAAACGACGTATTTGGGTTGGTCGAGTGAAACTGTATATTAGTGCGCTACGATTAGAAGATGGGGAACTTTTACTTGTTGTTTCTCCTATGTTTAATGCTTCTGCTATTCGTGATTATGCATTACGTTGGGAAATCGAAACCTTATTTAGTTGTCTCAAAGGACGTGGATTCAATCTTGAAAATACTCGTTTAACAGACCCTGGACGAGTCAAGAAATTGATAGCAGTGCTAGCTATCGGTTTCTGTTGGTGCTATTTAACAGGTGAATGGCAACATGATCGAAAAAAAGCGATAAAAATAAAGAAGCATGGACGACTTTCAGTAAGTTTATTTCGCTACGGTTTGGACTATGTTCAAATGGCTATTCTACGTTTGATTGGTTTTGGAAAAAAAGAAGAATTTAAGAAAGTGCTCGCAATTTTAAGAAAGAAAAAGCCTGATAGGACAAGGGCCCTATGAAATTTGTCGTGTACAGAGTCTTCTTATATAGAGATTATTAATCACCAATCCCCCCGTAAAGAAAGATAAGATGAGTCCGAGCAGAATCAATAAATAGTTTATATCTATATTTAATGACATAAGAATCACTAAAATAACAAATACAACTAAACCACCGATAAAAAATTGTTTATGGATTTTGGCTGCAAAATCTAGAATATTATTCATTTTGATTCTCCATGTTTAGCCCGTGCATTACGACCACACACGTAACCCTCCTCATAAATCTCTTTCAAATTACCATCGTAATGAATAGCATTTGATTCAAGGCCGTTATTCACTGCTCTATAGCCCATGCCATAAGAACTTGATTCTTTAAGGCAATCGCAACAATATCATCTGATTCATCACACATGATGCAACCAAATGAGATTTCACCAGAAAGATTATTTCTATTAATCATAAGCTGATCCTTGAACATAAAACTTTCATTAATGAAAGTTAATTTGCGCCGTGCATCAGCTCAATTACTTCTTGCAGCCTAGCCAAATAAAGTTTAGTCACTGCCTTACCGTGCGGATCATCACCAAGATCAGTATCTTGCAAATCAGTTAGATAATTAGAGACTGCCACACGGAGTGCAACTGTTTGAGCATTTGTCAATTGAACACCATTAATACTTACTAATGGTTCGGGTTCTAAATTCACCTGAATTCCTACCTAGTTAATTTACTGATTAAGAATAATCTATCATATTTTTAAAAAATACATATATTCATTTTTTAAAAATCATAAAAGACCATCTAAGTAGTCTTCAGACACAACTTGATTAATTAACTCTTGATCCGACATAGGCGTTTTGCTTTGCTCCAATACCGCCTCACGTACTCGAACCATTTCAATACTTGAACGAGATGGCCTGTAATAAGGCAACTCCCCCCATGCTCGTCCTGCCCTACCATAATGCCTTGAAGCAGTCTCTATACTTGCATGTCCAAACCATGCAGCAATTTCATCAAGCTTCCACTTGGCTTTCTTTCGATTAGCTACGGCTTGATGGCGTGTGCTGTAAATAGTTGCGTTCGCTTTATTTGCCTCTATTTCCTCAACCAAGCCTAGCTTTTTATTTTTATAGAACTCATTACATATACGATAAAGCTTGCTTTGGAGTGAATCCATATAGGCTTGGCATAACGCATATTGGATTGCGCCGTGCTTATCCACATAACTTTCAATCACTGCTGTATTTAATGCCTTGAACAAGACGGCGTTATTTCCGTTCTCGGAATCCAAACCGTCTACTGTATTTCCACCAGATACGGTATTCACTGAATCATCGTGCGCCGTGTCTAGTTGCTTAAGTTCTGGACTGATTATTTCATTTTGACTGAAAGTTTCTAATTGACTGAAAGTTTCTAATTGACTGATAGTTTCAGATCGGCTGAAAGTTTTATCGCTTTGTTGGGAATCAACTTGCCCATTACTTCCGTCTACTGGATTTTTACCGTTGTCTGGATTTATTCCGTTGTCGGTATCTCCTAGACCGTCCTCGCCGTGCGATTTTCTTCCGCTTTCGCTATTGCTTCCGTCTACTGGATTAATTCCGTTAATGGTATCTGTACCGTTGGCGGTCACTCCTTGCAGCTCAGAACGCCGTGCGCTATTTATGGCTGCGTCACCTATTGTTCTATTTTGTGCGCCGTGATTGGCTACGTCTCCTGCAATTCCGTCTCCAGTATTAATTCCGTTGATGGTCTCTCCGTTATCGGAAGACCTATTCAAAATATCGCCGTGCGCACCTAGACCATGTATTCCGTCTTTGGTTTTAATTCCGTTAATGGGATCTCCGTTGATGGAATCACCACTCAAATTATCGCCGTGTGCCTCTGACCCATTTATACCGTTAGTGGTCTTTGTTCCGTTAATGGGATCTCCGTTATTGGGATCTTCGTTAATGGTGGCTCGTTGGCTATTCACACCATAATATTCATATAAAAACTCATCAGGTTCTCTACTAGATATATAGAGTTTGTATTGCTCACCTGTATCTGCGCTTAATTGGCTAAGTATCTTTCGTGCTTTGTTTTCTAGTTCTTTGTCCAGTAGCTTCTTAAACCCTAGAATTATTCTTAACTGGCTTTTTAATTTTTCCCGATCGTCTTCAAGCAGATCCAGTATCCGTATTTCACCATTCGCCCTACCATTTGAATGCTTGCCATTATCGACAACTAAACATAAGCACTTCTTTTCTACATCACATGCCAATCTTAAACTTAGCCACTCTACAGGTCTCAAGCCTAGCAACATATTAGCTTCAAGAAAGCACTTAAGCATCACGCCCAATTTAGATCCTATAACCTCGTTTTGCGTCTTCCCAACATGCTCATAGAGGTCTTTAGGAAAATATTTCAGTTTGCTGCTACTGGATCTTTTCGGTTGCTTTTGATCTGTGTTAATACGTTCTACATTTTTCAAACTTTCAAAAAAACGTGCTGCTTTGGGCAAAGATAAGATTTTATTTCCTGTTCTACCCTGCTCCAACAGGATTACGCTCAATCTGTAAATGACAGCAGCTCGATACTGCCTAAAGGTTGAGTCTCTATACTCATTATTAGAATATTCAGCTATGAGGTTATTAACCACATTATTTATGGCTGCTTCTGGATTATTGACAATATTATCTTTTTCGCCGTATTTGTTTAATAATTTATTCCAAACGTTCGTATATCTTAAAGCAGTTCTATTTGAATAATTTTGCGCTCGTTCAACGAGTCCTTTAATACTTTTTGGATACGCTTGTGCTTTAATATCATATTCTGAGTTTACGGTCATATTTTGTTCTACCTTAAGCCAACCAGTGATCTTAATGTTCAAAAAATTGAGCTTATCATGCGCCCAATCATCAATCGTTTCAAAAGAGGTATAGGCTCAAAAGACAGTCAATTTATCAACTGCTCGCTCGTTACCCAATTTTTAATCTACGATTGCTTGCACAATCATACCTAAGATTACTTTAAAAAAGTATTCTTTGTTCTCGAATCATCTGTTATCACGGTTACGCAAAAAAAATTATTTTCTTTTTTATTATTTGCATTGGTTTAAAAATTAAAATTCAAATTGAATAACTTATAAATTTTTATATTTTTACTTTAATAAATTTATTTTTTAAAATATCAGAATAACTGATTATAAAATTGAGACTTAAGAGATCAATCAATAATTATTAGAAATATTTATATTTGTATAATTGTTTCATTCTCATTTCTTATTAAAATTAAATTCAATTTGTCCTTTATTGTCCCTTATTGTTCTCAAAATTTAGTAACGAATAAAATTTTGGTTTTTATTGAATGTTAATTGCATTGTTCTGCTATACAAAAATAATAAATGGCAGAGATTTCGTAATTATTACGCCTAAGATTTCAATGTTACGTACCTAATTTCGAGTTTTTTGAAATAAATTGACATGGTTTTGAGGTCATAAAGTATCGAAGAAAACACCATGAGCATTTGATATGCCATACTTTGAGGTCAAAGATTTTTATTTTTTAATACTATATATTTTTTAAAATTTAGAATTTATACTTAGCTTACCAAGATGCTCGGTTGCACTTGGCTAACAATTATAGAATCAAAAATGGTGTACACATGAAAAAAGTACCAATGTCCATGTTGAAGCTCTTTTCAACATTCTCAGTAGTATTAGCTTTAACAGGCTGTCAGAGTTACTACTATGTACCCTCACCAAAATTTGATGTTGAATCACCATTAGGTGTATTAAGTAAAGCTGCTCAGGATGCTGTAGCAGAACAACAGACTTACGCCCTGACTCAACGCCAATACTTAGATAACCTTGCCATCACTAATTCAAACATCAATAAAGATGTATTGGTTGTGGACTTTGTAGGGGATTCACAAACCCTACTTCAAAGTGTGGCTTACAGATTTGGTTATCGTTTCATTGAAGCAGGCAACATTCGCCAACTACCTATTGTCAATTTCCATAAACGCAAAATGACAGGTGCAGATCTTGTAAAAGATACAGCACTCCAATTAGGTAACGCTGCAACTGTTGAATTTGATTCGCAGTCTAAAACCATCACATTAATCCATCATTAAAAGGGGGATTCGTAATGGCTGACTTACCGAATTATCAGTTCTACTTAGAACAAACGCCAATTATTGTTTCTCAATCAGATTCAGCAAAACAAGCTGAAAACACAGCTCGTGTTGAAGCAATTCAAACGATTGTACGAGAAGCTGCAACCCGTAACGCTCTACGTGCTCGTCTTCAAGAAATTTCTAATGTTGTTAAAGCGAACGACCGCAAATTAGATACGGTTTATAACTTTCAACCTTTAATGATCAATACAATTGTTGTACCGCCTGTCATTGTTGAGGCACACAATATTAGTGATGTAGGCAATGCACGGACTTTCTCCGTCTTGGGTACACGTTACGAAATTAAAGAGAATGCCCGTTTTTCTCATTTACCACCAAACTGGAGAGACTATTTAAACTTTAATGTTGAGTCTTATCAGGTGGGAGTCGATTCATTACCGAACGAACTTAAACCGAAGAACCAACAGGAAAAGAAAGCATTTCAAAATGCTATGGATCGTGGAATAGAGGATGGTGTCAAAGAAGCTGATGCCATCTTTTCACATCAACTTAATCGATTAAATCAAACTTTTATCGGGATGCTGAAGTTCCATCAATTCCGAATGAACGGCAAAATAACGATGCCTGTAATTGCGAGAACAAACATTTCTCTCGCAGGTGGTGGAAATGCCCTGATGCTTAATCAGTCAAACTTCCAGATTACCGAGTTACCTCGATTCGTTAATGATCCATCGTATTGGAAAGCCAATACTCTTTCGATTGTTTCACGGTCAGAAGTTAAACAACCTGTCCAAACTTCTACAGTAAGTGAATCTGATACCCCTGTAGCTATCGAGACTCAATAGTATGGATAATAGTATGCCTACTGAACTGCCTGAACAGGAAGTAATTGATATTCCTGATAGCTATTATCAGTCAGGGAATGTAGCTACGATTCCTGAAAAAGTGCTCAAAAAGCATGGTTATGAAATGCTTCTGCATGACACCATCCGTGTTGATAATTTTGAACTTACATCTGAAACTGATGTACGAAAAATTTTAACCATTGCCGAGCACTTTAAAGCCAGTGATATTTTTGCCTTGTCTGGTCGCCCTATTCTTATTCGTAGATATGGCAGGCTCTATGCTCTGACATATACGAATATTAAGGGGATCGAATTAGATTGTTTCCTCACAACAATTAACGGTTCTGAGGCACTTTCTTCAATCAGACGAGGCATTGGCCTTAATTTCGCTTACTCATGCTCCTTGTTCGACCCTAACTCCTCTGAGGGTATAGGAGGATTTGTGGCAGAAGATAGTGAAAATGGTAATACCAACGTTATTGCTGTTGACCGCAATAAAGTTGTATTTCGCTGTAATATTTCAGCATGTATGGATCTCACGGGTAATACCTCATTCCAGATCGTAATGCGCTTGATCCCATCAAAACCACCTAAATATTCAGATATTGGTGTTGAACTAGAATATCTACTGAAGTGTATCCCTCGTATTGGGATTGTATACATGGCAGGTGAAACAGGTTCGGGAAAATCTACAACACTTTCTTCATTCATCCGCTACATACTTGAAGAAGATACTCACATTCAAGGCAACATCATCACAATCGAAGAACCAATTGAGTTCCGTTACAACGAGATTCAAAGTAGACATTCGGTTATTTCTCAAAGCCAAGTACCAGAGCATTTTTCTTCTTTTGCACTCGCTGTAAGAGAAGCCATGAGACGTAAGCCTGCATTATTGTTGGTGGGTGAATTACGGGATCAAGAGTCATTTTCTGCTGCAATTGAACTGTCACAAACAGGCCACCCCGTACTTTCTACTGTTCACAGTAATGATGTGGCAAATATCTTACCTCGTATTTTGGCTCTTGTTCCAAAAGAGCAGCAAAACCGAAAACTCACAGAAACAATCGCTACAGCTCATGCCTTAATTGCTCAACGTCTGGTTGAAACTATTGATGGTAAACAAATGGCTGTAAGAGAAACATTGTTTATGACCAAAGATTTCAGAAGCAAGTTACTTGACATAGCAATTAGTGATGATGGTTTTTCGGGTGTGGTTAAAGAAATACGCTCAGTTATGAATCAGCCAACTGGTACGGCATTTTCATCACCTAATTTTGAAGTACAGGCTCATAAACTACTTGCTGAAAATAGAATTACGCAGGCAGGTTTTGATGCACTACTTGCATAGCATAGGAGAGTTTAATGGAAGAAAAAAATAACAGTTATATGGATTGGGGTAAGACAAGGCTCATTCCTCAACTTTATAAAATCAACGTTTTAGTACTGTTTTTCATTGTTCTTGGTGCAATGTTCTTCAATAAAGTTAGCTTTATTTTATATGGAGCGATCATTGCACTACCTATTTGCTATTGCATCGAGAATATTTGGAAGATCCCCTATTCATTCGTATTTCAATACATTCGGTGTTTCCTATTTGGGAAAGTTAAGACACCCAAAAGAAGATAAGATTTTAAGACATTGGAGAATTTTATGAGTAAAACATTAGTTGTTGGCGTAGATGATGGCCATGATGGAATTAAGATCTACAATGGTGAGTTAGCCATTCAATTCAGAATGCCGTCCCGTGTAGCAATTGGCGCAACTATCATGGGCGATCCTGATGATGTAAATAGAAAGATCATCAGCGTAAATGGAAATAAATATACTGTTGATGAGTTTTGCTCAGAGCATATCGACACACGTACTGAAGATTATCCAGTCAGTGAGGCCAATATTGCACTCGTATATCAAGCTTTGGATAAGGCTTTCGGCAAGGACTATCGTGAATTTAAAATTGCCACTGGACTGCCTTTGAACCGTTTCTATGGTGGGCAGGACGGAACGAAAAATATTGAATTAATCAATAATAAAACAAAAAACCTGATGATTAATCTGCGTGATAAATCTGTCTTTAACCTTTATGAAGCGTCTAATAATTTAGATCCTATTTCAATCACTAAACATATAGTTTTATCTGAAGCGCAATGTGCCTACTTTGATGCACTCATGACAGATAAAGGGAAAAAAACCGATCTGTATGATGACTTATTTGAGGGAGGATGTGCCGTGATTGATATTGGTGGACGTACCACTGATATTGCCGTAATTAATCCTCAAGGTGGAACAATGCAAACCTCTCGTTGTGGAACACTGGATGTTGGGATCATTACCCTTAAATCTATACTCAATCAAAACATTAAAGCAAAGTTGAAAATGTCAACAGACATATCAGATTGGCGACTAAATAAAGCATTAGAATCTGGCACTTTATCAATAGGTAAAGAGAGCCATGATGTATCAGACCTAATTACCCAAGCCAAAGACAAGGTTATTGAGCAGATCGTCAATAAAGTTAAAGTGCATGTGAGAGACGGAAAGGATCTAGGTGCAGTTCTGCTTGTTGGTGGCGGTTCTATCACACTAGGTGAACAACTTACCAATAAACTTGAATACAACAACATCCAGATCGTAAAAGATCCTGAATTCGCAAACGCAAGAGGCATGTATAAATGTGCTGCGTTTATGGCAAGAATCTAACTTGAGGTGTAGCTATGCCTCAACTTCACAGATTAAGAGTTTCGGTTAGTTTAGACAAATTGCCAACAAGACAAAGGGAATTTCTTTTGTCCTTTTTAAAAGTCAATGATTTTGATGCAGGCAAATTATACAGTCACCTAATCTATTACTTTTTCACTCATCCCACAAAAAGTTCAGTTAGTAATATCGTGGGTTTTCTTGGCAGCAGCAAAGATAAAGTGACACTTAATTTTAATAGTGAAGTAATGGTCAAATTTTTATCTGAACGCAAGCAGACGGATAGAGAAATTTACTGTCTGTCAGCACTGTATGAAATGTCAAACTATCTGGCCTACATGATCTCGCAATACTTTACAGCTTTGGAGATCCGAAAAGATCCAATTGCCACAGCAAAATTGGAAAATGAAGTTTTCCAATTAGGTTGTGGATCTTTTCTAAATCTATTCATTGACCTAATGAGAGATGAAGAATTCAAACGTAACACTATTGTTATGAGTGCAAGCTTTAACCACGAAAATCTACAAACCGCTTTGCTGATTAATAGTTATACAGAGCAACTTGATACAGATGAAATTGTTGCTGTGCAGCAGATCCACTTAGAAGAAACCAAAACAGAAAATGATGTCACTCCATCAGATGACTGGAATCATATCTCTATTGCTTAGGGTTTAGGTAAACCATGAATCAACATAATCACAGAACCTCAGATTCAAGTACAGATACATTGATCATCGTAGGTGCAATTATATTCGTCACTGTGGGCTTCTTTTGGGGAGCATGGCACTATGGCAGTGTAGCTATAGTTAAAATTACTCGAACCCTATTTGGTATCATTGAACTTCCATTCTGGTATTTGCAGCTATTAATCAAGAAGATCACCAATAGTGATGCTTCAGTATTGAATTTTACAACCAATACAATCAGCAAATTGTGTTATCCAGATCCCAACCATTACTTAAACCCTTTAATGAATTGCACAGTCAATATAAAAGCAATTCCTTTTAATTTTTACTATATCAACAACCTGTTTCCATCCATGTTGATTGCAGGAGCACTGATTGGATATGTCTGGTACAAACATAGTAAAAATCTTGTTGATATTCCTGACACTCGTTACGTCAAAGACCACGACCTTGAATCGTTAATTCTCGAATTAAGCGTACTCTACCCTCACCTTAAGTACATTTCATATTTCGTTCAATCGAAAGTTCCAAACGATAAAGGCTTTTACAGATTAATGCTTTCTCCAAGAGAATTTGTTCTGGAATACAAGCTCGTATCTGGTTTTAGAAAATATGAAATTGAGTCTATTGCAGATTTCAACGATGAACAGAATTTTGGTTCTTCACCCAAAGATGATGTATATCCGTTACTTGATGAAAAGCAATTTGAAAAGGAAATGTACATCCAGTTAGGCGATTTATTAAATTCACCAAAAGATTTAACAGACGGTGAAATTAATTTATTTGCTATCTTCCTACCAGTAGCATGTGCCACTGATGAAAATATGTCTGATAAAGAATTTAAGTCGATCTTGAAAAATAAGGATCAAGTTTTAGATTATTTTTGGCATGTAGCGTACAAGCAACTAACCACTGATAAAAAGTTTATCAACCCTCAAAATCTCAAACCTAGAAGTTACCAGTCATTTAACCGAAAAAAACTTGAAAAGACCGTTTCTAAATATTGGAAACATCCAGTAGCTCAAGAAATTTTCAGCCAACATGCCTATGCCAGAACAGCTCTGATCGCTACTGTTTATAGAGCACGAATGTTAGGTGTAATCGCACCCTGCGAATTACGTTGGTTGCGTATGTATGACCGAAATTTATGGGCTTTAGTTCAAAGCGTAGGTAGACCAAGTGTTTTCGTTGAACAATTGGCAGCTTTCTCTCATTACACGTCAGAATGCTATTACAAAAGAAAGAAAGTATCTCCAGACTTCAGCTACGGATGGCTTGGCCTAAATGAAGCTCTTAAGCGATACAAATACAAACAGCCTGATGTATATCTCAATCACCACACCCCACAAATTGAATCAGCTCAGGATTTAGATTCAGTAAAAATTGCTACAGTCTCATCATAGAAATATTTATTTTTCGGATATATGTTTTTTTTAAAATGAGTTATCATTATTTCAATCTTGTTATAAAACCAACCAAAAGGTTTCAAAATGACTAATAGAACACTTGGGAATCAAACTAATCAATCCCAATTATCAATTAAAAGTTTGATCATTGGATTATTGATAGCTGCTTTCTTATTTGCAATCATCTATTTATTAGTTCTTAAAAAAACTGACACAGCCTCAAATACAAGCACACAGCAACACGCTGTAGCAGCTGAGAGCAAGGACTACAGTAAAGAACTGCATACAAACATGGCACGTCTAGGCACGATTTCGGAAGTCAATAAAATACAAGGTAATCTACTTGCTTGGACGATTGTTATTAATGGTACACCTCAAGTTGTCTTTACAACTCCTGATGAAAAAGTCGTTATCACAGGTAACGCATTTGATGTAAACACTATGGATAGCGTCAGTCTTCCAATTCTCCAAGCTGCACAGCAAAAATACGGAAATGGCACACCAGAAAATCCAAGTGGTTTAGGTACACCGTTAGGTCAGGAACAAGTATCAGTAGACTTTGCCGAAATAGTAGGAGAATGGAATAAACCTGCTCCTGCTGCAATTGAAGTACTGGCGAAACTAAAAGGTGCAAAAGAGGGTAAAGGATCTGATACTGACACTCTATATGTACTTTATGATCCACGCTGCCCGAACTGCCACGAAGCTTACCGTGCTACACGCAAATATGTTGAAAAGGGATATTCAATCAAATGGATTCCTACAGTATTGCTAAAACAGTCTGATGATGGATATAAGCTTGCAGCTGCAACATTACATGATCCAAGTCTATTAAATAAAGCATTTTCCAAAGACACAACTGGCCTACCAGACGCTACAGCAGCGGACAAAAAAGCTATCGATGAGAATCAGGCATTCTTGGTGCAAGCAACTCAACAAAGTACCAATAGTAATACCATTGCAGTACCAACCGCTTTCTACTTAAACAAAAAGACTGGTCAGCCAAAAATGGCTACTGGCCTCTCTGATGCAAGTATCCTTGAAATGATCTTTGGTAAAATCTGAGAGGTATTATCGCCATGAAATTATTTAATAAAAAATCGAAAGTAAAAGTGCCTGCAACTTCTCATCAACCATTATCACAATCAAATATTCATGCTGTCAGTAACCCGACTGAAGATGTAGCAAAGATTTTATCTGTAAAAATTGAATTTGAAGATAATTGCACCATTGAGAATTTATCACCCAAATTAGTATCAATTCCATTACCTAATGTCCCCTCGTTTGACTATGGAATCGACTTCGATAACTTTGATAAGCAAAATGGAACTGATGATCAAGAAATTCCATTTCGTACTGCTTCATTCAAACCATTTGTACTTATTTCTAATGTATTGGAAAGTAATCTCGAATCTAAAAAATACACTCTTGCTTCAGTTAAATTAAAAGTGTATCCAAGCCAACTCATTAAGGGTGATGCAGATTGGTACAATGATGCAGAGCTTAAACAATATATAGAGGAACAATGGTCACAAGTATTCAATGAAATTTCTGACGCATACAACTTAGGATCTCAAGTTAAATATCCCGTTAATATGATGTCTGGCCAGAACTATCATCCAGTAGGATCAGCAGCAATTCCTGCGACCCCAAGAACCTATACGATGTTCGGCTATACGTTTACCCCTATTCAGTTAGTGTTAATGGTAATTACTGCAATCCTATTAATTTACGTTGCACTTGCCCTCGCCAACAAGTACAGCTCAAACAACCAAACAGCAAGCGGACAGAATCTTTATTCAAACGCATCGATTGATAAGCAGGTACAAATTGCTGAAGACGTTGTTGCTAAAGTTCAAGATCGCATGGGTGTCCCTAAATTAGCTCAAAGCGATCTTGGTTGCCTACAAGAAGTTAATTAAGTTTAGAAAAAGGACTCTAAAATGGATGAACTAGACCAAGATAAACTTTTAACTGCTTTGATCCAAAAAAATCCTAATTTAACTCATATCAATAAGCATCTAGCTGATTTTAAGTCAGAACCTATTGGTACTTGCTTATTTATGGGTTTACCCATAGAAGATTTTGAGTCTGTGAAAACTCGGAATACGTTAATTCAAGGCTATTTGCTTTGCTTATTAGAGACGGAACTTTGTAATGAACATGAATACAATGTATTTATGAATGCTTTAAAATACATTCATGAGTCCAAGACAAAAAAAGAGCAGGACTTTGCTTCTTCTGATCCCTATAATCCCGACAACTTCTTCATAACAGAAGAACCTGATCCAAATGAGCCAAGTGTAGAAATAGAAACAATTTCAATCACACGTCATTAAGTTTTAATTTTTAAAAAGTTTATTTGAATGAGTTACTTATGGAAAGAAAGGAACGCCGAAAATCTACTTTAGAGGAATATTACAAGGATATTAAAAACTTAATATCTTTAAACTCTAAAACCTTTAACTTTTCACAGTTAGAAGATGGTTTCTTTACAAGTAATAAAGACCAAAGTATTTATCTTTTGAAAGGTGGAAAGTCCAACCTTGCAAACCCTCTCAACTCTGATAAAAAGTATCCACTGTTTAGTGATGACCAAATATCTGAGATCATTACTTTCTTTGATACCTCAATATGGATTGTTGAAAGACGTTTACCCATTCAGTCATATTGTCGGGCAATTACTCAAAACTTTGACCTTGAGTTCGACTTGCCTGCGGAATTTATTATTGCTTTAGCAATTTTAAACAAACTTGAATTTTCAAAAATTCAAAGTCAATTCCACATCGATGGTACGTCACATCTAATTGAGGCAACTCGCCAGAAGTCTCGGCTCATCTGTGATGTATATGACCAGAAAATCTTTGATGAAATGATCTTTCAAGGTAATCGCAGCATCGATGATCCAGAGACAGCAACTTATGTTGAACGTCTCATCGTGACTGGCCATGAACATATCATCACAACTTTAAGGCTTTATTCAAATCTGGATGAGTACGTTAATTACGTGAAGCAAGGTTCAAACGATAATTCAATCAGTAAGTTACTTGATATTCGCAAATGTGATGTTAAACGTCTTCGTCAGTATGCCAATATTGAAAAATTACTACTAGATGACAATCGATCTGCCAGAAGTAGAAAGCTCAAAACTGAAATTGAACGTATCTTGGATAATGTTTGTTATGAGTGGGTTATTGAAATAGCTCAATCCAAAGGGATAAGTGAGCATAAAGCATTAAAAAACATCATCACAGAACATAAAAAGCTGATCCAACAAAAAACTGAACCAGAATTGGAGCAAAAATAATGAGTGCATTACCTCCTCATATTATCGATGCGCTTGAAGAACTAAAAGATGATGAGATTGAAATTGCATCATCCAATGCGCTAAAAGTACGTGCATGGCTCTACCTTTTACGGTTTTTAAGTTCTTTTAATTATTTTTACGATAAGAAGAACCCTTACTCCTCTATCGAATTTTCTAGCCAACAAGCAAGTTTATTCGCCTTTGGTATAGACGATAACAATCCAGAAAATTTCCTATTTTTCTGTCAGGAAGCAGATTTCTGGTGGCTTAATGAGATCCAGATTGAATATGTAACTTTCATAGAAAATTATCTAGTCATTAAATTTCCACCACTTGATTATGAAAATAAAAACATCAAAAGTGATAATAAAATTTCAATCCGCAGTCTGACTGTAAGTATCCCCTTAAGCGATATGTACATAGATTATTTAAGTTCAAAAAAAGATACTTTTAAGAACATGATCTTAGGTCAAATTAAGAAATCTTCCAATGGGTTCAACAAGCTTGAAATCGAACACTTTTCTGATCGTCCAATTCCAGTAATTCATCAGAAGACTGCAATAACCAAGCAACATTTCAAAGCGAATACGACACGCTTTCTATAGGCCAGAAAAATGGATTATGTCACTCTTATTGAAGTTTTTCGGAGTAACCTAATAGATAAGGGATTACTACTAGATCGTTTAACCTATTCAAATAACCCTTTACACCGTAGAGATATTTTGGCTTGCTCTGAAATGCTTAACAAAGCAATCATGGTTTACCATGAAATGATTGAAAATGATGCTATTGCTCCATCAGAATTTATAGATTCAGAATCTTATTTACTACGGAATCAAGTATTTAAAAAAGAAATAAATAAAAATAACTCAAATAAAACAATAATTTATGTTATTCACCATATTTCACCTAATTCATTAACTACTGAATTTTCTCAATGTTTAGGTACTCTTAATTCACCTAACGTTTTTGGTCAAGCCTCACCCCTGAATTTACAAGGTGTACTACTTAATATTTTTGAAGTAGTTAATTCAAACTTCATATTTCCTGCTTGGTGTAATGTATTTTACATCAATGGGCAGAAGAATCGTGCCATTCCTAATATTGCATTGAGTTCTATAGAACCTCAACTGAGCAGTGCAATTGATTTCTTTCCAGATGCAATAGAAACACTGAAATCGCTTTATTCCATTCAATTAAATAACATTGAACTAAATATTGATGATGTATTTATTAAGTCATAAAATTAAAATCTTTCATAAATGAAATTTTTTTAAGAAAAATACTTTCATTAATTTTACATCTAAGTTATTCTTTGACTATCGGTGGTGGATGAGCAATGTGCATGAGTTCACCCTATTTCAAAAGGATAAAAAGATGGAAAAAATCACTGCAAAAGATTCAGGAATCCTTGCTATTGGTAATAGTAAAGGTGGTGTAGGTAAGAGTACGTTCTCAGTTCATTGTGCTTTTTTCTTTGCTGAGAAAGGCTACAAAGTTGCCTTGATCGATTTAGATAATCAGGGTAATAGTTCTAAACATTTATTAAAATACAATAAAGAAGCCTCTTTACCTGCTTATGTAAAAAAATCGGATACGAACACAGTCTTAAAAGGCAATGCTGTGGATCTATTCCTAAATGAATTGTCAGACTCGCAGTTATCTATCAATAGTGGTGCAATTGCTGTATTCCAACCAAATCTAGCATTGGCTAATATTAACAACAGTATCGATACTGAAAAAACGGCTACTTTTAAAGAAAACATATCTAAACTACTGAAACATAGAACAATTATTATTTTTGATACTCCACCAACTTTAGGAAATTTATTGCTTATTCCTTTGTCCGTATCTCATCTGGTTGTTATGCCAACATTATTAAAAAGTTATGCCGTTGATGGTATTTCAGAATATATTGCTTTTGCACAAAAAATTAAAAAAGCTATGAACCCTGATCTGATCTTGGGAGGCGTAGTACCTAATTTAGTAAATAAAAAATCTGAAGTACAAAAAACTGCTTTGGCAGATCTTAACCGTGATGGAAAGGCTTCAAACCTTATCTATTTAGAAAATGATTCCATTCTTCATTTCACGGAAAAAAATGTAATCGAAGAAGCAGCTGAGCTTGGGATCGCTACATGGCATATCCAAAAGAATTCGACCAGACCAGTCAAAAAGACATTCTTTACCCTTTTCAAGCAAATTTCAAAACAGCTCAAACTTGCTGCTGACAAGTAATAGGAGAATCAACATGAACTTACTAGACGTTATCACTGGAAGCAATGAGCAAGAAAAGGGCGCAAAAACAATGGAGTCAATTGAGGTGGATTTGCACCTCATTGAAGAAGATCCGTTAAACCCACGCAAATTTCTATCAGATAAAGATGAAGACGAAATGGTGGAAAGCATTAAGGATCGTGGAATATTGCAGGCTATCGTCATTATTCCCCATCCTGATGATTCTACACGCTATATTGTAAAAGATGGCAACAGACGCAGAAGAAACGCACTCAGAGCAGGTTTAAAAACGATTCCTGCCGTGATTAAAGCTGAATTCTCTGAATTAGATCAGCTGACTGCTAATGTCATGCGTAAAGATATGACAATCTTTGATCTGAGCCACAGTATCAATCGCCTGATCACCAACAAAATTGCCAAGCAAAAGCAAATCGGACTCGCATTAGGCTTTAATGAGGCAAAAACAAGTAAAATTGCTTCGCTAACAAAAGATGTTCACCAGAGCATCATTGATAATCTTGAGTGGATGCACAATCAAGGAATGTGTAAAGACTTTTCGGCCATGTATGAGATTGCGAACCTTTCTAAAGAACATCCAGATGAAGTTATCAAATGGGTAGAAAAATTTGCTGCTTCAGGTAAATCTCTCGGTATGCCAGAAGTGAAAAAACTTAAAAATCAATTTGTCATTGATGAGGAAAAAGAGAATAAAGAAACAACCAAAGCTCCTGACTACAATGAGAAAGTCATCATTGATATTACTGTGAAAGGAAAAGACAGTCTTGATCGTATTTCATTATTGTCTCAAGGTAAAATTAAAGATGAGGAAGAAAGAGTGGAAGTTCTTAACGATCTGGCAGAGTTAATCAACGATCTTAAAATTATCCAAAAACAATATAAATAACATATCAAAAAAACCTCCGTAAAAAGGAGGTTTTTTTTAGGTAATGTATTAACAAGAATATTCAACAGCCATATCAGAGTATAGGTAACTCAAGCTTACAAATGTCTCTAACAATTTAATACTGAACCGTACCGGGTTTGTCGGAGAGTCAATATTCTGAGAGACTATCCCGATGACAAAATTAAAATATACTCCTGAAATCAGAGAAAGAGCGGTTCAATTATTGATTGAATCTGAAAAAGATTATCCATCGAACTGGGCAGCAGTTTCCGCAATTGCTCCTAAAATTGGCTGTACTCCTGAAACTCTAAGTGTTTGGTATCAAAAATACTTAGATCAACAAAACCCAATTAAAGTACAACAGATATCTGATCAAGAAAAAATGAAGCAAATGGAACGTGAAATTAAAGAATTAAAGCGTGCCAATGAAATTCTACGTAAAGCAGCCGCTTTTTTCGCCGAGGCGGAGCTCGACCGCCCATACAAATAATGGTGGATTTTATCCATAACAATAAAGATCGATATGGTGTTGATGCGATTTGTAGGATTTTACCGATCGCAGCTTCAACCTATTACCGAACTTTAGATCTCGCTGACAATCCAGAACATCGAGCGAAACGAGATCTACATGATGAGCATCATGCTGAACAAATTAAACGAATTTGGAAGGAAAGTTCAGGTCGATATGGTGTACGTAAAGTCTGGCAAAAATTAAAACGTGAGGGTTATGTTATTGCACGTTGTACAGTTGCTCGATTGATGCAAAAGCTAGGTATACAAGGTGTTTGGCGTGGTAAGAATAAACAAAGCACCCGTAACCGAGATGACCAAAAAAGGGCAGATGATTTAGTGAAACGTAATTTTAATGCTGATCATCCAAACCCTTGCGAAGCAATGCTTCTCAGGTGGGTGACTTTACCTATATTCAAACTCATTCAGGCTGGGTATATACCGCATTTGTTATTGATGTGTTCTCACGAGCCATTGTTGGATGGAAAGTATCTACACGGATGAATACAGATATGGTGCTCGATGCATTGGAGCAAGCATTGCATGATCGAGGCATGCCAAAGAATGTGATTCATCATTCCGACAGGGGTGTGCAATATCTTTCGATTCGTTATACCAATCGTTTAGAAGCAGCAAATTTAAGAGCATCAGTCGGTACGACTGGTGATTCATACGATAATGCTTTGGCTGAAACAGTGAATGGCTTATACAAAACAGAGGTGATTGAATATTTAAAAGCAGATTGGCAAGGTTTAGCGGATGTACAGCTTGCGACACTAAACTGGGTAGATTGGTTCAATAAAAAGCGTGTACACAGTGCACTGGGTTATGTGTCGCCTTTTGAGTTTGAAGCAATGTACTATGATAAGATTAACCCGTTAGGTCAGGTGGCCTAACTTAAATAAAAAAGTCTCCGACAAACCCGGTACGGTTCAATACTACCCAAAGACATTCCCTCTCCAGTGATCGATACAAGCTTCTCATCAGGACGTATTTGAATCAACACATCGGTACATTCAGTTTCTATATGTGGTTCATTGAAAAGTATTGTTCTGTTCTGATCTATAGGACTTACAAATGTTTCATAAATTGCAATCATCGGATGCTTTGTTTCGAGTACTTCATTATCCTTTTGAACAAAAAACTCATAACCATCAGCTAGTCTCAACAAATTGTATGCCAAGAAAAAGATCTTACCATGCACTATCTCTACAATATCATCGTGCTTTGCTGTAAGTAGTGCAGATGTAGGATGGATAAGGAACTCATAACCCGATCCTGAATAAAAAGTCTCACTTTCAACAAAGACTTTAATCACAGATTTTGGTCTTTCAATTTGAATAATTACTCTTTTTTCAGGAATTTGTGGATAGTAAATTTGAAAAGAAAGAAATTGCTCATCATCTTCAAAAGGATCTAGTATCACTAAATCCTTTTGGATTAAACGATCAGCAACTAATCCATCTACGAAAGATTTTATAAAATCATTCTGCATACTGGAGAGATCTAATTTCTCAACTTCTGGTACGTTGCCAATCTTAAACATTTTCTTATCCTTTTTAACTATTTCTGTTCAAGTAGTTTTGCTGCCTTATATGGTTTCAAAGCGATTAGATCCACTTTACAAGCTGCACCTGCTGTAAGTGCATCAGCTCCCCCCATTGGAGAATTTATTGCATTTATCTTATTGCAGATTTGGTAGACAGAGTTCACAGCACTCATCGAATTATTCCATGCTGCATCTTTACTTTTTGCAGGGTTAGAGGCTTTTATTGTATCGGCTAAGCCATTTAGTTTTTTCTCAATACCTGCATAACATTGGATTGCATCACCATAGGAAGAATCAGCACAGTTATATTTAATTTCCTGAATATTACTGAACTCAGTCTCAAACTTATTATTAGCTAATGTTAAAGTTGAAACAGATAACAACGCAGAAAATAGAACTGTTTGTATTTTCATTTTTTCATCCTCACATTAAAGTTTTGCGTAAATAGCAGCATTAAGACTGGCTTTGCAATATGAAGAACTGACATTTTCAGCTGATCCCGTTTTGAGCTTATTGCATTCAGACTCAATTTGATTTTTAAACTGATTAAATACAGAACTATTCTTTTGAGCATTCAAAGAAACCATCGTATTTTTAACTGATGTATAAATACCAATATATTTTTGATCTGTCTCTTTAACATTCAGAGATAACGGATTGTCCTGTAATTTCTGAACAGCTTGATAATACTGATTATCAAGACCTGTATTCGCAACAGCACTGGTAGCATAAATGCTTACAGAGAGAGCACTACATAGGATCAAACCAATTTTTTTCATAAAATTCTCCTTACTCGTAATTATGGATATTCAGGGAAATAGGTACGAATATGTGATTTAAATTGAGATCCTGATACTGCTTCAGCACCAGTGATGACCCCATCACCATTCACATCCCATGCAGGGTTATCTCTAAACACATCAGGGTATCTAGCAATTGTATAGCCTCCACTTGGTACACCCATGACTAGACTATACAATTGGCCTAAACTTGTTGGTTTTGACTCACGTAAACCACGATCCTTAAAGTACTTCTCAACATATTTCATCTGATCTGAGAATGATAATGCACCGAACTGGTCTCTAGTCATTCCCCAATAGTCCCATTGGCTTCTAGGCGTATTCTTATTACCTGTGCCGTCAGTATATTGCATGAATTGAATAAGTCCTGTTGCAGATCCTTTAGGGTTTCGTGCATTTGTACTAAATGAACCTGCTGTTTCAAAACTAATTACCGCTGCCAAGTCATTAGGATTTGCACCTATATTCTTCGCTACTCTAATAATTGCATCTTTCTGTTCTTGAGTTAATGCTTTAGATCCACTGCGTTTAGTTACAACAGACGTTGCAAGTTGATAATCAGAAGCGGTAGGAGGAAGATCTTCAAGTTCTAAGTTACTAATTAAAGCTATGCTTCGACCGCTTTCAATTGCCTGTCTTAATTCCTCTACTTTTCCTGCTATATATTTGGCCTTTGCAATGGTATAGGCAGCAAGTAATGCTTCGATGCGTTCATTTTGACGCATCAATTCAGTTTTTATATGATTACGGGCAACTTCCATATTAAGAAGTTCAACCCATAATGATCGATTTGAGGCTTTTATAATATCTTGTGCCCATCCTGAAGATGAGAACCGCCTATACGCTAAATCTTCTATATGCCCTTTAACCGTCTGATCATCACCAATATCAATTTTAATTGGCTCTTGTTCACCTATCTGGCCAGTGTCCCTGAAGATGTCTTCAAGCTCTCTGTAAGTGACGTTTGGATCATAGGCCTGCGCCTCAGTGATCGTTCCATCCTCAAGAGCTTTTTGTCTTGCCTCAATAACCGATATATTTAATTTCGCAAGTTGCTCATCAGTAGCTCCATAACCCTGCGGTAAAGGAAATTTTAGGCC
This sequence comes from Acinetobacter corruptisaponis, assembly GCF_030053775.1. Lineage (GTDB taxonomy): Bacteria > Pseudomonadota > Gammaproteobacteria > Pseudomonadales > Moraxellaceae > Acinetobacter > Acinetobacter corruptisaponis. The sequence continues at coordinate 118,719 of NZ_CP125670.1, forward strand.
TGAAAATTTCGGCTGCGATGCACCAGATCCTACTGGTAAACTTGCTCCATAAAGAATGTTAAATTGTTGCCGAATTGTTGATCCTAGATAGTTCTTATATGCACTCGCATTAATCGGTATATCATCTTTAAGATAAGGCGTAGGATCTGTAACATAGTAGCCACTTAAACCATTTCTGTTTGCGCCGACCGATTGAATGTTTTGAAAAGGATTAGCATCAGCTCCCTTACTGGAATTGCCTAACCATGCGTTACGTGCTCTGGTACTTTCTTTTTGAGGGACAGCATAGTCAAAATGTAAATGAGTACCACGAGATACACCCGTGTTCCCCATCGTACCAATAAATTGCCCTTTTTTTACTTCTGTTCCGACATTAATTGGTGATCGATTTGCCAAGTGCAAATATTGATAAACATCGTTATTGTCTTTTCTTCTTATTCGTATGAAATTACCGCCACCATTTAACCAGTCATTTGCTATAACTGTACCATCAGCAATAGCATAAAGTTTATGGTCGCCATTAGTATTGACAATATCCAGACCTGCATGTGTACGTGCTGATCCATCCGAATTAGTACGCCCCATTCCAAAACGGGTAGTAACAATTAAATTACCAGATAAGGGCATTTCCCCTATGGCAATATTTGTTGGCTTTCCTGTCTGACCACTTGGCTGATTATATTCAAATTGCATTGAAGCATGGACATCACCATACATCAGAGCACAGAGAACAACGCAAAGTTGCTTCTTTGAATTAAAAATTGTCATTTATGCCTCTTTATCATTCAGTGGTAAACCATCTGAATATCTAATTTTGAATATCTAATTCTGTGTTCAATTTTCTTCTAAACTGCTGAATTATGCAAGTTTTATAGCATAATGTTTTTATTTTTTAGATATATCTAATTTTTAAAAAACCTTTACAATTCTAAAATTGACTACCATATTGATTTATTTATACTTACCTTATGTATATAAATATTAAAAAAGGAGATGGTCATGAATAATCTTCCTTACTCTGAGGGCGGTTTGGATGGTGGAATGTTTCATCCATCAGTCCTCGATAGAAAAGAACGTGAGTATCAGCAATACATGGATACTCAAACACCTATTGCTGCTCAAAAAATACGAAATTTTGTAAATGGGAACAATAACCATAGTTTAGGTCAAGCTCTACCAAATGAAGTTTTATATGATCAAAACTATGTTAATCAAATCGCAAATGAGTTAGAGCGAGTTAAATTACAGTTATTACTCACTCAACGTGAATTGAATTTAAAGAATAATCAACTCAATGATGCTTATTTGAATATTTCTAAAGGCAATGCAACAATTAATCGTCTTGATGATTTAATTGATGATTTAAAAGCAAAACTTAGTTCATCCAAATAACATTGTTAAAAAAAAAAAGAGTTTCTTAAGAAACTCTTTTTTTTATTTCAATTAATGCCGTGAATCTTGTGATAAGCCTCTATTATCCGTATTCAATGATTGGAAATTTCTTGATTGTGGTAAGTATGGCGCATTGCCTGTTTTAGATAACTGATTTTGACCCGATACAGGCGAGAACGTCATACTGGAGAAATTTGGTATAGCCATTCTATTCGCATTATTGAATGAAGATAACTGTGCAGTGCCTAATGTAGCTTGCTGAGAAAGCCCCTGTCTTGCGTTATAAGCACCATAAGCAGCTAACCCACCTGCAATACCCCCTCTCGCAATACCTTGCCCTACTGCTCTCCCAACATTGTTCTGTTGAGGAGCTGCTCCTACAGAACTAGGATTAGCATTAGGCAAACTAGAAACTGATCCTGATGGCTTTGCTGTAGATCCAGATCCACGATTAACTAAAACAGTGCCATCACCACCCTGCGGTCTTTGCCCTTGTCCACCACCGCCACCATTTGGATTAGGTGAAGCACCCTGTCCACCAGATCCACCACTACCACCATAATATCCTGCTGCTTTAGGTGCTGCACTACCAGCATTATGTGCAAGATTGGTCTCACCAAGAGAACGAGATAAATTCGTACCCAACCATGAAATAACACTATCAGCCAGTGTAGTCGGCAATGAAAATATCAAAAAGATGATTGGTAAAAGGATCGTGCAATACAAGATCACCCAAGCCATCAAGAAGAAAAATTGTGATAGTGCAGCAATGAATCCATTTGATGTGAATTGAGTTGCACCCATGATTGTGAAGAATACGTTTGTAGTAAAAGTAATAATAGGATCTGACAGCATAAATGCTAAATAGAATCCCATTAAAGACAACATAGGCCTGAAGAACAAAGCAATAACGGTCAAGTATCCTTGCATCTGCGAACCAACAAAGGTTCTATCAGGAATCATGTGCATAATCGACCATAAGATCAAACCAGTCATTGCCTGAAGAATGTGGAGCACCCAACCAATAACAGCCATCAAGAAGAATACATACGGTAATGTTGGGATAATAATAGCCATGTAAATTGCTACCAACTTACCCATTACCATGATTTTCCCTAACTTCTCAGATAAGTAATCAACCAAGCCAATTGCTATCTGAGCAGCTGTACCAATGTTGTCTGAGAATACTGCACCTGTTGCACCACCTACAGTTAATCCAATTCGCAGGCCAGAAATAGCACCATCCAATTGAGTTAGTACGATATGCAAAACATTACCTGTTGTTTGCATTCGAGTAATAGCATCAACATTATTGGTTGCACTAGAACCAACAAACGTATCGATAAAGACTCGCATCGTTTTCATAACTAAAGTTGTATTAGCGTCTTCTACATCAGCTGCAATACGTTTATATGAAACATCTTCACTTGTAAGATCCTCTGGAATTAAATTTTCCATATCAGACGTAGCCTGTATTTTCATTAAGATTACGCCCGATTCTAATGACCTCAATTGCATTTATTGCTGGTGTGATACCACTGGTATTAGCCACAGGTGCTGGTGCAGAAATGCGTCATGCCATGGGTATCGCTGTTTTCTCTGGAATGCTGGGCGTGACAATCTTTGGTTTGCTGTTTACACCCATTTTCTATGTCGTCATTCGTAATTTTATTCTGCGTAGAGAACAGGCCAAAGCACTGGTACAGGAGGGTTCAAAATGAAAAATTTAACACTTCATTTAAACCGATACACCTTCCTCAAGAAAATGAGTGTACTAACCACTGCCACTATTCTTGCAGGATGTTCAATGGCACCCATATATGAGCGACCTGTCTCTCCTGTGTCGGAACACTATCCAACAGGAGAGGCTTATCCAGGGCTGCAAGTGAACAATGGAAAGCAAACAGTCGCAGCCGATATTGGCTGGCGTGACTTTTATACCGATCCTGTCTTACTCCAACTCATCGATCATGCATTGAAAAACAATCATGATTTTAAGGTGACAGCTTTAAATGTTGAGGCGATAGAAGCACAGTATCGTATTCGTCGTGCTGACCGTTTACCGCATGTGGGTGTTACCGCAGAGTCAGCCAGTCAGCGTTTACCGTCTGATCTTGCTTATAACCCCCGCATGTATCAGGTTGGTGTTACTTCGGTCGCATGGGAAGTCGATTTATGGGGCCGAGTACGCAGTCTGAGTGATCAGGCTTTACAGAACTATTTGGCTTCTAAAGAGGTCCAGACAGCATCACAGTTAAGTCTGGTATCCGCAGTTGCTAATGCTTATCTGGTCTATAAGGCCGATCAGGAAACGTTAGGTTTAACCAAGGCGACTTTGGCGACACAGCAGAAATCCTATGACTTGACCAGGAAACTTGTTGATGTTGGTAATGCAACCCGATTTGATTTACGTCAAGCTGAAATAGGACTGCGCACCGCACAAACCAATTATGCAAAATTCTTGCGTATTACTGCACAGGATCGTAATGCTCTGGTGTTACTTCTGGGTTCACCATTAACACAGGAATTGGCGGCCCAATTGGACCAGTCCCCCAAAATTCCTGATCAGGTTGTTATGCAGGATATACCAGTTGGTTTGCCATCGGATCTACTTCAACGTCGTCCAGACATTCGTGCCGCAGAACATAAGCTTCAGGCTGCGAATGCAAACATTGGAGCAGCCCGTGCAGCATTTTTTCCATCCATTACCCTAACGGGTTCGGCGGGTACGGCAAGTTCCAGTCTGGATAATCTATTTAATGCAGGTACAGGTGCATGGAGTTTTATGCCCAAGATTAACTTGCCCATATTTAATGCAGGTTTAAATCAGGCAAATCTGGATCGCTCACACATCATGAAGCAGATTGAAGTCATCAACTATGACAAATCTATTCAAACAGCTTTTCGTGAAGTTGCTGATGGGCTGGCTGGCAAGTCCACACTAGATGAACAGATCAAATCGCAGCAGCAAATGATTGCGGCCAGCCAGGATGCCCATAAGTTGGCAACCTTACGTTTTGATGCTGGTGAAGATAATTATCTCGCAGTCCTCGACTCACAACGAACTCTGTATGCATCTCAGCAGGCACTTATACAGACCCGCCTGGAACGCCTGAATAATCAGGTCAACCTCTACAAGGCATTAGGTGGAGGCTGGAATGAACATACCGTACAGATTGAACGTAAATCTTTGAAATAGCACATCGATGGAATTCATCTTTTGATGGAAAGAGATGAATTCCTGACAAGATGAAACAGAATATGAGGTCATATAAATGAAATTTATTATCCATGATATAGAAAACTTCCCATTTGTTGAGTTTAAGCAAGATCAGGCAGTTCCAGGTTATTCACCTCAATGGCAGTTGGAAATGCAGGAATTCTTGGAAATGAGCAGTCCGTTTGTGATTGTTTATGATCAATTATCAATGCAAGAAACACCTGAAGACTTTAAACAACGTGGTCTTTGGCTTAAAAACCATAAAGATGAACTTAATCAGTTATGTAAGGCAATTATCTGCATTGAACCTGATCAGGAAAAAAGAGTTGCCATCAGAAAGATGACGGAAATGGCTGTAAAGGCATTTGGCATTCCTTATGAAATCGTCAATACCAGGGAAGACGCCGAACGGATTGTGGATGAACTTATTCAAGTCTAAGGTGAATATGATGAACACTATTTATATCAATCAATTGAAGCAAGATGTTGATGGTCAAGGGAAAAAATCAAAGCCTTTTTTCATGACATTCTTACTCATTCTTATGACGTTAGGATTAGCTTCAATTTCGCATGCAAAAGCACCGATCAATACAGCTTTGGAAACCGTGGAGAGCTATCTTAATATCTGGAATGGTACGCAGCCAGATGACCTGACTAAAGTTCTTGACACGAATGTTGAGTATTTCAATACAAGTAATGAAGAAAACCGTAAAGGTACAGCATCTGTAATTGAGGTACCCAAGTTTTTATTAACAGTCATTCCTGATCGGAAGATGACGCTTACATCCCCGCCACTCATTGTTGGTGATAAGGTTGCTGTCGAATGGCAGCTTCAGGGAACCCTCAATAAAAAAGACCAGTCTGGTAAAAAAGACGCAAAAGTAATCACTTTTAAAGGTGCTTCATTTTTTGAGGTTAAAAATAATAAGATTATATACATCGGTGATTACTACAACAATCATCCATTGCGTAGTCAGTTAGAGCCATAATCAGGAGTGCTATAAAATGTCTTCGCAGGGATTGATTTAAATCAGGCAGATCAGCATTATTTAAATCAAGTTGCCATGTCACTGAATACTCGTCCTAGAAAAGCGTTAGATTGGCTTACACCATTAGAGAAATTTGCTCAGCTTGTTGATTATCATAAGACTTTTCAAACTGTCGCACCTCATGTTTGAATTCGCCCTAATATAAAAGCTTATTTTCAATAAAAAACACATCATAATACCCCCTTGCCTTTTAACCACAAAAATATTGAAGTTATTATTTAGAAGCAATTAATAGAAAAATAAACAAATCTTTTTTAAACAAGCTACTAGGGTGTGTTGACACTTTTAGCTTAAAAAAATAGCGAAGTAGTAAAATCAAATCGCCAAACCCAATTTTACTATTCGCTATGCCTCGTACCATGCTGACAGATCAACACTGGCAAAAGTTGAAAGTTATTCTGCGTAATTTATCCATTCACCACAACTCAAATTTACGCAATTTTATTGAAGCTATTCTCTATAGAATTAGAACAGGCTGTCCGTGGCGAGATATTCCTTCTTGTTTTGGTCATTCAAACTCTATTTTCAAACGTTTTAATCGTTGGTCAAGCAGCGGTAAGTTACTTAGATTATTCAAATTGCTAGCCTCATGCCCCGATATGGAGTGGATTTTTATTGATGGCTCTCATGTACGTGCTCATCAACATTCTGCCGGCATAGCGAATCAATCTATTTCTAAAAGTGTAGGAGGAAACTCCTCAAAAATACATTTGATTGTTGATGCACATGGCAATCCTATTGATTTCATAATTACCGATGGGACCACACATGATGTTAAAGTTGCACCTGATTTAATATCAACATTAGATTTAAAAGAGACAAAAGTGGTATGGGCAGATAAAGGCTATGATTCAGAACCACTGCGTGAACAGATCAGGAAAACAGGGACTAAAGCGAATATACCAAAGAAAACGAATAGCCAATCTAACAATGACCATATGGACTGGTATTTATATAAAATCAGGCATTTAGTTGAAAATATGTTTTGTAGATTAAAGCAATTTAGAGGAATAGCTACTCGATATGACAAGCTCAAAAGAAATTATCAAAGTTCTGTTGCTTTAGCCTGTATATTTTTATGGCTACCTTTATAGGGTTAATTATGAACAGTAAATGTCAACAGACCCTAGTCATATTTTATAACAAGAAAAAATAAACCATGGCTTTTGGGTTTATGAATAGACTCAATAATGCCCCCCAATTACTCATTGATCGGTAAAAAAGGTAAGACAGCTTTTCGCTCTCTTCTTAGCTTAGGAATTTCTGAATTATAGCCCATAAAATCAGCAACGCACTCTAACGCTGTCATACAGCGTTAGAGGGATAATGATCTCAAGATTGTATTGCTTGGGCTGTCTAATTTGCCGTATTAGACACCATCACCATCACCAGCCCAAACCATATCCACTTTTTTAAGCATTGCTTAATGCACTGGCTAAATCACCAGTACCCTTCAAGTCAGACACCTGTCCCTCCAAAGGCTGACTAAATTCAATACGCTGAATCTTTGCTGCCCGCTCTGCGGAGAACACTGGGATTTGACTCATCGCAAATTCAGACAGTGCGGTAATGGTTAGTGAGGGATTCACACCTAAATTCCCAGGTACAATCGAACCATCTAATACGCGTAAATTTTGATAACCAAAGACTTGACCAGTGAAGTCCACAACGCCATTCGACTTGTCATTGCCCATCGCGACACCACTCATAATATGTGCTGTCGTTGGCGTTCCCAGTAGAATTTCAGTAAGTGCAGAACCAGGTTCTCCACCTAACTTTTGTGCAATCATTTTAGTGGCTTCTTCAGCCGCAGGGAATGAAACGGTGAGTGGCGTGTCCCCTTCTTTTTGCACAGCAGTGATACTATTTTTGAACAGTCGATACCACTTTCTACGCCATTCAAAATGAATGAATGCTTCAGACTTTTGCATCACCAATAAAATGATAGAGTCTTTGGCTTTACCCTTATAACGCAGTACTTTAAAGGTTTTTAAGGGATGTAACAGTGTATTGAACACAAACTTCATAAAGCGCATAAAGCCCTGACCAGTCACCATAGGCACGTATGGAATATAAATCCATGAAGCATCCGCACCTTCAGGGAAACGTGTGACCTCGATATTGGTATCTGCATCGACTGAAATAAAGGAGCTGATAGCCACACCATCATCCAGTTTTTTACCAGTATTGTTCACTGTGGTCAGGGTTTCCGAGTTCGTCCGAACTTCCTGTCCCAGCAATGAAGAAATATTGGGTAAAGTTTTATGCTGATCACGCATTTTTAACAACATCGGTACCGTACCCATTACACCCGCAGATAACACCACCCCACGACTGCGCAAACTATACTGACGAACATTCTTTCCTAAAGTTTCTTTGACTATTACTTCGTAACCTGCGCTACCATCTTCATTCAGTGGTGTAATTTTCACCACTTCAGAACTTGGACGAATTTCAACGCCATTACGCTCAGAAAAATACAGGTAATTTTTCATCAGGGTATTTTTGGCATTATTACGACAGCCCAACATACAAGCGCCACAATAAATACAGGAGTTACGATCTGGCCCCTCTCCATTGAAATACGGATCTTTCGCTAATTGTCCTTCTTGACCAGCTACTTGCGAAAAGAAGACCCCCGTATTCACCGTTTTAAATGAATTTGCATATCCAATTTCACTCGCAACTTCTTTTAACGTTTCGTCTGCAATATTGGTATAAGTATTATTCGCTGTACCCAACATACGTTGAGCGAGACCATAAAACGGCTTTAAGGTTTCTTTCCAGTCTTTACGAATCTTGGTCCATGCCTCAGACTCAAAAACAGCATCAGGTGGAATTAAATGTACATTGGCATAAATTTGTGAGCCCCCACCGACGCCCACCCCATGCAAAATGGTGGTTTTACTGGTGAAAGTAAATTGCATCGTACCTCTGAATCCCAGTTCAGGCCGCCACAAATAGTTTTTGGTGTCTAAATTTGTAGTTGGAAAATCCTTGTCTTCACGGCGTAATCCTTTCTCCAAAATCAGGACTTTATAGCCCTTTTCACTAAGGCGTAAAGCACTGACCGATCCACCAAAGCCTGAGCCAATCACGATTTGATCAAAATCAAAATCTTTATTATTCATCCTATTAACTCCTTTAAAAGTTTTATTTTTCTGTTTTTAAATACACTAATTCCTTCACTTCAAAATATCCATCTTGAAGTGAAAAGTGATGTTGAGGTTTTTAAATTTAAGCGCTTATGACTTCATCCGAATCAATAAATTCAACAGCCAATTGGCAAATTTTCCGTAAGGCGGCGCGAGAAACTTCAAGCTCGAAAAACCCGCCTGATAAAACACAGGACGCATTTTGGAAAAAGTCAAAAAGCCTTCATAGCCATGATAATGCCCCATCCCGCTGGCACCGACCCCACCAAATGGCAAGTCATGCTGCCCGACATGAAATAAGGCATCATTGACCGAAACCCCGCCCGACATAACTCGGCTGATATAAAATTCGACTGAGCTTTTATTATTGCTAAATGGATAAAAGGCCAATGGACGATCACGCTGCACAATATAGTCCACTACCTCTTCAGGCTTCTGGTAGGTTTTGACCATCAAGATCGGACCAAAGGTTTCACGCGTATCAATTTCCATCTCATCATTGCTGTTCAACACCAAAGTCAGTGGAAATTTTCGTGTCGCAGCATCTGGCTCTTGCTGATTTAAATTAATCAAACTTGCCCCTTTGGCTTCAGCATCTGCCAAGCTATGCACTAAGCGCTGAAATGCGCGCTCATCAATCACAGAAGTATAATCTTTGCTATGAATATCAGGCACATGTTCCTGAACCCACGCTGCCGCGGCTTGAATAAATGCTTGTAACTTCGACTCATGCACAAATAAATAATCGACATTGGTACAAATTTGTCCCGCATTAAACTGTTTCACAAACATAATGCGTTCTACAGCTTTATCGATGGGGTATTCAGGGTCAATCACCGCAGGAGATTTACCACCCAGCTCCAAAGTCACTGGCGTCAAGTTTGGTGCAGCAGCAGCCATGACTTTACGCCCTGTCGCACCAGAGCCAGTAAACATCAGGTGGTCAAACGGCAATTTTGAAAATGCGATGCCTACTTCACCCGTCTCATCGAAAATCTGTAATTTTTCCGCTTTAAAGTATTTGGGGCTTAACTCCATCAGCAATTCGGCCAAATGTCTTGAATTTTCAGACATTTTAACCATAGCGGTATTTCCCGCAGCAAACACGGCCGACAACTGTGAAAACATCAAATTGATGGGGAAATTCCACGGCACAATAATTCCAATCACGCCCAGTGGCTGAGGAATCACACGGTTCTTCGCACCAAAATACAGGCTATGATCGACATGTCGTTTTTGTACTTTCGTCCATTGCTTCAAATGTTTGATGCTGCCGTTAATGTCATCCGTGACAGTAATAATTTCTGCCAATAAGGTTTCATGGCGTGAACGATTTCCATAATCACGATTCAAGGCGTCAATAATTGCTTCACGGTGATTGTTAATCAATGCTTTTAAATTCAGTAAATGTTGCTTGCGTTGTTCAATCGTTTCAATGCCTTGCTGATGAAAGCTTTTGCGCTGTAATTGAAAACAATCGTGCAATGTCTGTTCTATCACTGTTTGCTCGATATGAGACTGAACCGTAAGTTGCATATGCTTTTCCTTTCACGGCTAAAAATGGTGATTCAATACTTCTTTTCTATGTTGGTTGAGATAATCTCTTATCCTACTTTAACAAATGACTTGAATTATGCTTGACTTTTTAGGACACTAAATTGATCTTTTAGGACAACACGGAATGTTGTAATGGGAAGTTATATTCGTGCAGCCAGCCTCGGCGGTTTTGAAGACTTAGTCCGTAGTTATGGCATAAACCCTATAGGAATCTTGAAAGAGATCGGGATTTTACCTGCTTTACTCCGCGATCCAGATTCATTTATTCATTATGATCATTATTTAAATTTATTGGAAAAAGCGGCCTTAGCCTGTCAGGATGACTGCTTCGGTTTAAAACTCGGCGCACTCCAAAATATTAGCACAATCGGTTTGATTGGCGTCTATATGTCCCGACAAACGAGCATACTTGAAGCCTTAAGCGTGGCGCAAAAGTATGTCTATTTACATGCTGAAGGCGTTGTCTTTCACGTCTCGCAACATAATGCTCTGTTCTGTAAGCTGAACTTTGTGCGTTTAAGTGAATACAACACCGATGTACCACAAAAATCACAACTGGCCATTTGCCTTGTCGCGAATATTTTAAAAGATTTGATTGGCCCACAGTGGCATGCAGAAAAAATTTGCTTCAAGCAAAAAGCACCACAAAAAGGAGCTCAAACTTTCCAAGCACATTTTTCCTGTCCAGTGGAATTTGAAACCGATGAGGATGCGCTTTATTTTCCCGCAAGCTTTTTAAGCTATAAACCCTATAATTTTAATGAAGATGCCATTAATCAACTAATCGTACAGCAGCTTGAAACACAAAGCAGCACCAAAACTGAAGACAATACCGCACTGATAGAGAGTTCAGTCCGCATGCTGATGGCGACAGGAGACTGCAGCATTGAAAATATCGCACTCTGTATGGGAATGCATCCGAAAAAGCTTCAGCGCGCTTTAAAAATGCAAGGAACAACCTATCGAGATATACTCGAAAATGTCCGAAAAAAAGAAGCGCTTCGTATGCTTGATGCAGGCAATGTGAATTTGACAGATATTGCTCTACAGTTGGGCTATGCAGAATTATCTATTTTCAGTCGCAACTTTAAAAGCTGGTTTGGCGTTCCTCCAACCGAGTTAAGAGACAAAAGTCGAAGCCATATTGTATGACTTCTGGTTTTGCTACTTCGTTAAATAAAAAGTACCCAACGAATTCAAGCATATAGTTTAAATCCATTGAATGTCACTCTAATCAATACAGACTCAATTGATTATTTCGGGAAAACAAAGGATGCGACCAAACGTGCCCCCCAACCTTTCGGGCTGCCGTCAGTATCATCAACCCAATATCGAGCACCACCGCCCACACTAATGGCCTGACCATTTAGGCGAATCACTTTGGTCACAGTCAAGTTGACAGGAACTGTGGCTTCTTCTGCATTCCAGTCATATGTCGTTTCAGTATTCAATGCCACCGTCGTACTATTTGGATAAGTGTAACTAGGGTCTGTTGACATTTACTGTTCATAATTAACCCTATAAAGGTAGCCATAAAAATATACAGGCTAAAGCAACAGAACTTTGATAATTTCTTTTGAGCTTGTCATATCGAGTAGCTATTCCTCTAAATTGCTTTAATCTACAAAACATATTTTCAACTAAATGCCTGATTTTATATAAATACCAGTCCATATGGTCATTGTTCGATTGGCTATTTGTTTTCTTTGGTATATTCGCTTTAGTCCCTGTTTTCCTGATCTGTTCACGCAGTGGTTCTGAATCATAGCCTTTATCTGCACATACCACTTTTGTCTCTTTTAAATCTAATGTTGATATTAAATCAGGTGCAACTTTAACATCATGTGTGGTTCCATCGGTAATCATGAAATCAATAGGATTGCCATGTGCATCAACAATCAAATGTATTTTTGAGGAGTTTCCTCCTACACTTTTAGAAATAGATTGATTCGCTATGCCAGCAGAATGTTGATGAGCACGTACATGAGAGCCATCAATAAAAATCCACTCCATATCGGGGCATGAGGCTAGTAATTTGAATAATCTAAGTAACTTACCGCTGCTTGACCAACGATTAAAACGTTTGAAAATAGAGTTTGAATGACCAAAACAACAAGGAATATCTCGCCACGGACAGCCTGTTCTAATTCTATAGAGAATAGCTTCAATAAAATTGCGTAAATTTGAGTTGTGGTGAATGGATAAATTACGCAGAATAACTTTCAACTTTTGCCAGTGTTGATCTGTCAGCATGGTACGAGGCATAGCGAATAGTAAAATTGGGTTCGGCGATTTGATTTTACTACTTCGCTATTTTTTTAAGCTAAAAGTGTCAACACACCCTAATAAAAATATCTCCATCGAAAATAAAGTATAAAAATTCAAAAACCATTTAATAAAGTATCAATAGAGTTAAAATACATATAGCTTACTTTTAATTTTAAAGAGGAATACAAGAAATAATTTCTTGTATTCCTGTTATAAGATTGGGAGAACCAAGTTGATAATTTCACCCATTTCTTTGGATCTATTAATTTAAGTTTCGACTTTACTTATTTGAGCTTAGCCATTTGGTCGAGTCACAATCGGGAAAATTGAATCTGGACGTTTAAACATTGCAAAGAATTTTCCAATTTTCAGTGGATTACCTTTGACTTTACTGTCTTTAGAAAGCAGGACTTTTACCCCTTCTATTTGACCTGTAATCATTTTTAGATATAAGGGCTTGGTTAAGGTTAATGTAGGGCAATCCAATGCCAAATCTTTACTTTCATCATAACGCTTAAACTGCATGACTGAGTTTTCAACCCATAATGAAAAATGCTCTTTGGTATCCGACAAAACCAGATTGATACACTGGTTTTCATTTTTTAAATTTTCCACATCTAAATTTGTCGCCATAGCTTCAAGAAATCTTTCAGTTGGTGTATGAATCAATAAATCACTCGGATCAGAAGTATTTTGTAGGGGTACATTATTTTGTAGCTCTTGAGCGCCCACCAAAAAGAAATTACGCCAAGTTGAAGCCTCAGCAGCATAGCCCAATTGACGATAAGTATTCGCCAATAAGTCTTTTGCTTGTTGGTTTTGAGGGTTATTCAACACAATATGTTTTAAAATCTCGGCAGCCCATCTATAGTCAGCTTGAGCGTAGGCATCCCGCGCATTTTTCAATGCATTGTTCTCCCCACCTGCTAACTCAATATATTTTTTTGCAACAGCTTTAGGGGGTAATGGATCTAAATTGGAAGGATGGGCATCGAACCATCCCATATAATATTGGTATACTGCTTTTACATTATGTTTTAGGGTTCCATAATAGCCATGAGCATATAGTTTTTGATCAAGTGCCGCTGGAAGCTTAATTTTTTCGGCAATTTCAGCGCCATTAAAACCAGAGTTCATATATCTCACCGTCTGATCATGCGTGAACTTATAAACATCTCGCTGGGTTTTAATAAAATCTTGAATATTGTCATTGCCCCAGACAGGCCAATGATGCTGTGCAATCAATACATCGGATGCTTTGGCATGCTGCATTGCTTGGTCTAGATAGCCCACCCATTTTAAGGCATCACGGACTTTAGCACCCCGAAGGGTATAAAGATTATGCATGGTATGAGATAGAATTTCTGCGCCGTTATAAAGTTTCAATGATGGGATAGAGAACGTTAATTCTGCTGGTGCTTCTGAACCCGGCACGTTATAAAACACAAAATCCAAGCCATCAACCGTCATTTTCTGTTCTGGTTGAGTGATCAGTTGTGTAGGCTCAAGGATGCCCATTTTTCCCACAGCAACAGCCTTACCTAAACCTGTATCCACCAATCCTTCCGCATTTTTAGGTAGAAAAGTTCCATACATATAAGTCGCACGACGTATCATGGCTGAACCTGCCATCACATTTTCACTGGTCGCTTCTTCCATAAAGCCTTTTGGCGCAATAATTGGAGTTTTTCTAGCGTTAATTTCTTCGCTAGAAAGAACGCCTAATGCACCACCAAAATGATCGATATGGCTATGGGTAAAGATAATGGCTGAAATTTTTTGCTCACCTAAATGCTGTCTAGCAAATTTAAGTGCTGCTTCAGCCGTTTCTTTAGAGGTTAATGTATCCACAATAATCCAGCCAGTATCACCCTGAATGATGGTCATATTTGCCAAATCAAAACCACGAATTTGCCAAACTCGATCTGTTACTTTAAATAGCCCAACATTGTTGTTTAATTTTGCTTGTCGCCATAGAGTGGGATTAACGGTATTTGGTGCTTGATCTTGTAAAAAACTAAATGCATCAAAATCCCAGATAACATTGCCTTTCTCACTTTTAATTTGACCTGTTGGCTTGGCAATAAAGCCCTTTTGAGCCTGATTAAACTCAGTCATATCCTCTAAGTTATACTTCGCCTTATATGTATTATTTGATTCAATGACCGCTTTTTCTACTACAGTATTTGCTGCAAAAACAGAAAATGGCAGAATAAGCATCAATGAAACTGTTAAAAACTTAATTTTCATCTTCTTTCCTTTTGATATGTGCTGAATTAGCAGGAGACTTTCACTTGGGATATGCTAGGCAGCTAACCGATAAAAGTTCTCTGCTATTTGATTTGGCGTTTTAAAATCCAAACTCTTTTGAATTCTTCGCTGATTATAAAATAACACAATGTATTTTGTAATATCTGCTTTAGCTTCATCTCTGGTTTTATAGTTGCAATGATGCACTAATTCATTCTTGAGTATGCCCCAGAAACTTTCAATCGGTGCATTATCGTAACAGTCCCCACGTTTGCTCATTGAACCTTGAAAATCACATTTTTCCAGTATCTTTCGATATTCATGGCTGCAATATTGGCTGCCTCTGTCCGAATGAACAATTAAGCCTTTCGTTGGTTTTTGATTACGAATCGCCATAGTCAGTGCATTGCAAACAAGTTGTGCGGTCATACGCTCATTTAAGCTATAGCCAACCACTTGTTTCGTGTACAGGTCTTTTACTGCTGCCAAGTATAACCAACCTTCAGCAGTCCAAATGTATGTAATATCGCTTGACCATGCAAGATTGGGCTTAGTCATTGAAAACTGTTACCCTAGTAAATTTGCGTAGATCGCTCGATTATGATCACTCTTCGTAGTTCTTTTGAAACGCTTATGACGCTTACAATACAGCTGGTTGAGCTTTTTTATTTGACGTACAGCATACGTACTGATTTTGATACCTTGCGCTTGTAAATGCTTAGTTAATCGAATATAGCCATAGCTTTGTTTAGTTTCCTCATGAGCTATTTTGACCAAAATTGTCTGTTGATTTCGCTGAACCAATCTTTTATTCATGCCTCGTTTTAGCCAATCATAAAATCGTGACACTGAAACGTGAAGTAATCTAGCCATAAAGCTAATCGGGAATAAATGTCTTTGCTGTTTCATATAGGCGTACCTTACTGACTTTCTTTCGCAAAGTACGCTGCTGCCTTTTTTAGAAATTCACGTTCCATTTCAGCTGTTTTGAGCTGTTGTTTGAGCTTTTTATTTTCTTCGAGTAAGGCATTTAGATCAGGTGAATATTGTTTAGTGCCTGCTAAGGTGCCAGTCTTTGCTTTATTATTCCAATTTGAAAGAGTTTGCATTGAAATGCCAAGTTGTCTGGCTGTTTCCGATACATTGCTTTGATTGGCTTCAATCAATTTTATTGCTTGAACCGTACCGGGTTTGTCGGAGAGTCAATATTCTGAGAGACTACCCCGATGACAAAATTAAAATATACCCCTGAAATCAGAGAAAGAGCGGTTCAATTATTGATTGAATCTGAAAAAGATTATCCTTCTACTTGGGCTGCAATCACAGCAATTGCGCCTAAGATTGGTTGTACTCCTGAAACACTTCGTGCCTGGCATCAAAAGCATTTAGATCAGCAAAATCCTATTAAAGTACAACAGATATCTGATCAAGAAAAAATGAGGCAAATGGAACGTGAAATTAAAGAATTAAAGCGTGCCAATGAAATTCTACGTAAAGCAGCCGCTTTTTTCGCCCAGGCGGAGCTCGACCGCCCACACAAATAATGGTGGATTTTATCCATAACAATAAAGATCGATATGGTGTTGAAGCGATTTGTAGAATTTTACCGATTGCAGCTTCAACCTATTACCGGACTTTAGATCTCGCTGACAATCCAGAACATCGAGCGAAACGAGATCTACATGATGAGCATCATGCTGAACAAATTAAACGAATTTGGAAGGAAAGTTCAGGTCGATATGGTGTACGTAAAGTCTGGCAAAAATTAAAACGTGAGGGTTATGTTATTGCGCGCTGTACAGTTGCTCGATTAATGCAAAAGCTAGGTATACAAGGTGTTTGGCGTGGTAAGAACAAACAAACCACCCGTAGCCGAGATGACCAAAAACGGGCAGATGATTTAGTGAAACGTAATTTTAATGCTGATCATCCAAACCAACTATGGGTGGGTGACTTTACCTATATTCAAACTCATTCAGGCTGGGTATATACCGCATTTGTTATTGATGTGTTCTCACGAGCAATTGTTGGATGGAAAGTATCTACACGGATGAATACAGATATGGTACTCGATGCACTTGAGCAAGCATTGCACGATCGAGGCATGCCAAAGAATGTGATTCATCATTCCGACAGAGGTGTGCAATATCTTTCCATTCGCTATACCAATCGTTTAGAAGCTGCAAATTTACGAGCATCAGTCGGTACGACTGGTGATTCATACGATAATGCTTTGGCTGAAACGGTGAATGGCTTATACAAAACAGAGGTGATTGAATATCTAAAAGCAGATTGGCAAGGTTTAGCAGATGTACAACTTGCGACACTAAACTGGGTAGATTGGTTCAATAAAAAGCGTGTACACAGTGCACTGGGTTATGTATCGCCTTTTGAGTTTGAAGCAATGTACTATGATAAGATTAACCCGTTAGGTCAGGTGGCCTAACTTAAATAAAAAAGTCTCCGACAAACCCGGTACGGTTCAGCTTCAACTTTAAATTCTGCGGTGTAAGTCTTCTGTTTCTTGCTCATGGTAAACTCCTGATGAGTGTCTATAGTTTACCAAGTTAAAACCTCCTGTTTTCTCAGCACACATCATTAACAATGGAGGTGAAAGTCAGAGACAAATGGAAGCCTGCAAATCATTAGCATTAGTTGGTAAGATTGATGGTGGTGGTTGGTGATTACCCATGATTTTCCTAATAGCCAAAAGATTCATGCTTCAAACCATGAATCTTTCTTTTTTCAAGGCAAATTATTCTTAATTAATATCTGAAAAATCGCAATGAATTACAATTTTTTCTAATGCTTTTGGATCATAATTTTGAGAAAGAAATCTACAAATAGTACCAAAAAAATTAAAATCATCTAAGTTAGCTGAATAAGATAATGCACAGAACTGAAAGTCGAACCTATGTGTTCCCTCATTTTCGAAATAACCAAGATTCATTGCTTCTATGCTTTCTACAACTGTTCTGAAAGCAAAATGTTGCCCATAAGGTAAACCTGCTACCATATAACTATAAGGAGCAATGCAGTATTCAAACCATCTATCTGGTACATATTGTATCGAGTAGTTCATAATTTTATATATATACCAACGTTGATCATCTTTTAAAGTCGTCAGGATATTTTTTAACTCTATTAGCCCATTACGAACAGTATTCATTGGTATAACATAAGGTACTTTATATCCATTTCTAACCATAAAATTACTAATATCTAAGTTTGGATCTTGTGATGGCAACACTACTGGTTGAAAGAGACTTTGAGTATTGTTGGTAAAATAGTTTCTAAACTGATTTTCACAATAATTATAAATAATATCGAATTTTTCTGGTGGCAAAAGGCTAATATCTTTTGCAATATCCCCAAGATTTTTTACTGATATTGAATAACCTTGTCTCTGTAAATCGATTTTCGGATGATTAGATATTATTAAGAAAGTTATATCTTTGTAAGTCTTATCCAGATTATGCTTTTCTAGCATATCGAGTGTATCAACCATCTTGGATCTACTTCCATCAGCTGTAACCTGTATCGCCTTACCCATAATAGAATCACCAAGATCTATTGCAGGATGGTTATGCTTGAGTACATTTAGATTTATTAAACCCAAACTATAAAGGTGATTAAGTAATGGTGGTAAAATAACCTCCATTACATGATGATCATCGAACAATCCTTGCTGACCTTTAAACGTAATTGATGTGCTCAAGTTTGCAAGTGCATTACCCAGACGATGACTTTGTTCTGTTCTAGTTAACATGGTTTCCCCAAAATCAATATTTTTATCTAAACAATTGTTAATATATCAAATTCACTTTTATTAAAGCCAAAAAAAGACTGGATATACCAGTCTTTTTTGCTTTAATCATCATTCATCTTTAAGGTTTTTACTGATCTGAGAAAAGATAATTTCATAATACCTTTCTAAACTGTGTAAAATTTCAACGTCCTGATCTTTAATTTCCTTTTGCATCTGCTGCACTGAAACATCACGACAATTGATAAAGTCTTCCACATATTGATAGCGTTGAATCGCATCTTCCTCACATAGCTCAAGCATCGATTCATCTACATATCTTGTAAGTGCCTTTTGCGTATCTAATGCTGCCTGATCAAGCTGCTGTAGATCCTCTATACTTGGGATGGAGAAATGGGAAATAAATATATCTGAAGATTTTAAGTGCGACTGTACACGTTGAGCGAACTCATTTGAATACAGCTGCTCAGCATCAATGTAATTATTTTCCTTAACAAAATCCTGAATCTCAGTGACCGTTTGAACTTCGTTTTGGTTTAATTTCAAATAATGATCTATATTTTTCAAAATTTCTTCAGGTGGTAAATCTTCTTGCTGTCTAGTCTGGATCTTGTTGGTTTCATCCAAAACAAAAGCAAGCTGTTCATTCTCCACTTTAACTTCAGCAAATAAGTTATCAATTTCATTATCTAGCTCATCATTGAATGAACTATCAGCTACGTCCACCTCATAGAATGGAGACGCAAAATCATTCACGCTACTTGCCTCAAGCATCAGCTGAATAGTTCTGAGTGCAGCATAGAATGACGAACCAACATTACTTTGGTTTTGGTTGAACATTGCCCCGATATTTTCTAAGTCAGATTGAATACCCCGATTCTCAGCTCCTATTGCCTCAATTTTGCCATAGTTCGGACAACTTTGAGCCAATGTACCAGTTTCAATGAAACTGGCTAATTTCGCTATCTGGTCTTCATATTCGATGTGGTCAAAATATGAAAGTTCCTTTTCTATCGATACGAAATCATTTAAGCGGATCTTATTTAGTTTTGGTGGTGTTACATACATGGTCTGCATTTGGATCGCAGACAATACGCCACTTTTACCGCCATCAATTTTTTTCGCAATAATCATTGTGAATTGCCCCTCTTGCTGAGTGGCCAATGACTTATAAGAAACTGTTGGACGTTTCTCAATACCTACATTTGTGGACTGTCGGTAATTCGTACCAAATAGTTCACTTGTCTCAACATTGTAGCCCTGAATCGTGGCCTGATTGGTATCACTTACAATCCCTTTAACACGGGTATAAGTTTGGCCTTGTTCACCAGAGTTAATACGACCGATAGTTTTTGTATTGGTATTGGCAATAATTGCCTCACCCTCTTTTTCATCTGCACGTAAAATGTCCGAAACGTCTTGTGCGGAAAAGGTCATACTGAAAGATAGGCCACGAGCTTGAGCAGGAATTACCGAAAGACCTGCCACAATTTGGTAGCCTACTTCATCCAGAACAACTTTATAGCAAGTCTTGGAGGCTGTGACTTTCGATTCAATAACATTTCGTACCACACCATCAATCTTGTTACCCAATGCCCCTGCCATCATTTGCTTCAATGATCCGACACAGAGTTTTCCAAGCATTTTGATCGTATCTGGAGCATTTTGTAGAGCAGGTAAAACAATCAGCAAACAACGTCTGTTCAATACCACATCGAACATATCAATTTCTGAGGCTTTATCACCATAGATATGACCAAAGTTAAATGACAGATCACTGATTGCACGGGTAAAACTCATAATTACATAGCCGTGCTGTTCATTGGTTTTTGCATCCTGTTTGTACATTCTGCTTTCATCAAAACCTGCCAAAGAGCCAAGATAGGCACGTAATGGACTTACAGCTGTGATGTATTTTTCACCAAAGATTTTATAATATTTTTCAAAATCCTCTCCGTAGGCCACACGGATAATTAAGTTGAGTTCCTGATATTCAACGTAAGTTTTTGGCTGAAGTAATAATAGGCCACGATCTCTAAGAAATGTCAGAATATTGGTTAATGCAGTCAGGTACATAATTGTACGGCCTTTCCACATATCACCACCTGAACCACCAGAGTCATCCAGTAGGTACACCAACTGTTCACTTAGCATGGCTGCACTGGTGTATGACATCAGGTTAAATGTGTTACTGAGCTTATCTTCTTGCTTCTCAAGCAAGTCTCGCCCTGCGGTAATAAAGTTAGTCACCAACATATCGTCTTGACGCATAAAACGAGCAGTCAAATACATTAATTCGGCGACTAGATCCGTTGTACCCTTTGCATCAGAAATGATAAATCCACTATTTTGCAGCAATGGATTGGTCAGGATCATTTTAATCGTTTCAGTCTTACCTGCACCCGTTGTACCAATGAGGAGGTCATGGGTTCTTTCATCACTGTCTGTTTTCCAAACCTGTTGTCCTGTGATGCGGTCAACACCATAGTAATATGTACCATCTCCCCATGCTTTCTCAGGATTTTTCCACAAGGAAACCTTTCTGGCCAGAGCATCAAAAGATCCGTCAGGGATCTTGGCATGTTTAGGCACTCGATATGGCATATTGTGAAACCGTTTTTTAGGTACTAAGTACAAACGGATCATTAGTAAGGCGATTGGCGTTAAAAGAATTAGGAAAAAGGGAAAGAAAATTGTTAATACGGCAAGCGAAGAAATAATTATGGCAAATAACTGAGACCCATCAGATTTCAGCAATGCTTGGTGCATTTTCTGAAATATATCACGGGTATCTACACGCAAATCTTTCGGTTCAAATTGATTTGTAGTTCCATCGTGTCTAGGCGCAACCATCTTTCAACTTTTCCTTTTTCTTATAAAAAAAGAGAACTTCCTAATTTAAATGGAAGTTCTCTGTGAGTACCAACTTAAGCCACACTACGACTATTGATATAGTTATAGGTATTTACAATATCATCAGCCAATTCGTTATAAACCGATTCAACTGCTGCTTGCTGCTGATCAATGCTCATTGAGCTACTGGCGAGTTCTAAAGCACGTTCCTCCTTTTTGACCTGAATAATTGATTTAACACCTCTAGGGTGAATCATGGCCAACATATTGATGACTGTATCCAAGTCATAGCGTTTACGAAGTATGCTGCGTACCGCTTGGTCATCTGGATCTGTGGTTAATAACCACAGGCGTTTTGAACCAACCATTGAAGTGAGGAACTGAACAAATTCATTGCCCTGCTTATTGATGACTTTTGATAAATAAGTCATACCTGTTGGACGTAGGCCTACAGCGGTTGTCAAACGACTGACTTGAGCAGGTGTAAGGGATAAGGCCTGAACAATTTCTTTTCGTTCTTCAGGTGAACCCGATGAACAAACAACAAATCTACGGGCAGCTTTCACCAGTAAACCAAAGTCACTGATGTATTGTGAGCTTAAGTAATAGGCAATACCCCATTTACGGGCTTCACGGCTGTCTCGCTCCAATTCCGCAAGCATGGTCTGGTCTGACTTAATGTTGTGCATCTCATCAAATACCATATATTTACGGTCAACTTTTAACTCGGCAACCAGTCTTGAATAATATTCGAGATAGGTATCAGGGATCTCACCACGTTGTAAGTCTTCTTCTGAATATGCAATACGTTTTTTATAGAACATGCGAATGATCTGGAAGAATAACGAGTTATTCTTTGGATTGTTTTTCACAATCACATCCTGAAGATCCACTGAAGCAATACGGGCATCAGAAATATCGAATTCGGTATAGTTATTGAAGTTTGGATAATCAATTGCCACTTGAGACATGGCACGGGCAATCGCATCCAAGATGTAATCACCGTTGCTTAATTTATAGTTGCCATAAATACGTTTTACCGTATCAAACTTAGTCACTGCAATACAGTCAGCGAGAATAGGCATAGCATAGCGGTGAGCCAAGTTTCTGGCACGATAAAGCTTATTTTTGCGCTGTTGACTAGCCGTATCACGCTCTAAAATCGATTCTGCACGTTGATGACACAGTAATGCCAGATCATGCAATCTTAATTGCTTACTCACATCAATGTTGATCCGAAGTTCTCTCAACAGAAAATCAAGTTCTGTACTCTGGCCAATTTGATATAGCTTAGGTTGAGCTTGGTCATTATCTGTTGCAAAGAAATCAAATGTTTCTTTCAGGATCAATGAAATTACGTTTGATACTTCCGCTTCTGGTCTATCGAGTTCCGATGGGGTAACAAGTGTCACCAGAAAGGATTTCATTTCTGCGAATTCATTTGACAATGGATGTTGTAAACCAACAGCCGTTTCTAGCGGATTAATAGCATCCCGTTTGGTACGTGAGATCCTGCGATACACACACAGATTTTTCCGAGAAGTATCCAAAGCATTTTGAATACCAAAGACTAGGCCTGATGAAGTCATCCCAACGTCTGTAATAAAAATATACGGGATACGATCTAGGCCAGCTGCAAGAACAGATTCAAATAATTCATTGTTCATCTGCATCGACTTACCCGAACCCATTGAACCAATGATAATCGTGTAGTTATAGGCAAGTTCATCGGAGAAGTGCTCTAACTTCACCATTTTTCCGCAAGGTGTTCTTTGAACCATTGTGCCCTTTTTGAATGGTGATGCAGGACGATCCAATGGAAGTAGGTGCAATGCGTCTGGTAACGGAGCAGCTGCTAGAGGTGCATGATGATTAAAGCCTAAAGGGAAATGAGTAAGATAGGCTTGAACGACATCTCCAGTGCGCTCCAGTGGAGCAGCATGACCCCAGTTTTGTAATGCACGCCATAACTTAGATTTTCGAATTTGTAATCGTTCTAACCCTTTTTCAGTCTTTTCATCCCAAGTCATCGCAGAGACCTGTAAACCGACCACAGTACCGCCAAAGTCCGCATAACGCTGTAGGGCATCACCTGCTGACTTTAATTGAGCATTGTCTGCACCTTGCCATGCAACTACTGAAGCCAATGCCCGTTTCAGGCCAATACTGGCCATACCATCACCAGAAAGCATGAATGAAACGGCATAAGGAATAGCCCGTACTGATCCATCACTTAATTCAGTCGTCTGCTGATTCATACGATCAAAGAAATCAGCAAATGTTGGCATTATCGATGACATACCCGAAAAGCTTGGTGATGGTGGCACACTTAATGGAATAGGGGCATAAACCAGATCTCCAACTTCAACAGATCCTTTTGGCGCAGTGATGTCACCTGCCTTATCCTTACTATCCAATGGCGTAATTGTTTGGATCATCAGCTGATCTGAAATCTTTGGATAAAGCACTTCTGAATAGTCATTAGGACTCGGACGAGATTTCCAACGCAAAGGGATAGGCATTCCAGAATTAGGAATGAATGGTTTATAGTTTGGATCAAAATAGCGAGGGTTCATCATGCGACCAATCGATGTGATAGCACCACTAACATCCAGTTTTTCTACCACCCCTTTAAAGTCAGAATGTTCAAGCTCGTTGATAATACCCTGAACAAAAGTATCATGAATCGCCTTTAGTGCAGGCAACCCGTGCAACAGATTTTGTGCATCTTTCATTGTGCCGATTTCATAACGTTTAGCTAAGTCAGCAATGCGTTTATGATCATTTTTAATTTCAGCTGCATCAAGTAATCGAGGATGAGTGATGACGGCAATATAGCTTTGTTCATCATATAGATAAGGTTCATAAATGGCCTTGTTTTCATCAATAAATGAATTCAAGTTCAAACCTAACGTACTTGCCGTTTTCTTTTGGATCTCGATAATACGATCAATACCTGCATTACCGTCCAGATCACGTCTGAAAACCCACATCAGCTTATGGCCAACGGTTTTAAAAGGATTTCGCAGGTAGCTATTCAACCGATCAATCTGGCCAAGAAATACTTCGTTATAATCAATAGTGGATCTGATCCCGTCATATCGCAATAAGGTAACTAAAGCACCATTTTGCAGTACTAAATTATAGTGACCATCCACTGTTTCAATTTCACAATAGTCTTCAGCTGAGGCCTTAAACATTTTTGCGAGCCAGACCAGTACCAATTCAACTGCTGAAATCGTGGCATTTGGCTTATAAGGTTTAGCAACAGGCGGTTTAGCATTTGCTTTATTAGTTTTAACAGTACGTCTAGTATCTGTTTTTTGTTTAGCATTTCCCATAATTTAACCTTTATTAAGATATTAAGAGATTGAAAACGGTTGAGAAGACAAGGAACGATTTTCAAAACAAGAAAAAATCTTGTTTAAAATAGTCTGATTGTTCACGTCCGAATTAGAATGAAATAATTGATTAATGTCATTAAGAGCATCCTTTTGATATAAAGCAAAATACAATAATAGGAATGACATAATATTGTTTGATTTCTGCTTAAAGTCGAGCACCTTATAATCTTGCTTGGTATCAATATACTGTTTTAAATAAAATGGCGAAGCCAATAGATCCTGATCCAGTAATTTGAAAAATTGAGATTTGAATGAGTTAGCCTGATAACCAACATGAAAAAATAGATCACCTGAATCGTCTGCCAACTCACTAGAATGGACAGCAATCTCAATATCCTCAATATTATCTAAGCGTTTTGCAAAATCCCCTCTTACTTTTTGGTTAAAAAGGAAAGAAAAAATACCTAGATCCACACCAAGTAAATCATTGGCAATGTGGTTCAATCTCTGCATGTGATCTCTATCAAAAATAGAGAGAGAGTTACGTGTGTGATTCACCATATTGAATTTGAAAGTCCAACAATCAAATTGGTGAATTAATTCATAAGTCAGTTCAAGCTTATTGAACATACAAATTTCTTGGTCAGAACAAATGATCGGTAAATTCGTATTCATTCCAAGTAAAGCAAGACGTTTAATTGCTCTGGAGCTAAGAGGCTGATCAGTTACTTTTATGACATTTAACATGGCAGGCTTAACATCATAGATCTGACTTTGCTGTTCTTCAGTCAACGCCTCAAACGGTACAAGTAAAGGCAAATCAGTATTTGCTAAGGAGTCAATAATATAGTTTGAAAATGTCGATAGAAATAATGGCTCATATTGATTCGATAGCTCCAGACTTGACTCATAAAAACTTCCGAATTCTTGATATATGTTATTAAGTTCTGGATTAACTGAAACGTTTAATTGATTTAATTCGTTTAAAAAATCAAACTGTGAAGAATGATTTAAATTTCTAACCGACTTATATAAATAAGGTTGTAAATATTCATCGAACATAAGACCTCACTTACTCAAATTTGAAAGCAATTTTTGCTCATAAATCTGAGTCCATTTATTAGAATTAAACTCATCTAATGATAAGTAATACTGAATTTGATCCTGATTAAAAATATTTTCATTAAATAGTAATAAAAAAGGAAAAAGTGATCCTTGCTTAATCTGTCCACCCTTACCTTTTATTAGCTTAAGCGCATTAATCAGACGTTCTAATCCATCATTTGAGGCAAGCGACTGGCGAATGTAAGCAGCATTAATACGATCATCAATCAATGCCTCTTTAACATCCTTTTCAGCTTCAGGGAATTCGGTAAATATGCTATTTCGCACCTGTTCCAGATCGATGTTCGGACGTGAAAATTGCATGGCTAGATTATCAATAAGCGAAGCAAAGAGACCACCAGACTTAAAGTAAACATTAATGGCTTTGTCAGGATGATGAGCTAATACGATCATAAATCTAACAATGTGATTCACCTGAATCTGATTAAGATCATGACAAATACCTAGTGAAGCTGCCTTATCAGAGAGACACCATGACAAATGATGGACTCTATGGCATAGGGTGCAGGCAGGCACTAAATTGGATTCATTATTATTACTGTGATTTCCGTCAAGATGGTGAATTTCCAGAAACTTTAAATCGTGAAAATCACAGAAATAGCAACGATGATCATGCTTAGCAAAAAAGGGAACAGAAATATTTGAATCAACTACATGCAGGTATTTTTCTGCATCTGAGATTGTATCCATTTGCAAATCTTTCAGGTGGTGTTTCAAAAAGTATGCTGACATTAAATGAAGCCATTATTGATGTAAAAAAAGGTTAAGTCGAAAGCTTTAAAATGGTTTTCAATCTTTTTTGAAAAATTACAACTCCTTCTAAAACCACGCCTAATTCGATGCCTTATTTTGCAATTATTACCTTCAATACCTACAGTAAAAAATTTACCAATACTTTGCTTGCAGTTTTTAAAAGCAGTTATGAAACTGTCCCAATGATCACTTGCAATTCGGGTGTAGTGAATACCTAATTGTTTAAGCTTTGTTTTCAATCGTTGAACTGTAGCTAAGTCTCTTTTACCCCAAACATAAGCAACAATCTCACCTGTTTCTCGATGGTAGGCGTAAATAAGCCATTGTTTATTATTTTTATTTCCCACAAAAGTCCAAAACTCATCAACTTCAAGAGACTCATAATGACTTTGTTTAGGCTGAATTTGGTAGGTCGATTCGGTTAAAGTACGTAAAACTTTACCGATACTGATTCGCTCAACTTCAGCGATATCTCGTATACCACTACCTCTGACCATCAACTGTAATATTTTTCGAGTAATGCCTGAATTACATCCTAGATAGCTCAGAGCATGGTCACCAATAAACTGACGTTTACAGTCTTTGCACTGATAGTTTTGTTTCCCATCTACTTTGATGCCATTTTTCTTTATACTGTCACTGAGGCAGGTTGGACATTTGATTTCTAGAGTTATTCGCATTTCTCTATTTTATCAAAATTCAACCTGCTTTGTTTCAGCATACTTTTTGAAACACCACCATCTTTCATTCTCATTTCCTTTTCTTAAGGTAATGGGATAATAGAAGTCTATTATCCCATTTACGTCAGTTAGACGTTGCCTGCTGCTGAGTTCGCACCAGAGAAGAAGAAGTATCCTGATCCTGCCAAGACCACACCTACAGCCAATTTACCAATTGCTTTAGGAGCTGTCGCATCACTACCAGGTTTTCCAATTTTGGTAAAATCAAGAATTGCTAAAACAAACAATACGAATCCAACGAAGATCATAGCTAACTGACCAAATGCCATTGCATCATTTAGGCCACCAGTTGCACGGTCTTTAATGTCACCGATTGATTCACCTGCCGCAGCTGCACCACGTTTAGAACCGCCCTCAAGTGCTGTTGTGTCAGCATAAGAAGCAGCTGCCATACCACACATTGTTAAGAACACCCCTGCTTTTAAATAGGCGTTGCTAGTTGATTGCTGTAAGCTATTGATATTTAAAGACATTTTTCGCCTCACTTTTCCTTTTTAGATTTTTCTGTGAAAAATCAATGATTTAGATTTATTATCCAAGTGGATCGACCAACTTAGACAGTTATTAAAAAGTTTTTAGGTAAGCCCGATGATTTTAAAAAAATCAAGCCCAAAAATTGTTGCTGCTAAAGCATGAACTTCTTCTATTTTGTATGCGAGCATTCCTCCTATGAGATAGACAAAGCCTTGTGCATTACTTGATTTACCAATGCCATCACTATTGTCTCTCCAGATAAATAGACCTTTCATTAGTGCCAGTAGTCCAACTAGCTGACACACACCGATTAGAACCAAAACTGTAAGATTCAGTTCAGCTGTATAAGAATTTCCAACATTTTGTGAATAGTCGTAATAAGTGACCGCAGCAGGTGTCGTATCACTCATAAAGCTTCCCATCACATCGACTAATTGGAGATTTAAACCCAATTGCGCCATGATCACTGCGATGATCATTTTTACAAAAACACCCATCGCAGATGGACGGCGGATTTGCGTTAAATATCGACTTGCATTGACTGGATCTACTACACCAACGAAGTCGAAAACTGCTCTTACAAAGATAATGAATCCAAATAAAATACATGCGTAACGAACAACTGTTGTCGTAGCAACGATTAACGTTCCTGAGTTCTGTAATACCTCAACAAATTCCATGCTCCGACTCCTTGATCACTATTTAGTGAACGAAACTTCACCAGATTGCTCATTTACATCAAGAACTCGGTAGCCTGTTGGTAAGCGATCTCCTACAGCATAAGAACTTGTATTTCGTCCATCAGTGAGCCATACACGATTGCCCACAGTCGCAATCACTTCCTGATTGGCAGGAATGGCTTTGCCTACTGCAACACCTTTTTTAGTTTCACGTAGCGTTACAACGTTCGCACCTTGATTCGCACGGGTATTTTTGATTAACAATTGAAGTTGACCGATAGTGATGTGCTGACGCTGAACCACATCACGCATACTGTTTAACTGTGCACGTAATTGAGTATTTTCAGTTTGAGCCTGAATCAGTTCTTGATTTGTCATAGCAGCCTGTTGTTGCATCTGTCCTTGTGGGCTGTTCGGATTAACAGGTGCAGGTGTATTCGGAACATACACTGGAGGTAAATTGTTCGCTGCATTGAACTGGCTAATTAACTGTTGACCCTCGTAGCTATATGCAGGTACGTCTTGTCCATTGCTATTCTTGATTGTCACATCACCAGAAACAGGTTGAGTCTGTTTTGGCATAGTTACAGGAACATCCATCATTTGAGTTTCCTGATACGGCGCAGGCATATTCTGGAAACCTCCTGCTGCTGCCATATTTGGATCAGCCATCGGCGCACCATTCGGCACTGACGGTGCTACTTGAGGAGCTGCTGCTGTCTCTACTGGAACTTCCTGAGCAACTTGCTTATTACCACCTTTCTTACCCATGAATAAGAAAACAACAAGTAATAATCCGACCACCACAGCACCAATAATGATGTATTTCTCTTTATTGGATTTACCAGTTTCAGGCGCATGTGTAGATGATTCATAAGAATAATCATCAATATCGTGGTCTAAATCTTGATTCTGACTCATATCAAAAACTCCAAATGCTTTTATTCTGTAATGTCTTTATTGATGAAGATGTAGAACACAGTGCCTACTGGCGTTCTAAATGTAGTCGGCTTATTGCCGTAGATACTGTCGATCTTAGATCCGAAATCTTCACCAAGTTGACCAACCACGTTACCCATGATGCGCTTGTTACTTGGTTCTTCCTGATTTACTATCACAGCACCATTGGTGTATGTGGTATTACCCAGATAGTCACGGTATGCGTTGCCATAGCCCTTTGCAGCACTACTTGCAATCATGGCCGTTGAGTTCTTGAGAATGTGACGATCTATATAGGTCGCCATACCGAAAGAGCCTTGTAGCGTTTGTGCAGTAGCATCAATAGAAAATTCAGGTTTAACGCCGTCAGATAAGACACGGCTTAAAGTAAACTGAATGTTGTCTTGTGTTTTTCTGACATTGCCAATAACTTTACGGCCTTTAAGTTTCCCCGTCATAATCTCGGAAAACACTTGATCACCGTCATCGGTATTCACGTCATTTAATAATCGTGCAGTAACTCTTGTACCTGCGGGTATGAGGATTTTCTTTCCGTTACCTGTATTAGTACCGTTTGCGGAATTTGCCCCACCATAATTAAGGTTAGATCCGTTACCTTGATTACCGTTACCTGTAATTTGTCCATTACCTGTATTAGTACCATTTACGGAATTAGGGTTTTCAACTGCATAAGTCGATACGGCGTAACCTGTGCGTTTATTACCGCCGTTTTTCTGATCTTCACCAGAAAGACGCTTGATCTGCTTTTCAACAAATCCATACAGAGTTGTTTCTGATTTTTCATTCTCAGAAATCTGTCTTTGTGATTCTTGGTCATACCAAGATGCAAATTCATTATTGTTCTGCACGTATTGCTGAGCAGCAGGACTTGCATAATCAGGAGCTAATTGGACATATTGCGGTTGCTGCGAATATTGCGCCTGTTGAACCTGACCTTGTGCAGCCTGACCATTGGCAGGTACTTGCTGCCCTTGCGCCGTGTTACCGCTATATGACAGGTTTTGAGTTGAATTAAATAACGTACCGTTTACCTGCCCTGACGTAACGCCATTCGCTGCGTTATTGGTAGCAGGCAATACTGCCTGACCTTGACCGTTGGATTGACGAATCACCAAGTTACGAGGAGTGAAACTCTCCCCACGTTGTTGCGCTTGCTGAGCCAGAATCGCCTCTTGTTGACGAATATATTGGTACTGTTCTGGCGTAACTTCTTCTGCCTGCCCTACGTTTGTTTCAGGCGCATCGAATTTAGTCTTAGAAGCATCAATCTGGTCTGGTGTTTTTGATCCTGCAAAGAACAGCTTAAAAATACCAATGAACAAAACAATTGCGATAAACGTACCGATAATAACCATGAAACGAAAAATTCCATTCTCGTTCCAGTTCTTCATGAACTTTTCACCAAACTTCATATTGATGCGCTCATCGGCATCATTAGGGCGAATGTCATTAGGGTTATATGTATCGTTGATACCATCCGAATTAACTTGCGAATTCTGATCTAGTTCAGTCTGAACTAGATCAACGCCGTTATTTTGGTCAGTTTGTCCTACATCAATATTTTGATTGCTAGGTACTGACTGAGAGTTTTGATTATCTTGAGTCATAGAGCACCTTAATTATTCAAAAATATTGTTGCAGTGCCATTATTTCGGCTAACTGTAATTTGATTAATCGGATCGGGATATATGAAGATTCCCATACCAGATGTCGAACGTGCTGTCGTTTTATAGCTTGGGTATAAAACTGTATCTCTGGTACGCACGATGTACTGACCGTTGTAGTTCCATGCCTCCAGTGACGGATCTGTAGTCCGTACACGTTCTGCTTCTGGTGGCGGTGTACCATCCAAGAACATTAATGTCTGACTATCAATGTTTGCCATTACTCCACCCGAAAGTGAGTTTAGATTCGCTCTGAGTGCCGAATTTACCGCTGTCGGACTACGGCCAGATAATCGTGCGTCAATACGCATATCAACTTCATTCTGTCCTGTTGAAAGAATAAAAATAACTGGCGTAGATAAACCTTTTAAAGTCACAGTCACATTGCCATACGCCGTTGCTGTGAGAGGTTCAATTGAGAGGATGTTTGTACCTTTATAATTACCTGATTCATCCTGTTTAGGCTTGTCTGGTGGATTATCTGAAAATAGATCATGGTTAAAAGATACATGATCTATTTCCCACGGATTTCCAGACAAATCACTAAATACAATGCTTGAAAGCATACCTTTCGATAGTCTTACTACAGGTGGCTGCGTAGCAGGACTAAGATCTACTGGCAATGAGCGCACGATTGGTCTCGCCGTGTATGAATACGGCGTAGACGCATCCCGTTCTTGCTGCAAGAACAGATCTTTCAAATTCTTTACTTGTTGTGGACTCAACGCCATACCAAGTGCTTCAGCAACAATTTCCTCTTTAGAACGATTCACATTCATAGGAGGTGGGAAAGACGAACCAAATGATTGAGCACTTCCTAAATCGATGGTTGTTGGTGGAGCTTGTCCAACATAGTCATTACGAGCTTGTTGCTGCTGCGGTTGACCTTGCTGTTGGGGTGGCTGCGTCTGAGTCTGAGCAGGAGCAGCCAAGTTCTGCCCCTGTTGTTGCCCTTGAGCATTTTGTTGATTGGCCACAGGATCAGCTGCGTATGCAGAAGACCCGATCATCAGACCAATACAAACTGCAAGAGTTTTAAACTTAAGTTGTTGCATCATTGCCACCACCTATTTAGTTCTAAGAATAATGCTGCTCACGCCAATACCTTTCGGGTTGAATACATCACGTTGAGTGACTTCAACTCGAATTTCAGCGACATACGTTCTAGAGTCAGCAGGTGAGTTTTTGCCGTTAAAATAGTCCATACGAATAGGAACTTGAACGATCCAAAAGCGGTTTCCGAAATTGTCGATACCTTTGTCATTGGTAACTTCTGGTGTTTGTAACGCAGATGTCTGTAAGACGAGATAGTTCTGTTTGATTTGGTCAATCAATCCAGACTGTCTTAATGTTGTGATAAAGCTTGACCGACCTTTATCAGTGAAGTAACGGCGCAATACGTCAGTCGTTGAAATATCCGCATTTTTATAATCGATTGAGTAAGCATTAAGAACAGCTTCTTTAGCAAACTCTGCAATATTGGTATTGGTAAATGCAGGGTTGTCGTTAGGATTGATCTTACAGATGACACTATTGTCAATTGTCTGAAATGCTTCCGCTTTTGGCATTTTAGAAAGCATGACAATTAGCAGAACTAAAGCTACTACCAATGCAGGAATTACAACAAAGCACGCAGCCAACCAGAGCCTTTGCTTAGATACACGGTCAGAAATTTCCTTGATCGTTGCATCACGTTCAGCAAGACGGCTGTCTATGGTTTTTGGAGCTTTAGGACTTGAATGTTTTGGTTGATTTGGTTCAGTCATAATCAAAGCCCTATTGGGTAAATTTTTTTGTCAGTGGGTTGTATATGCAGGGAACTGATGAACCATCATCAAAAATGAATCTTACGAAATCAGGATTGATGAAGATAAAAATCACAAGTCCAACAATGACAAGCACTAAAAGCACAATGACTACGAGAAAAACATTCAATAGAACATCAAGAATTGACGAATAGAAAACTAATGTTGCGAAGTCAACATTATTAGGATTATGGGGATTACCCCACGTACTATATCGGTCAAATGTCGGTTGCGACATTTCCGAGTCTTTTTCTTCTAACTCATTCATCTTTATCATCTCGTCATCAAGACTGAGGCTTGTTTATTACTGCACTTCAAGTGACAGTATCTAGTGAGTACATTGTCTTAGTATTTTTAAAAGTTAGCAATATCTTTTTTTTAAAGTTAATAGTTTTTTTTAAATTATTCAATTGACAAAATTAGCAATTCCATTCACGGCGTAATAATCCGTTAACTGGATTAGTACCACTTACGGAATTAGACTGCTCTGGAGAGCGCAATATAATACGCCGTGCGTATAATTCTAGTTGAAGTCATTCAGCTTACTCATAAAGAGACTTTAACGCAGCCAAATAGATATATTCATCATAAAAACTACTGTAATAATTCAATGTGGTGACAAATGAATCCTCCCCCTGCTCGTATTGCATGGTTGCGAAGTGCTGCCCTCTGATTGCATACATACCAGTTCTAGGACAGTACATAGTTTCTGTTTGATCTATAGCATCTTTAATAAACGCAGGAGCATTTTCCACAACTGCTTTTGCTTCTTTGGGTGTTAATTCACTCATTTGATTGCTCATTTAAAATTTCATTTAAGAAAGCGTTTCATTCCGTAGACGGTAAATATTCCGCTAACTGTATCCATCCCACTTACGGAATTAAGCCACTGACCTATATCCAACTAATGCCGATAACAACCACTAACGGTATTGAGCCGTGCGCCGTGTAAATTGTATTGAAAAGTTCATATCTATTAGTTTTCATAAAATTTACTTTGCCTTATTATCAAATGACAATTGCCGAAATACCAACGGCGTAAACATTTATTCCGTTATCGGTCTAAATCCATTATCTGAATTAATACCATGATCGGTATAAATAACAGTTATCGGTAATAACTGATTTCAATGCGCCGTGTCTGGCTGCGTCATACATGATTTCCGAAGACGGTAAAAATCCATCATCGGAATGATTGATACGTGCGTCATTCACTACTTATTTTTTTTAATCTTCTTATCTTTGTACACGACAAAAAAAGATAACTCATTGAAATAATGGCATAATACTTGTTTTCTGACGACGAATATGATGACACATTTCAATGAGTTACATCTCATCTTAAACAAATATCTAAAGTGGAACAAGTCACATGTAAAATGTTTTACACTGATTATGATTGCATTAATTGTAAAACAGACATGTAATCTTTCTTCTGCATCTAAAGCCTTACCCATCAAGTGCTTACCACAATCATTTTATCGACGTATACAACGCTTCTTTGCAGGTCAGTATTTTGATTATCGTCAAATTTCTCAGTTGATTTTCAATATGTTTTCATTCGACAAAGTGCAACTGACTTTAGATAGAACCAATTGGAAATGGGGAAAACGAGATATCAATATCTTGATGTTAGCCATCGTCTATCGTGGAATAGCGATACCTATTGTTTGGACATTGCTCAATAAACGTGGAAATTCAGATACAAAAGAGCGTATTGCTTTGATTCAACGCTTTATCTCTATTTTTGGTAAAGACCGTATTGTGAATGTGTTCGCAGACAGAGAATTTATCGGTGAGAAATGGTTTACATGGTTAATTGAAAATGACATCAACTTCTGTATACGTGTTAAAAAAACTTTATTGTGACCAATCACTTAGCCAGGAATCATAAAATTAGTGATTTATTTCGTCATCTTCAAGTTGGTCAAACTGAATGTCGTAAACGACGTATTTGGGTTGGTCGAGTGAAACTGTATATTAGTGCGCTACGATTAGAAGATGGGGAACTTTTACTTGTTGTTTCTCCTATGTTTAATGCTTCTGCTATTCGTGATTATGCATTACGCTGGGAAATCGAAACCTTATTTAGTTGTCTCAAAGGACGTGGATTCAATCTTGAAAATACTCGTTTAACAGACCCTGGACGAGTCAAGAAATTGATAGCAGTGCTAGCTATCGGTTTCTGTTGGTGCTATTTAACAGGTGAATGGCAACATGATCGAAAAAAAGCGATAAAAATAAAGAAGCATGGACGACTTTCAGTAAGTTTATTTCGCTACGGTTTGGACTATGTTCAAATGGCTATTCTACGTTTGATTGGTTTTGGAAAAAAAGAAGAATTTAAGAAAGTGCTCGCAATTTTAAGAAAGAAAAAGCCTGATAGGACAAGGGCCCTATGAAATTTGTCGTGTACAGAGCGTAACCTTATTAATGGGCGACTTGCCAAGGGTCCAAGGGAAGAAGAGTCGTTCCCTTGCTATGCAAAGCGATCACTGAAATTGAATGACGGCAAAGATTGGAGTTTTCTATGCTCAGGAATGGATCTTATCGGTGATACTTCCTTATCGCTTGATCATTTTTTAAGATTCGGCATGGAAGGTGTTTCGAGGTACAACGAAGTCGGCGAGAAGTACCTCAGATTGTATGGGGCTTTGAATTCAACATACATCCAGCAAGAAGCGGTTTTTACTATTTGTAAACTTTGCCAACTTTCAGAGCAGTCTGCTTTCCGAGATAGACTAGAGAAGCTTGAAATCCGTGATATCAGGCATAAGCTAGGGGCTCATAGCATTGACTATATAGATAAGCAAAAGGAAGACGTTCTTTCTTTCGTCCCAGTAAGATTCGATATGAGAGGGCTGCATCTTAATTATATTAATAACAATGATCTATCACAGATATCTGTAAATTTACTATCAGGCATAAATGAACATCTGGATTTAATGTCTGACATTATTTACGCAACTCTAGAGAAGATTAAGAAAACACTTTATAAATCGAATCCAGATAAGATCGAAGAGATAGATAAAGGTTTGGAAGAGTTGCGAGTCAAGAGAGCTGGTGGTCATGTTTTTGATCATGAGGATGGTACGCGAGCTATATTCTCGCCCGTAGCAGAGAATATTTAACAAGCGCAAGCACAGGGACAAAATTTCAGCTGCGCTTCAATTTTTCCCTTGTTGCGGGCGTTATACTTTTAAAGAACCCACCCTCCTTAAAAAACAAAAGCCGCTATAAAGCGGCTTTATTCAATAATTTAGATTAATCTAATTATTCATCATCCATCATGCTTTGGCTCATACCGACAGTATTGAAACCACCATCAACATAAAGGATTTCACCCGTAATACCTGAAGCCCACGGTGAACAAAGGAATAACGCTGCATTACCCACTTCTTCAATCGTTACATTACGTTGTAATGGAGCAATTTTTTCATTGGCATCCAACATTTTGCGGAATGATTTGATACCAGAAGCTGCCAATGTACGGATTGGACCCGCAGAGATCGCATTCACACGAATCCCCTCTTTACCCAAGCTTAGCGCTAAATAACGAACACCCGCTTCTAAAGATGCTTTAGCCATCCCCATCACGTTATAGTTTGGCATCACACGCTCAGAACCTTGATAAGTCAAAGTCAATAAACAACCCTGACGTGCTTGTAATAAAGGTTTTGCAGCACGCGCCATCGCAACAAAGCTATACGCGCTAATGTCATGTGCGATTTTGAAACCATCACGATCTGTCACATCTGTGAAGTCACCATCTAATGTATGTGCTGGTGCAAAACTAATTGAATGCACAACACCATCTAAACCGTCCCAATGTTTTGCTAACTCAGCAAATGCACCATCAATTTCTGCATCAACAGCTACATCACAAGGGAAAACTAAGCTTGAACCAAACTGTGCTGCAAAATCATCAACACGTTTTTTCAACTTTTCATTTGGATAAGTAAACGCAAGCTCCGCACCTTCACGATGTAATGCAGCAGCGATACCATATGCAATTGATAATTTGCTTGCAATACCAGCGATTAAAAAACGTTTACCAGCTAAAAGTCCTTGTGACATCTTATTCTCACTCGAAAAATTTTCACCACATCATGCCAACATTCCTTATTTTTCGGAATTGCATAATCCATCTTTTTTACAAACTTGCACTTTGTACACGACAAAAAAGATAACTCATTGAAATAATGGCATAATACTTGTTTTCTGACGACGAATATGATGACACATTTCAATGAGTTACATCTCATCTTAAACAAATATCTAAAGTGGAACAAGTCACATGTAAAATGTTTTACACTGATTATGATTGCATTAATTGTAAAACAGACATGTAATCTTTCTTCTGCATCTAAAGCCTTACCCATCAAGTGCTTACCACAATCATTTTATCGACGTATACAACGCTTCTTTGCAGGTCAGTATTTTGATTATCGTCAAATTTCTCAGTTGATTTTCAATATGTTTTCATTCGACAAAGTGCAACTGACTTTAGATAGAACCAATTGGAAATGGGGAAAACGAGATATCAATATCTTGATGTTAGCCATCGTCTATCGTGGAATAGCGATACCTATTGTTTGGACATTGCTCAATAAACGTGGAAATTCAGATACAAAAGAGCGTATTGCTTTGATTCAACGCTTTATCTCTATTTTTGGTAAAGACCGTATTGTGAATGTGTTCGCAGACAGAGAATTTATCGGTGAGAAATGGTTTACATGGTTAATTGAAAATGACATCAACTTCTGTATACGTGTTAAAAAAACTTTATTGTGACCAATCACTTAGCCAGGAATCATAAAATTAGTGATTTATTTCGTCATCTTCAAGTTGGTCAAACTGAATGTCGTAAACGACGTATTTGGGTTGGTCGAGTGAAACTGTATATTAGTGCGCTACGATTAGAAGATGGGGAACTTTTACTTGTTGTTTCTCCTATGTTTAATGCTTCTGCTATTCGTGATTATGCATTACGTTGGGAAATCGAAACCTTATTTAGTTGTCTCAAAGGACGTGGATTCAATCTTGAAAATACTCGTTTAACAGACCCTGGACGAGTCAAGAAATTGATAGCAGTGCTAGCTATCGGTTTCTGTTGGTGCTATTTAACAGGTGAATGGCAACATGATCGAAAAAAAGCGATAAAAATAAAGAAGCATGGACGACTTTCAGTAAGTTTATTTCGCTACGGTTTGGACTATGTTCAAATGGCTATTCTACGTTTGATTGGTTTTGGAAAAAAAGAAGAATTTAAGAAAGTGCTCGCAATTTTAAGAAAGAAAAAGCCTGATAGGACAAGGGCCCTATGAAATTTGTCGTGTACAGAGTCTTCTTATATAGAGATTATTAATCACCAATCCCCCCGTAAAGAAAGATAAGATGAGTCCGAGCAGAATCAATAAATAGTTTATATCTATATTTAATGACATAAGAATCACTAAAATAACAAATACAACTAAACCACCGATAAAAAATTGTTTATGGATTTTGGCTGCAAAATCTAGAATATTATTCATTTTGATTCTCCATGTTTAGCCCGTGCATTACGACCACACACGTAACCCTCCTCATAAATCTCTTTCAAATTACCATCGTAATGAATAGCATTTGATTCAAGGCCGTTATTCACTGCTCTATAGCCCATGCCATAAGAACTTGATTCTTTAAGGCAATCGCAACAATATCATCTGATTCATCACACATGATGCAACCAAATGAGATTTCACCAGAAAGATTATTTCTATTAATCATAAGCTGATCCTTGAACATAAAACTTTCATTAATGAAAGTTAATTTGCGCCGTGCATCAGCTCAATTACTTCTTGCAGCCTAGCCAAATAAAGTTTAGTCACTGCCTTACCGTGCGGATCATCACCAAGATCAGTATCTTGCAAATCAGTTAGATAATTAGAGACTGCCACACGGAGTGCAACTGTTTGAGCATTTGTCAATTGAACACCATTAATACTTACTAATGGTTCGGGTTCTAAATTCACCTGAATTCCTACCTAGTTAATTTACTGATTAAGAATAATCTATCATATTTTTAAAAAATACATATATTCATTTTTTAAAAATCATAAAAGACCATCTAAGTAGTCTTCAGACACAACTTGATTAATTAACTCTTGATCCGACATAGGCGTTTTGCTTTGCTCCAATACCGCCTCACGTACTCGAACCATTTCAATACTTGAACGAGATGGCCTGTAATAAGGCAACTCCCCCCATGCTCGTCCTGCCCTACCATAATGCCTTGAAGCAGTCTCTATACTTGCATGTCCAAACCATGCAGCAATTTCATCAAGCTTCCACTTGGCTTTCTTTCGATTAGCTACGGCTTGATGGCGTGTGCTGTAAATAGTTGCGTTCGCTTTATTTGCCTCTATTTCCTCAACCAAGCCTAGCTTTTTATTTTTATAGAACTCATTACATATACGATAAAGCTTGCTTTGGAGTGAATCCATATAGGCTTGGCATAACGCATATTGGATTGCGCCGTGCTTATCCACATAACTTTCAATCACTGCTGTATTTAATGCCTTGAACAAGACGGCGTTATTTCCGTTCTCGGAATCCAAACCGTCTACTGTATTTCCACCAGATACGGTATTCACTGAATCATCGTGCGCCGTGTCTAGTTGCTTAAGTTCTGGACTGATTATTTCATTTTGACTGAAAGTTTCTAATTGACTGAAAGTTTCTAATTGACTGATAGTTTCAGATCGGCTGAAAGTTTTATCGCTTTGTTGGGAATCAACTTGCCCATTACTTCCGTCTACTGGATTTTTACCGTTGTCTGGATTTATTCCGTTGTCGGTATCTCCTAGACCGTCCTCGCCGTGCGATTTTCTTCCGCTTTCGCTATTGCTTCCGTCTACTGGATTAATTCCGTTAATGGTATCTGTACCGTTGGCGGTCACTCCTTGCAGCTCAGAACGCCGTGCGCTATTTATGGCTGCGTCACCTATTGTTCTATTTTGTGCGCCGTGATTGGCTACGTCTCCTGCAATTCCGTCTCCAGTATTAATTCCGTTGATGGTCTCTCCGTTATCGGAAGACCTATTCAAAATATCGCCGTGCGCACCTAGACCATGTATTCCGTCTTTGGTTTTAATTCCGTTAATGGGATCTCCGTTGATGGAATCACCACTCAAATTATCGCCGTGTGCCTCTGACCCATTTATACCGTTAGTGGTCTTTGTTCCGTTAATGGGATCTCCGTTATTGGGATCTTCGTTAATGGTGGCTCGTTGGCTATTCACACCATAATATTCATATAAAAACTCATCAGGTTCTCTACTAGATATATAGAGTTTGTATTGCTCACCTGTATCTGCGCTTAATTGGCTAAGTATCTTTCGTGCTTTGTTTTCTAGTTCTTTGTCCAGTAGCTTCTTAAACCCTAGAATTATTCTTAACTGGCTTTTTAATTTTTCCCGATCGTCTTCAAGCAGATCCAGTATCCGTATTTCACCATTCGCCCTACCATTTGAATGCTTGCCATTATCGACAACTAAACATAAGCACTTCTTTTCTACATCACATGCCAATCTTAAACTTAGCCACTCTACAGGTCTCAAGCCTAGCAACATATTAGCTTCAAGAAAGCACTTAAGCATCACGCCCAATTTAGATCCTATAACCTCGTTTTGCGTCTTCCCAACATGCTCATAGAGGTCTTTAGGAAAATATTTCAGTTTGCTGCTACTGGATCTTTTCGGTTGCTTTTGATCTGTGTTAATACGTTCTACATTTTTCAAACTTTCAAAAAAACGTGCTGCTTTGGGCAAAGATAAGATTTTATTTCCTGTTCTACCCTGCTCCAACAGGATTACGCTCAATCTGTAAATGACAGCAGCTCGATACTGCCTAAAGGTTGAGTCTCTATACTCATTATTAGAATATTCAGCTATGAGGTTATTAACCACATTATTTATGGCTGCTTCTGGATTATTGACAATATTATCTTTTTCGCCGTATTTGTTTAATAATTTATTCCAAACGTTCGTATATCTTAAAGCAGTTCTATTTGAATAATTTTGCGCTCGTTCAACGAGTCCTTTAATACTTTTTGGATACGCTTGTGCTTTAATATCATATTCTGAGTTTACGGTCATATTTTGTTCTACCTTAAGCCAACCAGTGATCTTAATGTTCAAAAAATTGAGCTTATCATGCGCCCAATCATCAATCGTTTCAAAAGAGGTATAGGCTCAAAAGACAGTCAATTTATCAACTGCTCGCTCGTTACCCAATTTTTAATCTACGATTGCTTGCACAATCATACCTAAGATTACTTTAAAAAAGTATTCTTTGTTCTCGAATCATCTGTTATCACGGTTACGCAAAAAAAATTATTTTCTTTTTTATTATTTGCATTGGTTTAAAAATTAAAATTCAAATTGAATAACTTATAAATTTTTATATTTTTACTTTAATAAATTTATTTTTTAAAATATCAGAATAACTGATTATAAAATTGAGACTTAAGAGATCAATCAATAATTATTAGAAATATTTATATTTGTATAATTGTTTCATTCTCATTTCTTATTAAAATTAAATTCAATTTGTCCTTTATTGTCCCTTATTGTTCTCAAAATTTAGTAACGAATAAAATTTTGGTTTTTATTGAATGTTAATTGCATTGTTCTGCTATACAAAAATAATAAATGGCAGAGATTTCGTAATTATTACGCCTAAGATTTCAATGTTACGTACCTAATTTCGAGTTTTTTGAAATAAATTGACATGGTTTTGAGGTCATAAAGTATCGAAGAAAACACCATGAGCATTTGATATGCCATACTTTGAGGTCAAAGATTTTTATTTTTTAATACTATATATTTTTTAAAATTTAGAATTTATACTTAGCTTACCAAGATGCTCGGTTGCACTTGGCTAACAATTATAGAATCAAAAATGGTGTACACATGAAAAAAGTACCAATGTCCATGTTGAAGCTCTTTTCAACATTCTCAGTAGTATTAGCTTTAACAGGCTGTCAGAGTTACTACTATGTACCCTCACCAAAATTTGATGTTGAATCACCATTAGGTGTATTAAGTAAAGCTGCTCAGGATGCTGTAGCAGAACAACAGACTTACGCCCTGACTCAACGCCAATACTTAGATAACCTTGCCATCACTAATTCAAACATCAATAAAGATGTATTGGTTGTGGACTTTGTAGGGGATTCACAAACCCTACTTCAAAGTGTGGCTTACAGATTTGGTTATCGTTTCATTGAAGCAGGCAACATTCGCCAACTACCTATTGTCAATTTCCATAAACGCAAAATGACAGGTGCAGATCTTGTAAAAGATACAGCACTCCAATTAGGTAACGCTGCAACTGTTGAATTTGATTCGCAGTCTAAAACCATCACATTAATCCATCATTAAAAGGGGGATTCGTAATGGCTGACTTACCGAATTATCAGTTCTACTTAGAACAAACGCCAATTATTGTTTCTCAATCAGATTCAGCAAAACAAGCTGAAAACACAGCTCGTGTTGAAGCAATTCAAACGATTGTACGAGAAGCTGCAACCCGTAACGCTCTACGTGCTCGTCTTCAAGAAATTTCTAATGTTGTTAAAGCGAACGACCGCAAATTAGATACGGTTTATAACTTTCAACCTTTAATGATCAATACAATTGTTGTACCGCCTGTCATTGTTGAGGCACACAATATTAGTGATGTAGGCAATGCACGGACTTTCTCCGTCTTGGGTACACGTTACGAAATTAAAGAGAATGCCCGTTTTTCTCATTTACCACCAAACTGGAGAGACTATTTAAACTTTAATGTTGAGTCTTATCAGGTGGGAGTCGATTCATTACCGAACGAACTTAAACCGAAGAACCAACAGGAAAAGAAAGCATTTCAAAATGCTATGGATCGTGGAATAGAGGATGGTGTCAAAGAAGCTGATGCCATCTTTTCACATCAACTTAATCGATTAAATCAAACTTTTATCGGGATGCTGAAGTTCCATCAATTCCGAATGAACGGCAAAATAACGATGCCTGTAATTGCGAGAACAAACATTTCTCTCGCAGGTGGTGGAAATGCCCTGATGCTTAATCAGTCAAACTTCCAGATTACCGAGTTACCTCGATTCGTTAATGATCCATCGTATTGGAAAGCCAATACTCTTTCGATTGTTTCACGGTCAGAAGTTAAACAACCTGTCCAAACTTCTACAGTAAGTGAATCTGATACCCCTGTAGCTATCGAGACTCAATAGTATGGATAATAGTATGCCTACTGAACTGCCTGAACAGGAAGTAATTGATATTCCTGATAGCTATTATCAGTCAGGGAATGTAGCTACGATTCCTGAAAAAGTGCTCAAAAAGCATGGTTATGAAATGCTTCTGCATGACACCATCCGTGTTGATAATTTTGAACTTACATCTGAAACTGATGTACGAAAAATTTTAACCATTGCCGAGCACTTTAAAGCCAGTGATATTTTTGCCTTGTCTGGTCGCCCTATTCTTATTCGTAGATATGGCAGGCTCTATGCTCTGACATATACGAATATTAAGGGGATCGAATTAGATTGTTTCCTCACAACAATTAACGGTTCTGAGGCACTTTCTTCAATCAGACGAGGCATTGGCCTTAATTTCGCTTACTCATGCTCCTTGTTCGACCCTAACTCCTCTGAGGGTATAGGAGGATTTGTGGCAGAAGATAGTGAAAATGGTAATACCAACGTTATTGCTGTTGACCGCAATAAAGTTGTATTTCGCTGTAATATTTCAGCATGTATGGATCTCACGGGTAATACCTCATTCCAGATCGTAATGCGCTTGATCCCATCAAAACCACCTAAATATTCAGATATTGGTGTTGAACTAGAATATCTACTGAAGTGTATCCCTCGTATTGGGATTGTATACATGGCAGGTGAAACAGGTTCGGGAAAATCTACAACACTTTCTTCATTCATCCGCTACATACTTGAAGAAGATACTCACATTCAAGGCAACATCATCACAATCGAAGAACCAATTGAGTTCCGTTACAACGAGATTCAAAGTAGACATTCGGTTATTTCTCAAAGCCAAGTACCAGAGCATTTTTCTTCTTTTGCACTCGCTGTAAGAGAAGCCATGAGACGTAAGCCTGCATTATTGTTGGTGGGTGAATTACGGGATCAAGAGTCATTTTCTGCTGCAATTGAACTGTCACAAACAGGCCACCCCGTACTTTCTACTGTTCACAGTAATGATGTGGCAAATATCTTACCTCGTATTTTGGCTCTTGTTCCAAAAGAGCAGCAAAACCGAAAACTCACAGAAACAATCGCTACAGCTCATGCCTTAATTGCTCAACGTCTGGTTGAAACTATTGATGGTAAACAAATGGCTGTAAGAGAAACATTGTTTATGACCAAAGATTTCAGAAGCAAGTTACTTGACATAGCAATTAGTGATGATGGTTTTTCGGGTGTGGTTAAAGAAATACGCTCAGTTATGAATCAGCCAACTGGTACGGCATTTTCATCACCTAATTTTGAAGTACAGGCTCATAAACTACTTGCTGAAAATAGAATTACGCAGGCAGGTTTTGATGCACTACTTGCATAGCATAGGAGAGTTTAATGGAAGAAAAAAATAACAGTTATATGGATTGGGGTAAGACAAGGCTCATTCCTCAACTTTATAAAATCAACGTTTTAGTACTGTTTTTCATTGTTCTTGGTGCAATGTTCTTCAATAAAGTTAGCTTTATTTTATATGGAGCGATCATTGCACTACCTATTTGCTATTGCATCGAGAATATTTGGAAGATCC
Source organism: Acinetobacter corruptisaponis (assembly GCF_030053775.1). Lineage (GTDB taxonomy): Bacteria > Pseudomonadota > Gammaproteobacteria > Pseudomonadales > Moraxellaceae > Acinetobacter > Acinetobacter corruptisaponis. Next base: position 163,605 of record NZ_CP125670.1, read on the forward strand.
CCTATTCATTCGTATTTCAATACATTCGGTGTTTCCTATTTGGGAAAGTTAAGACACCCAAAAGAAGATAAGATTTTAAGACATTGGAGAATTTTATGAGTAAAACATTAGTTGTTGGCGTAGATGATGGCCATGATGGAATTAAGATCTACAATGGTGAGTTAGCCATTCAATTCAGAATGCCGTCCCGTGTAGCAATTGGCGCAACTATCATGGGCGATCCTGATGATGTAAATAGAAAGATCATCAGCGTAAATGGAAATAAATATACTGTTGATGAGTTTTGCTCAGAGCATATCGACACACGTACTGAAGATTATCCAGTCAGTGAGGCCAATATTGCACTCGTATATCAAGCTTTGGATAAGGCTTTCGGCAAGGACTATCGTGAATTTAAAATTGCCACTGGACTGCCTTTGAACCGTTTCTATGGTGGGCAGGACGGAACGAAAAATATTGAATTAATCAATAATAAAACAAAAAACCTGATGATTAATCTGCGTGATAAATCTGTCTTTAACCTTTATGAAGCGTCTAATAATTTAGATCCTATTTCAATCACTAAACATATAGTTTTATCTGAAGCGCAATGTGCCTACTTTGATGCACTCATGACAGATAAAGGGAAAAAAACCGATCTGTATGATGACTTATTTGAGGGAGGATGTGCCGTGATTGATATTGGTGGACGTACCACTGATATTGCCGTAATTAATCCTCAAGGTGGAACAATGCAAACCTCTCGTTGTGGAACACTGGATGTTGGGATCATTACCCTTAAATCTATACTCAATCAAAACATTAAAGCAAAGTTGAAAATGTCAACAGACATATCAGATTGGCGACTAAATAAAGCATTAGAATCTGGCACTTTATCAATAGGTAAAGAGAGCCATGATGTATCAGACCTAATTACCCAAGCCAAAGACAAGGTTATTGAGCAGATCGTCAATAAAGTTAAAGTGCATGTGAGAGACGGAAAGGATCTAGGTGCAGTTCTGCTTGTTGGTGGCGGTTCTATCACACTAGGTGAACAACTTACCAATAAACTTGAATACAACAACATCCAGATCGTAAAAGATCCTGAATTCGCAAACGCAAGAGGCATGTATAAATGTGCTGCGTTTATGGCAAGAATCTAACTTGAGGTGTAGCTATGCCTCAACTTCACAGATTAAGAGTTTCGGTTAGTTTAGACAAATTGCCAACAAGACAAAGGGAATTTCTTTTGTCCTTTTTAAAAGTCAATGATTTTGATGCAGGCAAATTATACAGTCACCTAATCTATTACTTTTTCACTCATCCCACAAAAAGTTCAGTTAGTAATATCGTGGGTTTTCTTGGCAGCAGCAAAGATAAAGTGACACTTAATTTTAATAGTGAAGTAATGGTCAAATTTTTATCTGAACGCAAGCAGACGGATAGAGAAATTTACTGTCTGTCAGCACTGTATGAAATGTCAAACTATCTGGCCTACATGATCTCGCAATACTTTACAGCTTTGGAGATCCGAAAAGATCCAATTGCCACAGCAAAATTGGAAAATGAAGTTTTCCAATTAGGTTGTGGATCTTTTCTAAATCTATTCATTGACCTAATGAGAGATGAAGAATTCAAACGTAACACTATTGTTATGAGTGCAAGCTTTAACCACGAAAATCTACAAACCGCTTTGCTGATTAATAGTTATACAGAGCAACTTGATACAGATGAAATTGTTGCTGTGCAGCAGATCCACTTAGAAGAAACCAAAACAGAAAATGATGTCACTCCATCAGATGACTGGAATCATATCTCTATTGCTTAGGGTTTAGGTAAACCATGAATCAACATAATCACAGAACCTCAGATTCAAGTACAGATACATTGATCATCGTAGGTGCAATTATATTCGTCACTGTGGGCTTCTTTTGGGGAGCATGGCACTATGGCAGTGTAGCTATAGTTAAAATTACTCGAACCCTATTTGGTATCATTGAACTTCCATTCTGGTATTTGCAGCTATTAATCAAGAAGATCACCAATAGTGATGCTTCAGTATTGAATTTTACAACCAATACAATCAGCAAATTGTGTTATCCAGATCCCAACCATTACTTAAACCCTTTAATGAATTGCACAGTCAATATAAAAGCAATTCCTTTTAATTTTTACTATATCAACAACCTGTTTCCATCCATGTTGATTGCAGGAGCACTGATTGGATATGTCTGGTACAAACATAGTAAAAATCTTGTTGATATTCCTGACACTCGTTACGTCAAAGACCACGACCTTGAATCGTTAATTCTCGAATTAAGCGTACTCTACCCTCACCTTAAGTACATTTCATATTTCGTTCAATCGAAAGTTCCAAACGATAAAGGCTTTTACAGATTAATGCTTTCTCCAAGAGAATTTGTTCTGGAATACAAGCTCGTATCTGGTTTTAGAAAATATGAAATTGAGTCTATTGCAGATTTCAACGATGAACAGAATTTTGGTTCTTCACCCAAAGATGATGTATATCCGTTACTTGATGAAAAGCAATTTGAAAAGGAAATGTACATCCAGTTAGGCGATTTATTAAATTCACCAAAAGATTTAACAGACGGTGAAATTAATTTATTTGCTATCTTCCTACCAGTAGCATGTGCCACTGATGAAAATATGTCTGATAAAGAATTTAAGTCGATCTTGAAAAATAAGGATCAAGTTTTAGATTATTTTTGGCATGTAGCGTACAAGCAACTAACCACTGATAAAAAGTTTATCAACCCTCAAAATCTCAAACCTAGAAGTTACCAGTCATTTAACCGAAAAAAACTTGAAAAGACCGTTTCTAAATATTGGAAACATCCAGTAGCTCAAGAAATTTTCAGCCAACATGCCTATGCCAGAACAGCTCTGATCGCTACTGTTTATAGAGCACGAATGTTAGGTGTAATCGCACCCTGCGAATTACGTTGGTTGCGTATGTATGACCGAAATTTATGGGCTTTAGTTCAAAGCGTAGGTAGACCAAGTGTTTTCGTTGAACAATTGGCAGCTTTCTCTCATTACACGTCAGAATGCTATTACAAAAGAAAGAAAGTATCTCCAGACTTCAGCTACGGATGGCTTGGCCTAAATGAAGCTCTTAAGCGATACAAATACAAACAGCCTGATGTATATCTCAATCACCACACCCCACAAATTGAATCAGCTCAGGATTTAGATTCAGTAAAAATTGCTACAGTCTCATCATAGAAATATTTATTTTTCGGATATATGTTTTTTTTAAAATGAGTTATCATTATTTCAATCTTGTTATAAAACCAACCAAAAGGTTTCAAAATGACTAATAGAACACTTGGGAATCAAACTAATCAATCCCAATTATCAATTAAAAGTTTGATCATTGGATTATTGATAGCTGCTTTCTTATTTGCAATCATCTATTTATTAGTTCTTAAAAAAACTGACACAGCCTCAAATACAAGCACACAGCAACACGCTGTAGCAGCTGAGAGCAAGGACTACAGTAAAGAACTGCATACAAACATGGCACGTCTAGGCACGATTTCGGAAGTCAATAAAATACAAGGTAATCTACTTGCTTGGACGATTGTTATTAATGGTACACCTCAAGTTGTCTTTACAACTCCTGATGAAAAAGTCGTTATCACAGGTAACGCATTTGATGTAAACACTATGGATAGCGTCAGTCTTCCAATTCTCCAAGCTGCACAGCAAAAATACGGAAATGGCACACCAGAAAATCCAAGTGGTTTAGGTACACCGTTAGGTCAGGAACAAGTATCAGTAGACTTTGCCGAAATAGTAGGAGAATGGAATAAACCTGCTCCTGCTGCAATTGAAGTACTGGCGAAACTAAAAGGTGCAAAAGAGGGTAAAGGATCTGATACTGACACTCTATATGTACTTTATGATCCACGCTGCCCGAACTGCCACGAAGCTTACCGTGCTACACGCAAATATGTTGAAAAGGGATATTCAATCAAATGGATTCCTACAGTATTGCTAAAACAGTCTGATGATGGATATAAGCTTGCAGCTGCAACATTACATGATCCAAGTCTATTAAATAAAGCATTTTCCAAAGACACAACTGGCCTACCAGACGCTACAGCAGCGGACAAAAAAGCTATCGATGAGAATCAGGCATTCTTGGTGCAAGCAACTCAACAAAGTACCAATAGTAATACCATTGCAGTACCAACCGCTTTCTACTTAAACAAAAAGACTGGTCAGCCAAAAATGGCTACTGGCCTCTCTGATGCAAGTATCCTTGAAATGATCTTTGGTAAAATCTGAGAGGTATTATCGCCATGAAATTATTTAATAAAAAATCGAAAGTAAAAGTGCCTGCAACTTCTCATCAACCATTATCACAATCAAATATTCATGCTGTCAGTAACCCGACTGAAGATGTAGCAAAGATTTTATCTGTAAAAATTGAATTTGAAGATAATTGCACCATTGAGAATTTATCACCCAAATTAGTATCAATTCCATTACCTAATGTCCCCTCGTTTGACTATGGAATCGACTTCGATAACTTTGATAAGCAAAATGGAACTGATGATCAAGAAATTCCATTTCGTACTGCTTCATTCAAACCATTTGTACTTATTTCTAATGTATTGGAAAGTAATCTCGAATCTAAAAAATACACTCTTGCTTCAGTTAAATTAAAAGTGTATCCAAGCCAACTCATTAAGGGTGATGCAGATTGGTACAATGATGCAGAGCTTAAACAATATATAGAGGAACAATGGTCACAAGTATTCAATGAAATTTCTGACGCATACAACTTAGGATCTCAAGTTAAATATCCCGTTAATATGATGTCTGGCCAGAACTATCATCCAGTAGGATCAGCAGCAATTCCTGCGACCCCAAGAACCTATACGATGTTCGGCTATACGTTTACCCCTATTCAGTTAGTGTTAATGGTAATTACTGCAATCCTATTAATTTACGTTGCACTTGCCCTCGCCAACAAGTACAGCTCAAACAACCAAACAGCAAGCGGACAGAATCTTTATTCAAACGCATCGATTGATAAGCAGGTACAAATTGCTGAAGACGTTGTTGCTAAAGTTCAAGATCGCATGGGTGTCCCTAAATTAGCTCAAAGCGATCTTGGTTGCCTACAAGAAGTTAATTAAGTTTAGAAAAAGGACTCTAAAATGGATGAACTAGACCAAGATAAACTTTTAACTGCTTTGATCCAAAAAAATCCTAATTTAACTCATATCAATAAGCATCTAGCTGATTTTAAGTCAGAACCTATTGGTACTTGCTTATTTATGGGTTTACCCATAGAAGATTTTGAGTCTGTGAAAACTCGGAATACGTTAATTCAAGGCTATTTGCTTTGCTTATTAGAGACGGAACTTTGTAATGAACATGAATACAATGTATTTATGAATGCTTTAAAATACATTCATGAGTCCAAGACAAAAAAAGAGCAGGACTTTGCTTCTTCTGATCCCTATAATCCCGACAACTTCTTCATAACAGAAGAACCTGATCCAAATGAGCCAAGTGTAGAAATAGAAACAATTTCAATCACACGTCATTAAGTTTTAATTTTTAAAAAGTTTATTTGAATGAGTTACTTATGGAAAGAAAGGAACGCCGAAAATCTACTTTAGAGGAATATTACAAGGATATTAAAAACTTAATATCTTTAAACTCTAAAACCTTTAACTTTTCACAGTTAGAAGATGGTTTCTTTACAAGTAATAAAGACCAAAGTATTTATCTTTTGAAAGGTGGAAAGTCCAACCTTGCAAACCCTCTCAACTCTGATAAAAAGTATCCACTGTTTAGTGATGACCAAATATCTGAGATCATTACTTTCTTTGATACCTCAATATGGATTGTTGAAAGACGTTTACCCATTCAGTCATATTGTCGGGCAATTACTCAAAACTTTGACCTTGAGTTCGACTTGCCTGCGGAATTTATTATTGCTTTAGCAATTTTAAACAAACTTGAATTTTCAAAAATTCAAAGTCAATTCCACATCGATGGTACGTCACATCTAATTGAGGCAACTCGCCAGAAGTCTCGGCTCATCTGTGATGTATATGACCAGAAAATCTTTGATGAAATGATCTTTCAAGGTAATCGCAGCATCGATGATCCAGAGACAGCAACTTATGTTGAACGTCTCATCGTGACTGGCCATGAACATATCATCACAACTTTAAGGCTTTATTCAAATCTGGATGAGTACGTTAATTACGTGAAGCAAGGTTCAAACGATAATTCAATCAGTAAGTTACTTGATATTCGCAAATGTGATGTTAAACGTCTTCGTCAGTATGCCAATATTGAAAAATTACTACTAGATGACAATCGATCTGCCAGAAGTAGAAAGCTCAAAACTGAAATTGAACGTATCTTGGATAATGTTTGTTATGAGTGGGTTATTGAAATAGCTCAATCCAAAGGGATAAGTGAGCATAAAGCATTAAAAAACATCATCACAGAACATAAAAAGCTGATCCAACAAAAAACTGAACCAGAATTGGAGCAAAAATAATGAGTGCATTACCTCCTCATATTATCGATGCGCTTGAAGAACTAAAAGATGATGAGATTGAAATTGCATCATCCAATGCGCTAAAAGTACGTGCATGGCTCTACCTTTTACGGTTTTTAAGTTCTTTTAATTATTTTTACGATAAGAAGAACCCTTACTCCTCTATCGAATTTTCTAGCCAACAAGCAAGTTTATTCGCCTTTGGTATAGACGATAACAATCCAGAAAATTTCCTATTTTTCTGTCAGGAAGCAGATTTCTGGTGGCTTAATGAGATCCAGATTGAATATGTAACTTTCATAGAAAATTATCTAGTCATTAAATTTCCACCACTTGATTATGAAAATAAAAACATCAAAAGTGATAATAAAATTTCAATCCGCAGTCTGACTGTAAGTATCCCCTTAAGCGATATGTACATAGATTATTTAAGTTCAAAAAAAGATACTTTTAAGAACATGATCTTAGGTCAAATTAAGAAATCTTCCAATGGGTTCAACAAGCTTGAAATCGAACACTTTTCTGATCGTCCAATTCCAGTAATTCATCAGAAGACTGCAATAACCAAGCAACATTTCAAAGCGAATACGACACGCTTTCTATAGGCCAGAAAAATGGATTATGTCACTCTTATTGAAGTTTTTCGGAGTAACCTAATAGATAAGGGATTACTACTAGATCGTTTAACCTATTCAAATAACCCTTTACACCGTAGAGATATTTTGGCTTGCTCTGAAATGCTTAACAAAGCAATCATGGTTTACCATGAAATGATTGAAAATGATGCTATTGCTCCATCAGAATTTATAGATTCAGAATCTTATTTACTACGGAATCAAGTATTTAAAAAAGAAATAAATAAAAATAACTCAAATAAAACAATAATTTATGTTATTCACCATATTTCACCTAATTCATTAACTACTGAATTTTCTCAATGTTTAGGTACTCTTAATTCACCTAACGTTTTTGGTCAAGCCTCACCCCTGAATTTACAAGGTGTACTACTTAATATTTTTGAAGTAGTTAATTCAAACTTCATATTTCCTGCTTGGTGTAATGTATTTTACATCAATGGGCAGAAGAATCGTGCCATTCCTAATATTGCATTGAGTTCTATAGAACCTCAACTGAGCAGTGCAATTGATTTCTTTCCAGATGCAATAGAAACACTGAAATCGCTTTATTCCATTCAATTAAATAACATTGAACTAAATATTGATGATGTATTTATTAAGTCATAAAATTAAAATCTTTCATAAATGAAATTTTTTTAAGAAAAATACTTTCATTAATTTTACATCTAAGTTATTCTTTGACTATCGGTGGTGGATGAGCAATGTGCATGAGTTCACCCTATTTCAAAAGGATAAAAAGATGGAAAAAATCACTGCAAAAGATTCAGGAATCCTTGCTATTGGTAATAGTAAAGGTGGTGTAGGTAAGAGTACGTTCTCAGTTCATTGTGCTTTTTTCTTTGCTGAGAAAGGCTACAAAGTTGCCTTGATCGATTTAGATAATCAGGGTAATAGTTCTAAACATTTATTAAAATACAATAAAGAAGCCTCTTTACCTGCTTATGTAAAAAAATCGGATACGAACACAGTCTTAAAAGGCAATGCTGTGGATCTATTCCTAAATGAATTGTCAGACTCGCAGTTATCTATCAATAGTGGTGCAATTGCTGTATTCCAACCAAATCTAGCATTGGCTAATATTAACAACAGTATCGATACTGAAAAAACGGCTACTTTTAAAGAAAACATATCTAAACTACTGAAACATAGAACAATTATTATTTTTGATACTCCACCAACTTTAGGAAATTTATTGCTTATTCCTTTGTCCGTATCTCATCTGGTTGTTATGCCAACATTATTAAAAAGTTATGCCGTTGATGGTATTTCAGAATATATTGCTTTTGCACAAAAAATTAAAAAAGCTATGAACCCTGATCTGATCTTGGGAGGCGTAGTACCTAATTTAGTAAATAAAAAATCTGAAGTACAAAAAACTGCTTTGGCAGATCTTAACCGTGATGGAAAGGCTTCAAACCTTATCTATTTAGAAAATGATTCCATTCTTCATTTCACGGAAAAAAATGTAATCGAAGAAGCAGCTGAGCTTGGGATCGCTACATGGCATATCCAAAAGAATTCGACCAGACCAGTCAAAAAGACATTCTTTACCCTTTTCAAGCAAATTTCAAAACAGCTCAAACTTGCTGCTGACAAGTAATAGGAGAATCAACATGAACTTACTAGACGTTATCACTGGAAGCAATGAGCAAGAAAAGGGCGCAAAAACAATGGAGTCAATTGAGGTGGATTTGCACCTCATTGAAGAAGATCCGTTAAACCCACGCAAATTTCTATCAGATAAAGATGAAGACGAAATGGTGGAAAGCATTAAGGATCGTGGAATATTGCAGGCTATCGTCATTATTCCCCATCCTGATGATTCTACACGCTATATTGTAAAAGATGGCAACAGACGCAGAAGAAACGCACTCAGAGCAGGTTTAAAAACGATTCCTGCCGTGATTAAAGCTGAATTCTCTGAATTAGATCAGCTGACTGCTAATGTCATGCGTAAAGATATGACAATCTTTGATCTGAGCCACAGTATCAATCGCCTGATCACCAACAAAATTGCCAAGCAAAAGCAAATCGGACTCGCATTAGGCTTTAATGAGGCAAAAACAAGTAAAATTGCTTCGCTAACAAAAGATGTTCACCAGAGCATCATTGATAATCTTGAGTGGATGCACAATCAAGGAATGTGTAAAGACTTTTCGGCCATGTATGAGATTGCGAACCTTTCTAAAGAACATCCAGATGAAGTTATCAAATGGGTAGAAAAATTTGCTGCTTCAGGTAAATCTCTCGGTATGCCAGAAGTGAAAAAACTTAAAAATCAATTTGTCATTGATGAGGAAAAAGAGAATAAAGAAACAACCAAAGCTCCTGACTACAATGAGAAAGTCATCATTGATATTACTGTGAAAGGAAAAGACAGTCTTGATCGTATTTCATTATTGTCTCAAGGTAAAATTAAAGATGAGGAAGAAAGAGTGGAAGTTCTTAACGATCTGGCAGAGTTAATCAACGATCTTAAAATTATCCAAAAACAATATAAATAACATATCAAAAAAACCTCCGTAAAAAGGAGGTTTTTTTTAGGTAATGTATTAACAAGAATATTCAACAGCCATATCAGAGTATAGGTAACTCAAGCTTACAAATGTCTCTAACAATTTAATACTGAACCGTACCGGGTTTGTCGGAGAGTCAATATTCTGAGAGACTATCCCGATGACAAAATTAAAATATACTCCTGAAATCAGAGAAAGAGCGGTTCAATTATTGATTGAATCTGAAAAAGATTATCCATCGAACTGGGCAGCAGTTTCCGCAATTGCTCCTAAAATTGGCTGTACTCCTGAAACTCTAAGTGTTTGGTATCAAAAATACTTAGATCAACAAAACCCAATTAAAGTACAACAGATATCTGATCAAGAAAAAATGAAGCAAATGGAACGTGAAATTAAAGAATTAAAGCGTGCCAATGAAATTCTACGTAAAGCAGCCGCTTTTTTCGCCGAGGCGGAGCTCGACCGCCCATACAAATAATGGTGGATTTTATCCATAACAATAAAGATCGATATGGTGTTGATGCGATTTGTAGGATTTTACCGATCGCAGCTTCAACCTATTACCGAACTTTAGATCTCGCTGACAATCCAGAACATCGAGCGAAACGAGATCTACATGATGAGCATCATGCTGAACAAATTAAACGAATTTGGAAGGAAAGTTCAGGTCGATATGGTGTACGTAAAGTCTGGCAAAAATTAAAACGTGAGGGTTATGTTATTGCACGTTGTACAGTTGCTCGATTGATGCAAAAGCTAGGTATACAAGGTGTTTGGCGTGGTAAGAATAAACAAAGCACCCGTAACCGAGATGACCAAAAAAGGGCAGATGATTTAGTGAAACGTAATTTTAATGCTGATCATCCAAACCCTTGCGAAGCAATGCTTCTCAGGTGGGTGACTTTACCTATATTCAAACTCATTCAGGCTGGGTATATACCGCATTTGTTATTGATGTGTTCTCACGAGCCATTGTTGGATGGAAAGTATCTACACGGATGAATACAGATATGGTGCTCGATGCATTGGAGCAAGCATTGCATGATCGAGGCATGCCAAAGAATGTGATTCATCATTCCGACAGGGGTGTGCAATATCTTTCGATTCGTTATACCAATCGTTTAGAAGCAGCAAATTTAAGAGCATCAGTCGGTACGACTGGTGATTCATACGATAATGCTTTGGCTGAAACAGTGAATGGCTTATACAAAACAGAGGTGATTGAATATTTAAAAGCAGATTGGCAAGGTTTAGCGGATGTACAGCTTGCGACACTAAACTGGGTAGATTGGTTCAATAAAAAGCGTGTACACAGTGCACTGGGTTATGTGTCGCCTTTTGAGTTTGAAGCAATGTACTATGATAAGATTAACCCGTTAGGTCAGGTGGCCTAACTTAAATAAAAAAGTCTCCGACAAACCCGGTACGGTTCAATACTACCCAAAGACATTCCCTCTCCAGTGATCGATACAAGCTTCTCATCAGGACGTATTTGAATCAACACATCGGTACATTCAGTTTCTATATGTGGTTCATTGAAAAGTATTGTTCTGTTCTGATCTATAGGACTTACAAATGTTTCATAAATTGCAATCATCGGATGCTTTGTTTCGAGTACTTCATTATCCTTTTGAACAAAAAACTCATAACCATCAGCTAGTCTCAACAAATTGTATGCCAAGAAAAAGATCTTACCATGCACTATCTCTACAATATCATCGTGCTTTGCTGTAAGTAGTGCAGATGTAGGATGGATAAGGAACTCATAACCCGATCCTGAATAAAAAGTCTCACTTTCAACAAAGACTTTAATCACAGATTTTGGTCTTTCAATTTGAATAATTACTCTTTTTTCAGGAATTTGTGGATAGTAAATTTGAAAAGAAAGAAATTGCTCATCATCTTCAAAAGGATCTAGTATCACTAAATCCTTTTGGATTAAACGATCAGCAACTAATCCATCTACGAAAGATTTTATAAAATCATTCTGCATACTGGAGAGATCTAATTTCTCAACTTCTGGTACGTTGCCAATCTTAAACATTTTCTTATCCTTTTTAACTATTTCTGTTCAAGTAGTTTTGCTGCCTTATATGGTTTCAAAGCGATTAGATCCACTTTACAAGCTGCACCTGCTGTAAGTGCATCAGCTCCCCCCATTGGAGAATTTATTGCATTTATCTTATTGCAGATTTGGTAGACAGAGTTCACAGCACTCATCGAATTATTCCATGCTGCATCTTTACTTTTTGCAGGGTTAGAGGCTTTTATTGTATCGGCTAAGCCATTTAGTTTTTTCTCAATACCTGCATAACATTGGATTGCATCACCATAGGAAGAATCAGCACAGTTATATTTAATTTCCTGAATATTACTGAACTCAGTCTCAAACTTATTATTAGCTAATGTTAAAGTTGAAACAGATAACAACGCAGAAAATAGAACTGTTTGTATTTTCATTTTTTCATCCTCACATTAAAGTTTTGCGTAAATAGCAGCATTAAGACTGGCTTTGCAATATGAAGAACTGACATTTTCAGCTGATCCCGTTTTGAGCTTATTGCATTCAGACTCAATTTGATTTTTAAACTGATTAAATACAGAACTATTCTTTTGAGCATTCAAAGAAACCATCGTATTTTTAACTGATGTATAAATACCAATATATTTTTGATCTGTCTCTTTAACATTCAGAGATAACGGATTGTCCTGTAATTTCTGAACAGCTTGATAATACTGATTATCAAGACCTGTATTCGCAACAGCACTGGTAGCATAAATGCTTACAGAGAGAGCACTACATAGGATCAAACCAATTTTTTTCATAAAATTCTCCTTACTCGTAATTATGGATATTCAGGGAAATAGGTACGAATATGTGATTTAAATTGAGATCCTGATACTGCTTCAGCACCAGTGATGACCCCATCACCATTCACATCCCATGCAGGGTTATCTCTAAACACATCAGGGTATCTAGCAATTGTATAGCCTCCACTTGGTACACCCATGACTAGACTATACAATTGGCCTAAACTTGTTGGTTTTGACTCACGTAAACCACGATCCTTAAAGTACTTCTCAACATATTTCATCTGATCTGAGAATGATAATGCACCGAACTGGTCTCTAGTCATTCCCCAATAGTCCCATTGGCTTCTAGGCGTATTCTTATTACCTGTGCCGTCAGTATATTGCATGAATTGAATAAGTCCTGTTGCAGATCCTTTAGGGTTTCGTGCATTTGTACTAAATGAACCTGCTGTTTCAAAACTAATTACCGCTGCCAAGTCATTAGGATTTGCACCTATATTCTTCGCTACTCTAATAATTGCATCTTTCTGTTCTTGAGTTAATGCTTTAGATCCACTGCGTTTAGTTACAACAGACGTTGCAAGTTGATAATCAGAAGCGGTAGGAGGAAGATCTTCAAGTTCTAAGTTACTAATTAAAGCTATGCTTCGACCGCTTTCAATTGCCTGTCTTAATTCCTCTACTTTTCCTGCTATATATTTGGCCTTTGCAATGGTATAGGCAGCAAGTAATGCTTCGATGCGTTCATTTTGACGCATCAATTCAGTTTTTATATGATTACGGGCAACTTCCATATTAAGAAGTTCAACCCATAATGATCGATTTGAGGCTTTTATAATATCTTGTGCCCATCCTGAAGATGAGAACCGCCTATACGCTAAATCTTCTATATGCCCTTTAACCGTCTGATCATCACCAATATCAATTTTAATTGGCTCTTGTTCACCTATCTGGCCAGTGTCCCTGAAGATGTCTTCAAGCTCTCTGTAAGTGACGTTTGGATCATAGGCCTGCGCCTCAGTGATCGTTCCATCCTCAAGAGCTTTTTGTCTTGCCTCAATAACCGATATATTTAATTTCGCAAGTTGCTCATCAGTAGCTCCATAACCCTGCGGTAAAGGAAATTTTAGGCCTGAAAATTTCGGCTGCGATGCACCAGATCCTACTGGTAAACTTGCTCCATAAAGAATGTTAAATTGTTGCCGAATTGTTGATCCTAGATAGTTCTTATATGCACTCGCATTAATCGGTATATCATCTTTAAGATAAGGCGTAGGATCTGTAACATAGTAGCCACTTAAACCATTTCTGTTTGCGCCGACCGATTGAATGTTTTGAAAAGGATTAGCATCAGCTCCCTTACTGGAATTGCCTAACCATGCGTTACGTGCTCTGGTACTTTCTTTTTGAGGGACAGCATAGTCAAAATGTAAATGAGTACCACGAGATACACCCGTGTTCCCCATCGTACCAATAAATTGCCCTTTTTTTACTTCTGTTCCGACATTAATTGGTGATCGATTTGCCAAGTGCAAATATTGATAAACATCGTTATTGTCTTTTCTTCTTATTCGTATGAAATTACCGCCACCATTTAACCAGTCATTTGCTATAACTGTACCATCAGCAATAGCATAAAGTTTATGGTCGCCATTAGTATTGACAATATCCAGACCTGCATGTGTACGTGCTGATCCATCCGAATTAGTACGCCCCATTCCAAAACGGGTAGTAACAATTAAATTACCAGATAAGGGCATTTCCCCTATGGCAATATTTGTTGGCTTTCCTGTCTGACCACTTGGCTGATTATATTCAAATTGCATTGAAGCATGGACATCACCATACATCAGAGCACAGAGAACAACGCAAAGTTGCTTCTTTGAATTAAAAATTGTCATTTATGCCTCTTTATCATTCAGTGGTAAACCATCTGAATATCTAATTTTGAATATCTAATTCTGTGTTCAATTTTCTTCTAAACTGCTGAATTATGCAAGTTTTATAGCATAATGTTTTTATTTTTTAGATATATCTAATTTTTAAAAAACCTTTACAATTCTAAAATTGACTACCATATTGATTTATTTATACTTACCTTATGTATATAAATATTAAAAAAGGAGATGGTCATGAATAATCTTCCTTACTCTGAGGGCGGTTTGGATGGTGGAATGTTTCATCCATCAGTCCTCGATAGAAAAGAACGTGAGTATCAGCAATACATGGATACTCAAACACCTATTGCTGCTCAAAAAATACGAAATTTTGTAAATGGGAACAATAACCATAGTTTAGGTCAAGCTCTACCAAATGAAGTTTTATATGATCAAAACTATGTTAATCAAATCGCAAATGAGTTAGAGCGAGTTAAATTACAGTTATTACTCACTCAACGTGAATTGAATTTAAAGAATAATCAACTCAATGATGCTTATTTGAATATTTCTAAAGGCAATGCAACAATTAATCGTCTTGATGATTTAATTGATGATTTAAAAGCAAAACTTAGTTCATCCAAATAACATTGTTAAAAAAAAAAAGAGTTTCTTAAGAAACTCTTTTTTTTATTTCAATTAATGCCGTGAATCTTGTGATAAGCCTCTATTATCCGTATTCAATGATTGGAAATTTCTTGATTGTGGTAAGTATGGCGCATTGCCTGTTTTAGATAACTGATTTTGACCCGATACAGGCGAGAACGTCATACTGGAGAAATTTGGTATAGCCATTCTATTCGCATTATTGAATGAAGATAACTGTGCAGTGCCTAATGTAGCTTGCTGAGAAAGCCCCTGTCTTGCGTTATAAGCACCATAAGCAGCTAACCCACCTGCAATACCCCCTCTCGCAATACCTTGCCCTACTGCTCTCCCAACATTGTTCTGTTGAGGAGCTGCTCCTACAGAACTAGGATTAGCATTAGGCAAACTAGAAACTGATCCTGATGGCTTTGCTGTAGATCCAGATCCACGATTAACTAAAACAGTGCCATCACCACCCTGCGGTCTTTGCCCTTGTCCACCACCGCCACCATTTGGATTAGGTGAAGCACCCTGTCCACCAGATCCACCACTACCACCATAATATCCTGCTGCTTTAGGTGCTGCACTACCAGCATTATGTGCAAGATTGGTCTCACCAAGAGAACGAGATAAATTCGTACCCAACCATGAAATAACACTATCAGCCAGTGTAGTCGGCAATGAAAATATCAAAAAGATGATTGGTAAAAGGATCGTGCAATACAAGATCACCCAAGCCATCAAGAAGAAAAATTGTGATAGTGCAGCAATGAATCCATTTGATGTGAATTGAGTTGCACCCATGATTGTGAAGAATACGTTTGTAGTAAAAGTAATAATAGGATCTGACAGCATAAATGCTAAATAGAATCCCATTAAAGACAACATAGGCCTGAAGAACAAAGCAATAACGGTCAAGTATCCTTGCATCTGCGAACCAACAAAGGTTCTATCAGGAATCATGTGCATAATCGACCATAAGATCAAACCAGTCATTGCCTGAAGAATGTGGAGCACCCAACCAATAACAGCCATCAAGAAGAATACATACGGTAATGTTGGGATAATAATAGCCATGTAAATTGCTACCAACTTACCCATTACCATGATTTTCCCTAACTTCTCAGATAAGTAATCAACCAAGCCAATTGCTATCTGAGCAGCTGTACCAATGTTGTCTGAGAATACTGCACCTGTTGCACCACCTACAGTTAATCCAATTCGCAGGCCAGAAATAGCACCATCCAATTGAGTTAGTACGATATGCAAAACATTACCTGTTGTTTGCATTCGAGTAATAGCATCAACATTATTGGTTGCACTAGAACCAACAAACGTATCGATAAAGACTCGCATCGTTTTCATAACTAAAGTTGTATTAGCGTCTTCTACATCAGCTGCAATACGTTTATATGAAACATCTTCACTTGTAAGATCCTCTGGAATTAAATTTTCCATATCAGACGTAGACAAGTTAGTTACTACTGTAGGGGTTTTCATATAATCATTAATGGCCATATCCATTTGACGAACGAGAACGTTATACATAACTTTCTCTTTCTCACTGGATACTCCCTCACGATTCATCCGTTGTAAGTCAGGATTAGTACCACGATATATGACTTTAGCTTTAGCATCATAAATATCTTTCTGGAACTCACCCATTTGCCTTTTGGCTAATGCAACCTGAGTCCAACCTTTTTGAGCATAGTAATCAAGTGTTTTTTGGATATATGAGTTTTGCTGCGAAGTTAAATAATTCGTGATTTCGGAATCCGTTCTTGCTATCTCATCTGTGATTATTTTATCAAGGACAAGTGGATCAAATCGTTGTTTAAAGATTGTTGCATAAGACTCAGGACTTTCTGCCAAATCAGGAAAATTATTTACATAAGCTGTGATAGCTGTATTTAATCGACTAATACCCTGAAATTTTAAATTCTGAATATTCAGAATCATTCTTGTTTTATAGGTTTTATAATCATCCAAATCAGGATTTTGAGTTAAGTACTTAATATTAGTCCCTAACGCTGAAGCATTAGTAACAATATAGTCAGAGCTACCACAAATTGCTCCAAAGTATCCTTGATCTAAATATTTATTATTATCAACAAGTTCACCATGAAATATATTTTCACCACCAACCGTTTTGATATAACTTCTTGAACCATCAGGATAGACTTTTTCGCCTATTGAAGCATCTGGACTGAAATTAGCATTCAAAACCCTTGTACATTGGTACTGACGTATTTTTTGTAACGCAAAGGCTCTATATCCATAAGGATCATAGTTATCAATGGAAGCGAAACTTGGTGATGGATTTTGAATAGCAGTCTGTAGGAATTCTCGATTCGCTTTATTAGTCATTCCATTTGACGCCAGAACAATCATCAATAACAGAATGTTAATAACACTATAGAGAGAAACAGTAGGTAGTAAGAAAACCACCGCAGTAATAAAGCGAATTACAACCCACCCTTTTTTACTTCCCTGTCCAAACACTTCACCATCTTGAGCAGTGTGCATCACAGAAGAAAAGATTAGACATAGAAAAAGGAAAGCAGCAGCTACAAGTCCCATGTGCCCTAGCGCACCAAACAACACAGGGGCAAGTTCGCCACTAGGCGGTGCAGTTGCAGCAGGTGAGTTTCCTGTTACAAACGCTTGAATGAAATCGTGGCCAAAAATTTTGCCTAGTAACGCAACAGCAGCATCATTCTGACAGGTACTATCAGATGAAAACGGGCAGTATATACTCATTAATGTTATCCTTTTTTATCCTAGCAAATCAAATTGTCTAGGCTTACAAGTAGCTCTACTATCTTGTTAATTGGAGTAAAGAATACGCATAAAAACGGACTTTCTTTACTATAGGCAATATTAATTTAAATTTTAGTAATACACAATTTTTAAAAATTTTCGAGCAAAGATTTTTTTGTTGAGATTCTAATCATTTTTTAAAGCACTTTGAAAAATAAAGTATTACAATCAATTGATACGAGTTGTATAGTAGTGTTTAATGTAAAACTTAATGTTAAGTTTTAGCGTCTATTAATTTAAAAATTTATGTTTACAACTAATGAGTTAGGAAGAATCAATATCTTTAGAGGTTACGGGTATGTATTGTAGTACCAAATCATATACAAACTTACTTGCATCGATTGTTGATATGCAACAATCTGCACCTTTAAATACAATGCACGCTAATCAGATCCTAAGTTATGCAATGCAGGCAGGAAATGATAACAAGCTGAATAAAGTTTTAGAACACAGGATACAGCATGGTCTCAAGGATGTTGACAATAGCTCTGTTGCCTTAAAGCATCAAATCATCAATGATAAAGTTTTGGTCAACCTGAAACGAGAACGTACAGCTCTGAATGAAGCAAACAATCTCGTTTTTGAGACTGCCCTCGCCTTTATGAAAGATCCTTCACTTGAAAAAGTTAATGATGAATCTCTGACTAAAACTTTACAATGTATCAAGAATCTTAACTGCGAACGCTCAGCAAAAATTGATTTCGTGAGATCAACAAAAGAGAACGTACTGGCATTCGTACCAGAAAGCCAAAAATTCTCAGTTGAGAAGCAAATTGTTTCTAAACATAGAGAAATTGAAAGAGATAGCACAACTACCCAAAAAGTTGTATTAAAATCTACTATTGAAAACAGCTTTAATCCGCAACGATAAACTTAAGATATGACCGTAGATCGGCATGGAGGTTACAATGGATACAACAGATATTAAATGCAGTAAAGTTATTCCCTTTACTGGACTACTCTCACCAAGTCCGCTTTTAAATAATTTGCACAAGACGGCTAAACTTGAAATTCCAGAAGTTAATGACCACCGAAAATCTTTAGGAAACATCTTTAACCGATTAGGAATCAATAATATCCAATCGCTCATTTTAGACAATCCAAAGTTAAACTCAGTTGTTTTAAGTGAAGTAGCGAATAACTTCTTCACCAGTAGCTACTATAGAAAAGCAGATGAATTGGTAAGAACAATGTCTATGCCAAATTACCAATTTGAAAATGACTCAAATGAAATAACAAAATCCGCAACTCCCGTAATCAACCCAATGCAAAAAGAGATTATTGAGCAAATTAAGGCCAAAGAACAACTTTCGCAGCAACGCTCGAATGAAGTAACAAAAGAAAATTCCAACAATCAAGAACAAGGTTTTGGATCATTCTTCTAATTTTTAATCAAATATATTTGACGGGGAGAGTTCTCCGTCAAATAATAAAAAAAACTTAAATCAAGTTTTGAAATTCTTTCAAGCTCGTTTTTATATTTTTGTTCAATCATCAATTTATCAAAATCAATAAAGAAACCAATATTTACTTCAACAATAAACTCTGAATAAAATCTCAAATAATAATAAACTATTTGGAATGTTGAAAAGTTTTGGAATGCTTCTGGACTTACCGAATATGCACTTTCATACTTATTTTTCAAAAATATAATTACAGATTTTATTTTTGTATTAATTAAAGAAATTAATTCTTTTGAGTAGGCAACCGAATTATTGATAAGTGTCAGATAATTATCACTCAAAAATTTATATACATAATTTTTTGAAAAAATATAAGCCATAGAAAATAAGAGTTCATACTTTAAATAATTAAGCTGCACAGCCTCGATTTTACTTTTTTGCTTTAATAAGTTGGCATCGATATATTCCAAAAAGTTAATGTAAAATCCTTGCAAGGGTAAAGTTTTCTCAATTTTAAAAAATTGTTCTGCATAGTGAATACAGGTTTCTCTAAACAATTTTTTAAAATCATCAAAACTAAAATCACATAGATTCTGATTGATGAGAATAGTGGTATCAAGTTGAATCTCAGTGTTTACTGGTTCATGAATAGTTTGTTCCTGATCCTGTTTTAGAGATATGCCCTCTCCTGATAATTTGACTGTATTGACTCTACCATTTGACTCAATCCAGTTTGTTATTTCAAACGCTAGTTCAGAGAATTCAGCTTCAGTTAATTCTCCAACATCGTCAACCAGATTAACTTCAACCTTATTAATCTGTTTAGTATTAGTAAAACCTAGTTCACAGATCAAATTATCAAAACAAATTAAAAAATTAGAGAAATTTGCTATTGCAGATTCAAGTATGTTTGAAATATGGAATTTTGTATTTAAAAGATCGGTTTTAAAACAATTTGAATAGTTACCACTAGAAGATAGGATAAGAATGAAAAATAAGTTCCTAAAAAAAGGATGATCAAATTCTTCACTGGAATAGTTCTTCCAAATGTCCTTTAGATTTGAAACAATTTCATCACAAGATGTAAAAAAAGGATCTGTAGTCTCTGGATCTATCAGGCAATTTTCCAATACAAAACCAAAGTCACCCAACTGAAATTGAGAGTTGTTTTTATACCAAAATGGTAAAACGATTTCAGGATTTTTATTATCAATTTTGCATAAATATGTGCCGTATTTAGAACATTGTTCATGTAGATAAAGACATAATATTACGTGGTGAATTCCCCAAATCCTAGTATAGTCTTGATTAAAGAATGAATATTTAAAAAATATTGAAGCATAACCATTCTGTAAAATATGCTGAAACTTATTAAGGATATATTTACTATCTAAACCACTATTTAAATCTAAATGCTTAATCTCATTGTCTTTATTGCAATAAAGATTTAAGTAACCTACAAATTCATTATCATTTTCAGTCAGCAGTAAATCTTCAAAGCAATAATATTTTATCATTTATATTCCATGTCAGTAGTAGGTCTTTTAAAAATATATTCTGACAATGAGAAGTGCATATCTGAAATAAAAACTTCTTCTTCAATTGCTTTCGTTACAGCTTCTTTTAAGTTTTTCTCAATAGCATTTTTATTTTCGCCTTGTTCCAAAGAATTATTTTGTACAATTGAATGGTACATAGCTTTAATTATAAATAAGCTATCTGAAGAATATTTTATTACCTTTTCATCAGTGGAGCATTCAATAAACTTTTTTGTATGAAAAAAAGTGATTGGAAATTTTTCGATAATTTCTTTCAGTGAACCTATGCGTGAAATCAACAGTTTTGAGTTAATGAGTATACGGCTCAATTCGGTATCTACCATTGAAAGATAGATACAAGTTTTATCGAATGAAACTTGACCAATTAGCTCTGTAGAATTTATTCCACGTACAAGCACGAAATCCTCAGCTTTTATCAAAGATTCAATTGCAGAATCACTTTGAATGGCTTCAAACATTGTCAGCTCCATTTGCTAATAATTGCAGTTTAAATTTTCCTGAATCCAAAAAGTCACATAACTTAGAGAATGGTAAATTTTTCTCTATAAGTAATTGTATAACTTTTAGGATATGAATAAATCCATATTCAATAAATTGCCCTTTTACTTCAAACTCTATACTAAACTTGAAGTCTCCAACTGGACTCAATAATTTAGAAAAAAGAGTATTTTCCAATAAAAGTATCTTTGAAATTGGCATCAACTTCACTTCTTCAGTGATTGCATCCAAGTAGTCTACTTGAAGTGTTTCTTTGCGAAAATACAATTTTATCTTTGATTTTCCAGTGATCTCAATTTCTTCATCAACTTCACTTAGTAGACAAATCTTACGGTTTTCAAAAAAACCATAGTAGTCTAAATGTACTGGCCTACCTGAACTTTTATTTACAGCCTTAAATAAAGAATACTCATCTGGAGACAGACCTTGACTATAATTTTTTGCAATCAGGTCAATAATTTTTATTGACTGTTTGTTTACCATCTAAGTGCCATAAACGGAGCATTAATTAAATGTGCTTTTGTTTCCAGATCAAGAATGTGGTCTTGAGGATTATTAGCCGAAAGGTGATCTCTTAGAACATTCCTAATAGTCAGATTTATACTTTGATCTGCTTCATAATAAGACTTTGAAAAAAGAATGCCGAAATGGAGAACGTCTTTCAATGAGTACGCTTCAAACAGCGACTCAGGGAAAAGTGCAATAGTTAGTGAACCTATGAGCGTTTCAAATTTAGACGGCTCACCCTGCTCCCCCACTTTCATAAACTCATTTATAGACACTGTTTTTGTTGAAAAAGATTCAGTTCCATCACCAATCTTAAATATCTCTGAATTACTCTCCGTCATCAAAGACATGTAAACTTGATTTTCGATGAAATCAAACCCACAAACGATTTCATACCAGTCATCTCGATCTACATGGATAAATGAAGTGATGATGACTTTATTGTCTACTTCTTCTATCGAATAACCTCTTTTTGATTTCTCTTTAGAAACATACCCCTGCCCATCAGATTTTGGATATGAGTCCAACAATTCCGTTATGAAATCTTGAGTTTTTTCTTTGGGCAAATTTGCTACCTGACGAACCTTTAAACCAAAAAGTTCAGAGCCAATGTCATAAGTATTTCGTATTGTTGTATTCATGGCCAGACTCATTGCTACGGAGATACATTAAGAGTATTTTAAAAATTTTAAAGTGTCAATTTTTAAAAATTTGTTCTTTGGGAAAATGTATATAAATGAGTTCAAGTTTGTCAAAATATCGCTCAACTAACATCTTTAGCCAAAAATAGAAAAATGGGGCTATCATACTAAATGATATGGATTTTAGTGCAGTAGTCGGTGTTACTTTAATCGGCTTAAATAATGACAAATCTTTATTTTCTTCATATTCAAAAAGTATCTCTGAATCATGATCTTTGTTACGGCTGTAGTAATACATAAACTCCGATTCTGTAAGAAAACAAACTACAGGATATAGATAAGTTGCACAGCTCTCTGGATCTACATAACCATCCATATATTTATATTTCAATTTTTCACTTTGCATTCGACAATAGCTGAGTAAAACTGTCTTCAATTGAAAATTTGTATTATTTAGTTCCATATCATACTCTCACAGAATTTTCTAACTCTGCGTTCACCTCAAGAGTGTTTTTAGCAGAATGTTTTGGTTTAAAAACATACTCACGCAAACTTTGCATGGTCTCTTTGTAACTTTGCAATATCTCTACCCTATCTTGGCCAGAGGGTGTAATACCAGATCTTTCACCATTCGTTTTGGGATCTTCCATACATTGAACGATATAACCCACACTTACACCCTTTTCTTTAAAGAGATCCGTAACCAATGCTTCTCCACATCGTGCAAACTTCTCACAGGTTCTTGACCAGTAAGCATTAGCTGTAACATCGAGTAACCGAGCTTTACTTGCGAAATTATTCTTATTAAACATCGCATCTAATGAAAGATCATTATTATTTTTTGATGAGTTAATTTTGAAAAATGCCTCTGCTCTATCAATCAAGATACGCAGTGATCTTTCTTTCATTTTATTATATTGAGGATCTGAATGCCGTATAAGTTCACTAATTGCTAAGGGTAAAATCTGGCTTTGAATTATTTGAAAAGCAACAGCATGTATTTCATTTTCAAGTCCTTTTACATTTCTGTGTAATCTGAGATGACTGTATAATTCTCTAGTAGAGGCTATACTCTCCTGTCCAACTTCATTTTTAGCTCTCAATAACCGATTACTTTCCTCAGTTATCGGATTTGATAACGTATATCTTCCAAAAGAGATATTGTCTTTTCTCAATGCAGCTCCAATAGCACGATACATACTAGCAGTATTAGACTGATGCAAACGAAGATCAGGTATAAATAAGGGATTTTTATAATGTTGATCCAATTCTATTGTTTTAAGTCTATAAAGACTATCAACAATCTCACTCATCGTTTTATTCAGAAATTGAGCAGCATCATCTTTGCCAATTTCTCTAACAGCATTAATTAATTGGTCTTTTTTTATTATTAATCTCTGTAATGAGTTTTCAATCACTTCCTCAGAACGTACTTTAATTAGATTTATACCCTCTTTAGTGAATATTTCATCAGCTTCCATTTTGCCATTCAATTTTTTTTGCAAATTATAAAAGGACTTAAGTATTGGGTTTGAATCAATAATATATTTTGAACTTTCATAATCAACATCTGCCATGAGTTCACTCAAATAATAATTTTTCTCTACAGCATTAAAACTACCACTTTTGTAAACTAACTTTTTCGTTTGTTCCTCTAAAACCCTCGCAGCATAGTGATCTAATGAGTGAAACCATTCATGTGATACTGAACCTGCACCACGTACTTTTGTTAAATTAAATATTTGACTATAAGGCTCATAATGCGCTGCTGCTGCACCTCTGCCTGCTCTACCTCTTGCACCGAATGCTATTGCCAATTCACCATTAAATGAAATATCAGAGTCAGTCAAGTTCAATACATTTTTTAGCTCACTTAAGCCATCATAAGTAATGTTTAGTAGTTCCTGTCTTTCATTTTGTGTAACCCAATTACCAAATTGCACAGCTCGAAATGCGAAATTCCTACCAAAGTCATCGACTGTAACATCCTCACTATTTCTATAGTCAGTTGATGTTTCGTGTGTCAAATTCTGGAGAATCTGAGGATACCTAAGATCTAGACGTTCTGGTTGATCTTGCTTGATTTGCTTTTTATACTCTAAATCAAATCTTTCAGTGATTTTTATACTGCTTTCTGAAATGACATTATCCGATTTATTTTCTAAGTCATTTAATTCTAGATCCTTATAATTTGGATCATAACTTGCTCTAAAATATGAAATCTCTTTTTCAGGTGTTATATTTTTTTGAATTTCTAGACTTAAATTAAGCTTTTCTATAACTTTCTGGATTTGATCTTTGAAACCACTCCCATTCCTTATAATTTGAAAAAACCCATCTTGGCCTGTAACTTTCTCGAATGTATAAAAAGCATTTTCCAATTTAGCATGAGGAGGTATTTCATATTTTGAAAGTTGATTTGTATGATTAATCTCTCCTCCAGTTTCAACATATCTTCTAAAGTAGATCTCATCTATTTCAGAAGTATCCTCATTTATGGTATTCACCATAACTTTTATTGAACCGACTTTTACGTCTTCAAGAAAAGACATTGTTTTTGATAAGTTTGAGGATTTTCTATTTACTCCTTTAATGAACTCTCGGATGTTAGACCGAGATGAATCATTAAATTCTGGCGACTCAGGATCTAGATCATCAAAGTAAAACTGTTGTGGATTTGAAGCTACTTTATCTATAACATTCTTATAGTTTACAAGCATGTTAGTCATAGCTGATAATGGGTAGCGATCATGTAAATCAATACCTGCTTGAATAATTTCCTTAAAATGTCCAACAAACTTTGAATAGTCTTTTAATCTTTGAATGAAAATTTCTGGTTTATTTTTATCAATTTTAGCCATACTCAATTTATTTGGGATCATATTGTAAATTGATTGTGCAAAAAAGAATAATTCATTCGATTTATCCTCCAACTGAGGCAATGTCTCTTTTTTGAAGTTCCACAAAGAGCTTTTTTTATATTTATCAACTAATATTTCAAAAGAATGATTTCTATCTTTTTCTATCTCAAGTAATGTTGAATCTCTATTTTCGTAAAAGTGCTTTCGTGCACCAAAAACATTTTCGCCATAATCTTCAATTCTATCGGCAGTCCTGTTCTTCCCTTTCTCTATTGTTTCTATGACAACATCCGTTGTCTTACTGTGTTCAATATTTTCAAAATTTTGCTGCTGTTTTTTTATTAATTCTAATTTGTTCGAGTCTAACTCGTTATAAATATCAATTTTATGAATGTATGCTAAAAGAGTTTCTAACTTCTGGTTGCTATTGTTTATCCCTACATCCGCTAGTTCAGCTTTAAATTGATGAGATAACACATCCACATAGTCTTTTTCGTGAAATTTCTTAATTTCCAACAGAAGTGAATCTATGAATTCCTCATCAGGGCTTTCAATAAAATTTTTCAAATTCTGCGTTATCTTCGCAATTTCAGGCAAAGCATTTTGTACCTTTATTGCTTCCTGCCATGAATCCGCTGAATACTCTAATATTTCAGGTGTTTCTTTTATATTTGATATAGCTAATAGCGTCTTATTCTCCATAACACTTACAGGCAGAACAAAAGATAAATCTGCTTTTTTAAATGCAGATTCAGGAAATCCTAAGTTCATTAGCATTGATCTATCAGATGTGATAACTCCAAAAATCTTACTATCGTATCCATATTTTTTTAATGTATCTATTGGCAACGGGTTTTCAAAAGATAAATCTATGAATCGTTCATCCTTATTTTTATTAAACTCATTAAATTGTTTTTCAATGTCTGCAAAGCTTTCAAGTTTGAACTTCTCTGCATAAACCTTTGAATCAACAAACCAGAATTCTTTTTGTGTATTTTGACTTTTTGAAAAGCTTAGCCACTGATCCTTATCAATTTTCAATCTAGCTATCGCATTACTTTCAGGCATTTCAACAATATTAGAGTTATCTATATTTAGAAATTTTCTAAATAATGATGGTTGAATTTTATTGTCTGCTTTTACAAATTTAGGATAAGAATTCTCAGAATTAACACGATTAAAACCTATGGATTCCATGTGTAATTGAAATTGGTCTAGATCAAAAAAATGATTCAATCTTTTAATATCATTTATTGAGACAATAGCAAGTTTGTCACGATTTTTTGTCGGGTGTCTAAAACCAACATTTAGACCGTAATTTTCCAAGTTTAACCATTTCATTTTACAATCCTCAATATGAAAAACTTTCATTTATGAAAGTTTTTCAAAATCTCAATCTGGTTCAACCACCCTCAAATATCTTTCATAAATGAAAGATTTCTAAAGTTTACTTTGGAGCTGTTGCTGAACCTGCTAGATTTTTATTGGTCAAAGAATTAACTTTCTTATTTTCTTGTGATACTAAAGAAGCAAGCATAGATTCGATACGTTCATTTTGCGCATGTTTATTACCCATTATTGCAAGCTCCAAAGCTCCCTCTTTAAGAATTTCAACTAAAACTCCACGTTCAGTCTGTCCCACTAAACTTCGATTCCAGTTCTTATATTCCTCACCATGACCAAGATAACGATCTACTTGCTCACGATATTGTTGTCTTAAAGGTTTTACGGGTTGACCAGACTCAGTTCCATTTGGTGTAGCCGTAAATTCTGACTGAATAGCCATAAGAGAGTTAAGCGCAGGTGAAATTACAGCATCTTTTTCAAATTTTTGACGTAAATATTCCTGACCTCTAGGAGTTTTAGCTGCTGTAGCACTTAATGGTGCATCTGGAAGACCAACCATATTATTAATAAAACTGGTTTTAGCCATAGCGTATTTATCTGTAGATGATGAATACTCAAATAGCGTAGAGGCTTGTAAATTTGCTCCTTGCATTTCACCTACACTCAAACAGAGACCTGCTGCTGCTTGTTCGGATGTGCAGAAATAATCGTGGTGAAGCTTCAAAGCTTCATCTTGTGCTTTTATGGGATTTGCAAACTTTCCTGTTCCTGCTGTAACGTTCTGGAAAACCATATCAGCTCTTATTTCTTTATCCTTTTCCTGTGTCTCAGTGATAGTTCTACGTTCATTCAATACTAGACATGGGTTGTAACCTTGACCAGCTGCTCCATAATTGAGAGCTGTATCTTTAATTCTGTCTGATTGTTTCATTGCCCCAATTGCACTCGCTGTTGTACGTGCAATTTCCATATCTGCATGTGCAATATTAGAAGCATTTACAGCTTCTTGTTGAGTTTGAACTCCAATTGCCCCAAGTATCATACTTCGTTCGAGTTGCAATGCAGAACTTACAGATGTATCTAATGTATTTAAACCTGTAGTGAATGTTGCTTTGAGCTGTGCAAAGCCTGTACTCATTTGAGTTAAAAATGTAGGTGTCATATAAGGTGGACAGTAATATGCAGCTACAGATGTACTAAATAAGCAAAGTGCCAAGAATCCAGTTTTACGATTCATATTATTCTCCTAAGATCGGCCTGCAATAGACTGATAGCTTTTCTTAGTTTTACTATTCGCTTCATCTGCGCTGATTAAAAGCAGTGATGCAAGATTACCCTCAAGTCGAAGACCACGTTCATAATCCTCATTTAAGAGCCAAATATTTGCACCTTTCTGGCGTGCCATCTCAACCAATAATCCTCGTGTACTTTGATTCATCATTGTAGCCTGCCATTTCTTTGCTTCTTCCGTGCCATAGTATCGACCTATGACATCATCGATCATCTGGTTAGGTGATCGCAGCTCACCATTTTCATTTTTTATCGTTTGAAGATTAGCAGCATCAATTGATGCTAAAGAATAGGCAGGAAAGGCTTGTAAAGCTGTTTTGCGGTTCAAAGCAAATAAGTATTGTTGACCTCTAGGTGTCATCCCGTTGACGCTATTCAATGCTACATCTGGAGCACCTAAAATATTTCCACGTAAACTTCTACGTGCCTCAGCTTCTAAACTATTCGTTTTGGCAGGTTGGAATAGTAAAGCTGCATTGGTGTCGCCACCTGCAAGCTTACTTACAGTACATAAACCTTTTGCAGCTTCTTCTGCTGTACAAAAAAGTTCACGATGACGTTGAATAGTCTCTTTATTAACTTGATTTATATCGTGTACTAATCGCCCTGTACCCGTACTGGTATTATTAACCATTTTTGCAGCGAGCTTTTGCGATTCGTTTTTACCATTACTTAGTGTTGCATTACCAACAAGAACTTTACAAGTATTATAGCCTTGACCCGTTGATCCATAACTTAGAACAGTATCAATAATCTTATCTTGTTGACCTATTGCTTGGATCGCTGTTGCCAAGCCTTGTGCTGCAATTTTTCTTGCATCAATTACTTGTGTTGCACCTGCACTTGATTGAGTAACTGCTACACTAATTGCTGAAGAAATCTGTCTAGTATTTTCCTGAATGGCATAAAGCAAGTTCGCTTGTGTAGTAGCGAAATTGGTTGTCATGGTCGCACTTAATGTTTGCACTTGAGACTGAAATTGAGGCGATACGACTTCATATTGAAGATTTGCATTTGCATTTGCTTCATAAAATGGAATGGCTAAAAGGGAAGTTGTAATTAGTAATTTGATTGATTTCATTTTTTATTGACCTCCAACATTGTAAGGAAGTCTTTGAGAGACTTGATTACTTAAGACAAAAGCCGACAAACTATTACCCGAAGTACGTGTTATATAGTCGATTTGTTTACTGATACATTGTGCATTTGAACAAATATCTTGTGCGGAATAGCGGTTATCAACAATATTCGCAATATAGTCTGTTGCAGCCTTATGTGTATCTGATTGCAATTTATTATGGTTGAATACCAGTGAATAATTAGAATCACCGCTTTGCAAACCATTAGGTAATATTGAACAAATCCCCATGTTAGCTTCTGCAATACTGCAATAATTTTTATGTCTTTCAATTCTGTTCGCTTCAGCTTCAGATGAATTACTCATCATCACTTTCATAAAGTTGGAAACCATGTCTCTTGCATAGATTGATGATTGAACTAACTTAATTTTCTCAGCTTGCTGATTGGCAAAAACCACACAAGATGTTGTCTGTGAACTTCCTAGACGACCTGCATCATCAACCATAAATTTTAACAGGCGATCAGACATATTAATTGCACCAATTGCCGTAGCAAGGGCTTGATGCGCATTCTTTGCTGATTCTGCTTGTTGTTGTGATCCAATTGCTTTTTGCTGTGTTAAAACACTGTAAGCACCTTTAACCTGCTGAGTAAGCAGGTTATAACTATTCTCAGCCTGCACAGCGAAGCTGTGCGAAGAAATGGAAAGCAAGGACAATAAAAGTAGATTACGATTTATAATCATTTATTGCCTCCTTAATTTCCGAATATGGAATCAAAGATAGAAGATTTACTACCTGAGCTAGTATTATTCTGTGTCTGATTTCCTTGAGTACTAGCAGCTAAGTTACCTGTACTTGCAGTAGCGGTAGGGTTAGTAGCATTACTCCATGTATTACCATTTGATCCACCAGTTGTATTCGTTCCAGTTGGGTTGGTCATACCGCCAATAGAATTATTCACTGAATTTTGAACATTCTTTAAATCAGTATTAAATTGCGTTGTTTCTGTTGGGAAAACATTTACTGATTGACCAGTCGGAGCTTGAGTTTTATAGATGTCCGCTAATTCTGGATCAATCTTACCTAAACCTCCAGTTACAGCCCCTTGAACCGCACCATTTAGATCAATAGTTCCGTTTTTATTAATGATGTCAATTGCGTTGTTTAAAGGCTCAAGAGCTTTTTTCGTTGCTTCATTTACCATCGTACAAACTTTACGTGTAGCGTAAGCTCTTAGTGCTGCAATCGCAGCTGCTTTCATACCACTGAAATCTGGAATAGCAATTGAAAGGTCTATCATTTTCGTAATATCAGAGAAACAGCTAGATCCTGAAGAACCTCCTGAGCTACCATTAAATAGAGCATCAATGTCTACTGGAGCAGTATTAAGAATTTGACGATTCTTAATTACTTCTTGTTGTGTCCAAGCAATACTACCTTGCGTATTAGCATCACCACATCCAACCGCTGCTGTATTGATTGCAGACTGTGCAGCTGCGGAGTTATCGTCAGCAACGAAAGGGGAGGAGGTAATAGTTGGGATATTTGAAGTAACGGTATTTGTATAACTATTTCCCACTGTTGAGGACTGCTGATTAATTGACTCGACATTACTTTGAGTAGATCCAAGCGAGTTTAGACCAGTATTCGATGCAATTGATGAGATTGATGTAGCAGTTGCTAAACCAAAACATACACCTATAACCAGACTTCTTAATTGTAATCCGTGATTACTAGAAGAAATCTTGGTAACAAGTTCTTTACGTTTAAAAGTAGAGGCTTTTTTCATAGTAATCACCTAATTTCAAAAAGATGGAAAAATATTATTGGATTTTGCGTATGCCAAGATGCCTTTAATTTCACTGACATTAATCGAGTCATACACTGAGATTGTTTGCCAATGCCGTATAAAGAATAGAAGCCTTGCAAGAAATAACTGATCTGCTTTATTTTCAATAATCCAGACTATTAGATCAGTTAAATGCTGATTCACTTTTAAGAATTCGTTATTTGCTTTACTACTCGATATGACATTTCTGATGAAGTAGATGACATAAGAAAAAGGACTTGCTGAGAAAAAGTCATAGATAATGGGATATTCGATTTTATTAACATTTTCTTTGCGGAATAGGTCAATAAATTTACTTAGATTTTTTATACACTTATCACTTACCTCAGTACTAATCGAAGTAAAATTAATGCCAAGTAAGTCAGATTTTTCAGGCGTGAATTCAACCAACAAACCAAACGATTTAATTTGATCAGGTAAGCTTTCAAAACTGGAGGCAATAATAGTTTGTGATACATGAGTATCATTAAGTGCATAGGCGCACACAAAGCGTAAGAGCGTGTCCAAATCTAATTGAACATTATCTATATTCAAGTTGTCCATTGTTATCCCAAATCTCATCAAGAGTATTTGTATATATTTGCTATATAGTAGTGGTTTTTAAAAATTTATTCAATTCATTGAGAAATGCCAAAAACTCGCTGAAGACTATTTGCTATTGTTGTTAATGGGTATTTTCTTAATCTTAATTCTGCCGACTCCAATGTTAGGCAAAACTGCTCTTTGAGTTCATAAGCTCGAATTTGCAATTTGTATTGGTCTTCTAATCCTTTTAGTTTTTCTTCTCCGTAGGAAAACACAAGTAACCATTCAGAATCAGAAACCGTTATTATATCTACTTCCGCATAGTAGTTTTTGGCGACTCCAACCATCTTGATAGGATCTTCGTATACATCATTAAAGTCGTCCAAAACTGGTAAAACCTGTTCAGAAAACAAATCTTTTAACCAGTTGAGGTTTTCAAAACCTAGAAACGCTGTCTTGTCTCTAAATTTAGTAATTGTTTCACTAGCTGAGTTCATCAAGAATCTCCTAAAATTACATAATATTAAGGGGTAGGGGAGTGTGAATTGTCGTCTTGGTTATTCGTAATTCCCACTTTACTTTTAACAAATTCAACCACAGCTTTAAGTGCTGATTTGATTTGTTCAGCATAACGTTTCATTTCTTCACCTAGATTGAACTTTTTACCATCTTTGTCAATGAAGTTTGGTACTTGGT
This sequence comes from Acinetobacter corruptisaponis, assembly GCF_030053775.1. Lineage (GTDB taxonomy): Bacteria > Pseudomonadota > Gammaproteobacteria > Pseudomonadales > Moraxellaceae > Acinetobacter > Acinetobacter corruptisaponis. The sequence continues at coordinate 195,714 of NZ_CP125670.1, forward strand.
TAGATATGGATTCTTGATTTTCTACAATTTGAGTCAAATCTTTGGAAAATTTTTCTTTTAATGATAGGTCAACTTCACCATTCTTTAAAACATCAACAGCGGAATTCGTCTTGTTGACGAAGTTCTGATGCGAATCATACATATTTGAAATGATCTGTTTTCCTTTTGGAGTACTCTCAATCAGATCGATCTGGTCTTGAAACATCTTTCGTAATGGTTCATTTTCACCTTTATTTAACTCATCCACAATTGTATTTAAATCTTTATTATTTGCTTTCCCATATTCAACCATTTGCCCACGAAAGTCGTCCATTTTATCAAATTTCCAAAAGTCATCGATGCTTTGGCTATAATTTTGATGTGCATCTAAAACATCATTATATTTTTCACATATCAATTGGTTAGCCACTACGGATTTTAAATCCATCTCATCATTTGCTATTGTTGATTTAAATGAATCAAACCGATTTGCTATCACTGCACTAGGATCTTTATTGCCATCAATTTGTGTATTCAACTCTTGCACGGCATTTTGAGAGCGATCTTTGAATAAATTACTTAAGTTTGGAAATAAGGAATAATTTTTAACAGTTCCCCCTGAATTTCCTTTTCCTCCACTTGCAACCAGATCAGAATTAACATTAGATGCAGGCACTAAACTTGTAGGTGGTGTGAAACTATCATAAATATAATTAGAGTTTTTTTCCTGCAACAACTGCATTGCTTTTAATAATAATTCTTCTTGATTGGTGTTTAATTTTCTTTTAAAGAACTCCTGACCATTTACTTTTACAAGCTCTTTACTAACATCGTCTATGATCTCGTTTTCTTGATCATTTTCACTATCAATTACTACTAAGTCCTTTGAATCGCTAAATTGTAATTCATCATCTAAAACTTGATATTCAGTTCTATCCAAATCAATAATGTCAGAGTTAGGTAGATGTTGTGTACTTTCTTCATACTCTACGAATGCAACGTCTTCATACAAATAATCAGGTTCTTGTAAATTTTGATTGAACTGCTGATCATCAAAGTTTTGGCCTTGATTGAACTGATGATCAACAAGGTTCTGTTCTTGAGGATACTCATTCATACCCTGATTAACATATTCATTCATTTTTTCTGTCCAGTTATCATCAAATTTAGCTTCTAGAGTATTTATCACTATATTGTCTTTATCTAACTCAGATAGAGAAATTGAATCATTATCAGCACCAATATAAAGCAGCTTACCTGCTGTATTTCTGAGTTGTATATGTAGTGTTTGGTTAGTCTCAATTTCATCCACAATATCAAGATTGACAAGTGAAACCCTGTTATCAGTTAATTGATTATCTAAAGACAATATAAATTCTGATAAATTTTTACCAAACTTAGATGTATTTTGGGCACTATAATTTTTTAAATTTGACCAAGTTGATACCAAGTCTAAGTTATCTTGGTTTAAATGTTCATTAGTTTTATTTTCAGGATTCATGTGCTACACCTCAATTTTTTAATGAATTTATTAGCTCGTTTGGTTCTACCTCACGAATTTTATTTAAAACAGTTTCATCGATATTGTTAATCTTCACTGTCGAAAACTCTGAAGACAAATGTGTTAATAATGCTCTTAACTCTTTGAACGAAAAATTGGCCTGCTGCGTAGATCGAGATCCTTGTGATAGATCACCCACTAGCACAAGATTCATACCTTTTTCGATATTTGCATTTTTCTGTCTAAACAGATTCTCATTTTCAGAAAATTGTTTTATTTGAGAACGATTTCCTTGAACCAATAAGCAATAATTATCTAACACGCTGTTAAATGGCTTTATAGAAATTTGCAGGACAGGATTACCTGCTGAATTTGATTTTGTAATCAGGAACTCAGGCAGTTTGCAGCTAATCTTATTCTCACGGGATTCTTCAATCGCTTTTAAATATGTTATTGCTTCTTGAATAGTCGATAGCCCTTGAATCTTGTCAGTTAATGTTCTGAAGTCTATATCTGAAGACATCAGTAAGGCTCTCTGTCTATTACCATTTACATCTGTATAGTTAATTGATTGAGAATGAACTTTTGACACAGATGCCACTGTTAGCGCACTAATAATATTACCTGTAAGCAATGTAGCCTCTTTCACTTTTTTAATTGGTTCAAACTCATCAAATCTATGGAATAGTGAACTTTCATTATTAAGCATCTCTAACCTCTCAAAAACTTTCATTAATGAAAGTTTTTGAGTATCAGAGCGTAAAAATAGCGCAGTACCTACATTCCGATGATGTGATTCAGTGGTAATCGCATCTTCGATTAAATACTTCAACTTGTCACTTTTGATTGCGTCCAAACTTGGGTAAGTGTATTTAACTTCATAGTTTTGAGAAGCAAGACAAACCGATGTTAGTTTAGGAAAAGTAACTCTGATAAGTGCATTCTCAAAACTATCCCTTTCTTTCAAATCAAAAAGTGATGGAGCTGTTTTAATGGCAAAGTTTAGACTAATGGAATTATGTTCATCTGCTAAATGTGATAATTTGTTGACGAAATCTACAACAATCATCGCTTTTTCTAGCTGATAAGCAACATGTGAAAAAACCTTTGAATTAAGTGAAATTATCGATTTCAAACCATCTAAATCGATGTTTTGTTTTAATCTATTTGTTATGTCTGCAAAAACATCATTATCCAGATCATTCTTTAAAAAACCTTGAGTAGCAGAATGTTTAACTGACTCGTATAGTTCTTTTGTCAGAATTACTTTTTGCACCTCATGATAGAGTTTAAGAAGTCTGGACAAAGGCAAATCTTTCGGCTCAATTTCGATACCATCAAACATTTTTGGATCATAGTTATCTAAATGTTTTGCAAGTTGAGTTGTCATTAATTTAGTACCTTTATCTACCAAAATATTGACATCATTAGAAGTTAGGGGAGTGATAGCTGACTCATACTCAACACGTTGATAAAAAGCAGGTTCAAAGAAAGCACTTTTATTTTTAACATTTGATATGCCTAAGCCAGTTTTTATTTCTTGGCTATCAAGTGTTTTGGCTTTCCAATCGCAAACTTTAACAACGAATGGATTGATACCAAGCTCATTGAGTTTTTGGATTTTTTCACTATATGCAAATGTAAGATCATCTATAATCTTTTCCTGCATACTGATTGTTACGAAATTAAGTCTGTTGAATATTTTCTTAATGAGGCCATCTGTATTTGCTTTATCTTCCCTTTCAGGCACATCTATGATTAGCATGTTTGCTAATGCACGATTGTTTTTGAGATATTCATAAGCAACGTCATCACCATATTTATTTAGAAGATCTACATCTGTTACTTGCTTATTAACATTCTCACGATTACTCGTTATGTTTGCACTCAATTCTGAAAGTTTGGCATTGTGCATCATAAGAAACTTACGCTGAATAGGTAGTCCTGTATCAAATTGAGAAATGATTGGATGACTTACTTGCCCTTTTCTATCTACTCGGCCAATTAATTGTAAAAACTCATCAATAGCTTGAGGAGCTTGAGCAGTCAAAAATTCACGTTGACGTAAATGATCAGAGTTTGCAAGATTTCCACCATTCACAGGAATTGCATGAAGCGATAATCCTGTTGATCCAGATCTAGACAAAATCATTACATCTAATTTTCCAGATTGAAATTCACTACAGGCCTTAGTCTTTTCAACTGGTGTGTTTTCAGTTCTTTTTTCTACTTTGTAAACAACACCATCGATATTATTAATTTTGCGTAAACAAAATTCACGGCCAGAAATTTCACCAACCTTATAACCTTTTTCCTCTAAAGCAATAGTCATTTGATCTAAAGGACATAAAGGAATATCAGGAAGTTTTTTTATTTCATCTCTAATTATTTCTTTAAATTCTAAATATTTTTCATCAATGATCGTTTCAGATCTAACTGAGCCATATCGATCTCTAATTTGGATTGTATCTAAACGATCCAACATACTTTCTAAAAGATCTGCGATATTGGGTGGCTTAGCTAGAATCTTCTCGGTGTGATTATACTCTGAGAGCTTTTCTTCAAGATTATTGAGGTTAAGTATTAAAGGGTTTTTATTGTATTCAGCTTGCGAGATTTCTCCTGAAGACAATTGGTTTAAAATTTGGATAAATTCTGGTTTTCCCTTTAGCTCATTAATATCATCAATAATAGAAATGGCTTTTTCATCTTTAACTAAAAGCATTTTTAGTAAAGATTCACCCGTATTTTCTAGACCAATTACAGGTTTTCGGTTTTCTTTTAAGGCTTCTAAAGCTTGATCAATAACTAATGGTGTAGTTACTGCTAATATAATTTGTCTACTAATGTTGTGCATTCTAGATGCAAAGTTCATGGAGTTGACCTGTAATCGATTCTCCTGCCACCCTGACTCTTTAGAACGTTCAATATTCGCTTTAATTTCAGCATTGATCTTTGCTACTTTCTCATCAACATCACCAGAAAGGTATGCCATTCTTGATAAAACAGAAGCTAATTGGTCAGACAATTCTCGTGTTGCAGTCTGGTAATGACTTGGTGAGTCATACGTTCTAAACTCAAGTTTAGAAAAGTCATGTTCTCTCCTCATAAAAACACCATCCTTAGCGAGTGCCATAGAAATAGCTTCAAGGATCTCATTTGATGGTTGGTTTTCAAGAATACTTTTTAACTGACCTTGAAATTGTGTAGGAAAAATATCTGAGTAAAAATTATAATTTTTTGCCTTTTTCAAACTCGTTGCTGATGAATAATAAGTTTCGCCAGTGTTCGCCTTTAACACATTTAAAAAGTAGCTGATGTTAGACTCACCGCTTGCAGCGACATGAGATTCATCTAACAATAATCGAGTTGAACGGTCGCAGCTGCGGATTAAAAGTTTTTCTTTAGTATGATTTCGTCCAGAGAATTGAGTATATGTAGTAAAAATTACATCGTATGATTTATCAATTTCAGATAGGCTAACCAATTCACTGGTTTTAATCGGATTATAAAGAATTTCATTGTTGTAACTTATTGCACCATCTACATTAAATATAAATGGATTTTTAATCAGCCGAGCAGTATCGGTATCAACAATATCTCTCCAGAGATCACTAAATAATTGTGCATTTCTAGTGAAGAATACAGGACGTTCATTGTTCAATAGAGAGTATCTTAATATTCCTGCTAAAGTTCTGCCTTTTCCAATTCCAGTTTGATCACCAAGTATGTATGATCTACCATGTTCAAATGTAAGAATTGCACTTGTAAGTGCATCAATCTGTTCAGAGCTGTAAGCTTTAGCAAGAGAAGCAACATCGTTATATTGAAGTGTATGTAAAATAAAACCATCAAACGGATTGCCACTTGCATTCTCAATAGCTAGAGCTAATTCTCTATTATTTTCAGCTTTCAATAAAATTGTTTTGATCTGTTCATCCTGTGACTCTTTGATTAACAAAGCTTGATCACTTGGAATCATAGAATTAGAAATTGAAACTTGTGAAACAGGAACATACATTACCTGCAATGATTTAGCTTCAAAAGTTTCTTGTTCTTGTTCAGTTTCAATCTCGTTGCCATCTTTAAAAGTAGAGTCTGAGAGGGGATGTGATGATTCTAATTCTGGCAAGTTCAGATCTAAACTATGTTGTTTAACTTCAGTAGGATCAACATCGATGTTTTCATCTTTCGCAGCCGTTTCAGCATAAAGCTCAAAAGGATTATCTTCTTCAGTTTGAGTACTGACCTCATCGAAGAAACCTAACTCAGATGTACTTTCAACAGAATTTAGATCGGGTATTGAGAGGGAAGTCTCCTTATCAATTGAACCAATTTGATTTGACTGATTGATCTGATTAGAAGCATGTCTATTAAATAAGATTTCTTCTGAAACTTTCCATAGATCCGTTTCAGTTTTAATGATCTCTAGATGATCAGGAACATCATACTTTCTAGATTGTGGGAGTTGTTCGCCAATAACTAGAAGTCTTACATTGACTTTAGTACCTTGTCTTTTATACAAAGAACCATCTAGTTCTAGGGCACATTCGACGTGGTAGTTGTCATAAAGATAATTTAAGAGAGTTTTGCTGCCCCCTTTAACTAAACCTTTATCATAGATACTATCAGATCCAATGATATAAACACTGCGTCCATTATCAGATCGTAAATTTAAAGATTCTAAAAGTATTTTATGATCTAACCTTTGTGTAGGAAATTGAATAGGCTGACCGTCAGCTGAGATCAGTGCAATTTGTTCTCGATCAATACTTCCAAAAGGTGGGTTGGCTATAACATAATCAAACTTGCGATGATTGTTCAAATTCAATAATGGAATTTTGGTGAAATCACCCTCAAAAACTTTTATATTTGATTCAATTGAGTTCGCATTAAAAAATGTTTGAAGATTCTTAACTCGATTGGAATCAATTTCAGTAGCAACAACATTCAGAAAAGGGGAGTCAATAAATTGAGTAATGAGAGATCCATTACCAATGGTGGGTTCTAAAATACTCTTTTGATTAGATCCCTTTATATCATCTAGTAGCAATTTCTGGCATATAGCCGAAATAGTGATTGGGGTAGAAAACTGCTGTAACTGGAGTTCACTTGCACCGATAATTTTTTTTATTGGTTGATTGTTATGTAAATTCACAATCTCAAAAAAATCTTTTTCAGCCGTTGCCTCAAACTTTGAAGCCATAACGTTAAAAGCTGTTTCCAATTGTTCATAAAAAAATTGCTTTTGCGTAGGGTTAATCTCAAGATCATAATTTTGATCTTGATTATTGTTTAAAATAAACTTCAAAGCTTGATCAATGTCATGTTCGTGTACGGTAGTGTTACTTTGTAAAATATATTTTGCATAACCTAAAGCACACTTAGAGATATTCCCACGTTTTAAGATGTGTTCTTGACCTGCTTTAAAAACTTTCCATAGTTCATTATTTGGAATTTGACCTTCAAAACTGGAATTATTTAAGTCCGAAAATTTCTTTGGATCACTTGTGAAAAATCGAGCGTAAGGCGTAGCGAAAACATGAAGACCATCGGCGTTGAGTCCGATTTTAGTCGCATTACGAATAGCTTCATGGTAGCGATATGTGCTTACATCGTTCACTGCTCGGACATAGGAATCATTTAATTGACCAACTGTAGTTTTATAAAACATAAGTTGTTGATTATTAAGCCCTAGCAAATTTACAAAAGAATTAATATTTGTATTTAAAAAATAGATATTTAAAACATTAGTCTTGTTAATTTTATGGATTTCAATATTGGATTTCTGAACAGCTGACTTATCCAGTTTATTGAAAAGATCTACTACTTCAATGCCGAAAAATTCTTTGCCATTATGATGTCTTTTCGCAGGACGAGTATAAAAACCCTCGTTATTTAGGTTTACCCAAGTGAAATTATTTACAGTTTGATTCATAGCGAGATTCCACCAAAATTAACGATTAAATCCAAAATCAATAGATTGTGAATTACTAGATTGTTGATTCCGTTTGGATTCTTCTATGAGATGACGTGAATGATCTTGGCCAGTTTTTACATACTGTGGTAAAGCATGTTTGGTGAAATCTTCATTTAAGATAAGTTTTTTAGAAAGCTTTCCATCATCTAGATCCAATTTTTCAAGCTTATTTGCTAAAGCCATCGGATCTGTAGTTGCTGTGAAAGTTACATAAGGTGACAACGTATCACTATGTCGTTCAATGCCGATCATAGTGTCTAAATAGCCTTTATGCTGTATTGGTTGATTTGTGGCTGCGTCCATTTCTGAAATATTGTAAATTTTAAGTGGACTCTGAGATCTACTTGCTTTATTTCTATAGCTGTTGACCGTTTCTTTTCCTAAGAAAATATTCCTACTTGTGTAAGCATCTAAATATATTTCTCCCTTTTCAATTTTGGTTGAGATAGATCGTAAATAATTTTGAAGTTGAGGATCTGATGTCTCTAGCTTATGTATAAAATTTTGATTTAAAAGCTTATTGACTAAAATCCTGTTTAAATCATGATTGAACAATACATTGTTTTGAGGTGTGTTATTTGCAGTTATAAGTGGGTTAGACATCAAATTAGTAAGAGTAGTATTTATATTTGCAGGCACTTTAATGTTTCTAGTACCTGCTTGTATTTGTTGCAAATAGGTACTTAAAATACCATTGTATATAGCTTGTCCATCGTTTTTTGATCGTAGGATATAATTCAAATTTCCTGATCGTTCAGCACTATATTCATCTTCATGATTAAGAGCACTCATAAACATTTGTTTAATTTTGTCAGTATCAGAATTTCGATCAATGGTGAAATGATTTTCTATAATTTCTACTCTGCCAAATGATGTATTTGGAGTAGAAACAAATTGAACATGCGCAGGAGCTATAATTAACTCTGAAGATGGTTTTGTTGAAATTGATTCAAACCAATGTGCTCTAAAAGATCGATAGTTATCAGTAGAGGGAATTTCAAAACTTTGGTCAAAACTTAAAGCAACGGAATTATTTTTACTTCTGTCAGACAATGTTTTTCTTGGATTGGAAGATAGTTCGTATTGGTTTTGAACTATTTGACGAGCTTGGCTTTCAGATTTCAAGCGACCAGTCTGAATCATATCCTGTACACGTTCATCAACAGTATTCAATCGAACTTTTATTTTTTCATTAGTGGCAATGTTAGTACCAAAAGCATACTCATTTCCATCTGGTGCATAACCTATACCGTCTAAATGTAAAAAAATTCTATTTGGTACAGCCTTGTTATTCACAGGATTATTAATGCTTCGACTCATGGCCTGTAGATGACTTAGATCAAGATCATCTGTTTGTTTATTATTCATCATTTGTTCCCCTGTTGTATGGGTATAAGTAGTGATAGCAATGTTTCTTGCAAATAAGATTCTATAACAAAAAAAAGGAAAATGAAAAGATTTTAAAAAAAAGATATACCGAATTTTTAAAAATTTAGTTTTCTAAAGACAGATCCTTTGACTGCTCACTTACTTATATTTAGATAAATTTAAAGAATAAATTTAAATTTATAGGAGCAAAAAAAAAATTATAAAATTCAGAACCTTAATCTTATGATGTGAGGTATTAAATAATCTTTGTGAGGTTTTAGATAAGAACTGTGAGGTTTTAAATAATTTTATGTAATACAATGCCTTATGGAATTTTTTATTTTTTATGTGAGGTTTTAAATAGAAGTTGTGAGGTTTAATATTTATATTGTGAGGTTTTAAATAGAACTATTCAAAATTTATAAGTATTTGTAAAATATAAATTAAATTTATATTGTGAGGTTTTAAATAGAAGTGTGTGAGGTTTTGAATAAGTGCTGTGGATAACTCTTAATGGTGATCTCTTTCAATACTTTTCCACAGACTTTGATGCTCTATGTATATTAGATCTCTTGCGAAAGTCATTATTGAAAATTTATCCGGTTTACCAGTGCAGCGATTAAGTTAATGCGTAAACCGAATCTTTTCCGTCTATTTCGATAGCGTTCACTTAATATTCTAAATGTCTTCAATTGACTATTGATGTGTTCGATCACAACTCGTATTTTTCCAATCATTTTATTGTACTTTTTCTCAACATCAAATAAGGGTATATTCTTCTTTTTCTTTATTGGCATCAATAATTTAAAGCCATCTTGCTCTAATCCGTAGTACCCTAAATCGGTCATAACATATTCACAATGTTTGAATTTCTTAACCGTTTTTCTTGCCAGTTTAATGTCATGCTGACTGCCATTCGATATATCTAGCCCTATGATTTGTTTGCTCTTCGGATGATAGATCACTTGTGCTTTTAGCGTATGTTTCTTCTTTTTACCACTGTAGAACTTACTCTGATTTTTTTTTCGGGCGTTCTATTGAACATTCTGTCGCATCGATAATGACCCAGTTAAAGTGTTCGTCTGCTGTGGTAATGCTTCGTTTTGGCAGAGTAAAACATCTTGATTTCATCAATGCATCTTCAACCTTTTTAATGGTTCGATTCACATTACTTTCAGCGATATGGTAGTGTGCCGCCAATTCCAGTTGAGTACTGTAGTTACGTAAGTAATTGAGCGTTAATAACAACTGATCCTCTATAGCTAAAGTATGAGGACGACCTGATTTCTTTTTGAGTGATTCTGCTTTTTCTAAAACATCTACCATTTCGGTAAAAACTGGTCGAGGTACGCCAACCAAGCGTTTAAATTCAGAATCTGAAAAACGATTTAAGTTCTGATATCTCATGAAACTTAGATTGAGGTGGTTTTTACTTTCGCAAGAGATCTATTTTATATAAATAATTAACTAATAATAATACTTAATAGGTTCTGAAATTTTTCTTTTAGAAACATGATGTTAAATAGTATTGTGAGGTTTTAAATAGAAGTTGTGAGATGTTGGATAAATCTTGTGGGGTTTTAAATATTCTTTTAAAATACAATATCTTATTTGCTTTTTGCATTTTTATGTGAGGTTTTAAATAGAACTGGTGAGATCTTAGATCCATATTGTGAGGTTTTAAATAGAAAAATGACTTAACGCTAAGTAATTGTATTATCATAAATTATTATATATTGTGAGGTTTTAAATAGAGTTATGTGAGGTTTTAAATAAAACTTGTGTATAAATGAAATAGTATATATATCAGTTGTAAGTTGTTGGATTTAAAGTTTTTTTATTTAAAAAATGATTAGAAGAATATCGAAAATTATGTTATATTTGTTGGAGTAGATTATATTCTATTATTAATAACGACTTAGTAATGAAATTATTATTGAGTTTCCTCCAACTTAATTAGGTGAGCTTTAGACATGACAACCATGACGGCAATTTTCCCTCACCATTGGGTGGTTGAGGAAAAAGACTGGAATCAAGTGGAAAAAAAACCTACTCAGCTTTCGCTATTAGATTTTCCTGAAAAAGAGTTGCCTTTTAATTTAAAGGACTCGAAGAACTGGAGTGAGCAAAACCCTAAGTTTCAAGAAAAGGTTATCTTGGAAAGTGGGCGTGATCATTTCATCATCGATTTTCGTATAGATCTTTCTGACCAAGAATTTTTCAATATGATCAACGATTACTTGTACTCTTTGGAAGCAAGAAGCACTGTCTTGGACTCTTTCGATTCTAGACTTGTACATACTGTCAATGCTTCTGAGATTTCAACCAGATTGGGTATCACAATATCTGATTTTGAGTTGAAGATGCAGAAATTAGCTACATCCTCATTTTCTGTTGAACAATATCGTAAAGTCATTCACTCTAAGACGAGCAAGCGTGAGCTTAAATTTTTGAAGCTGTTTTCAACGAATCTAGTCAGCGAGTATGTGAGTTTCGCTGTCGGTACTGAAGTTTTTTATAGTTTTAATTACACGCAGTACTTTGAGAAGTATTATCAAAAGGGCAGTTTGTATAGCAATATTATGAGCTTACCATTCGGAAAAGCCATCTAAAAGACTTCAATATGAAGTCTTTTTTTATATTGTGAGTAAAAGTCTATTTTTCTCACAATATAATTGTGTTATAAAGATAAAAATGATTTTTTCGGAATGGTAATGGAAACATTATTAGAATCAGGATCAGAGAGCTGTGCTCCTGATATGACAACTGATCTACAGGTATCAGAAGCAGCTGATCACCCTGATGTTTTTGGGTTTAAAACGGCCAGTGAATTTTCTTTACCAGTATCTCTTATTCATGTTACCCATCATTGCACGGTAGCAGAGCACAAGATTTGGTTATGTTTGCTAAGTCATGCTAGTGAAATTATCAAGCAGCAAAAATTGCAATTGAGTGCCGAGACAAATATAAATTTTAGAATACCTGTAGATGTAATTTTGTTCAAAACAGGATCTACAACGATAAGTCTAAAAACTTTATCTGCTTACCTTGAGCGACTGAAAGGTAATAATATCAAGATCGATCTATTGAATAAGCAGGGTTATCGTTCTATTACATCACACTTTAATTTTATTAATGACTTTTCCTTGATTTCTAATGATCAGACTCATTCTACAAATTTATTCTTTTCAGACATTGAGGATGAATCAGAGATTGAGACCGATGAAGAAGTAGTCCGTACACTTAGAAATAATCTATCTAAAATTGAAGTGGTTTATTCATTACCATCTTTTTTTACTTCAATTATTCAGGATACGATTTCGGTTCAGAAGCTCACGCATCTCTTTTCTTGGACAAATATTTTGTCTTTAACTGCATCTGGAAAAAAAGCAGGAAAGAATGAAAGTTTACTTTATTGTCTACTGGAATCATTGGGTGATAAGACCGAACTTGATTTTGAGACTTTTAAAGCATATCTAGGCTATCTAGATCCTAAGCAAGCGAAACGTCCAGAAGATAGATATTTAATTCGTGATTCTATCAAGCCTGCTATCAGTAATTTTAATGAAAATGAATTAATGTCATATACAATTGAATATGACTTTATTCGTGGACGCTATAAAAAAATTGATAAGATAATACTAGAAAAAAAGTATAAAACTCTCACCAATGAGGTTGAGTCTAAACAATGGCATATCATTCTAAATGAAGATATACCAATTCAGGAAAAAAGAATCTTAATTAAGCAAATTTTGCCAAACTGTGAAGTTTTGAATAATACTGATTCAGATTTAAGGATTGTTATCGAAGCAGTTAAGGACTATATCAAATCTTTAAAGAAAAAAAATAAATTAACGAATTACATAGGCGTATGCCGAAAGGGATTTAATGACCAGTGGGGTTTATCTGGAAAGACGCAACAGACTACAATTGTAGGGGATGAACAAATTGCGAACGCTGCCAGATCTGGAGTAAGTACTGCACTTGGAAAAAATCCTTTGCCGTTACAAAGAGCCATTAATCCTTTAGAGAATATTGCTAAAAAGATTCAGTATATCTTAAGTCTATTAGCAATGAATGGAGGAAAAAAATTCCTTTTGGAAGCGGTTGAACAAGATGGATATGATAATCTTGTTTTAAAATATTCCGAAGCATTTACTAAGTTTAATAATAAACTATTATTTACAGCTGAACATACTGAGCAAGTTTTTAATTTGGTATTTAGCAATGAAGATGTAAAAGTAAATTTTGATAAATTTGATAAAGTAAATTTTAATTATGTCCTGTCTGCTTCTATTGCATTATTCGTCTATTCAACTGTCATTTCACAGGATATAAAATCGTATAGTGATAATAACTTCCGTCAACCAGATTCCATGAGAAAAATTATTGAGGACATAATCAATTACATTGATTCAAATTGCTAATTTCAACTATATTACTTACACATCAAAATAAGGGTAACTTTAATGACCAGTAAATTCGATTTAGAAAATTATTCCGAAGTAGAATTAGGTGAGCTGATCAAAGAGGCAGAAAAATTAAAAGCTTCAAAAGCAGTTCAAACAAAAATTAATGCTTATGAGCAACTTTTAGAAATTGCTAAAGGTGTTGGATTGTCACTGGATGAGTTGATCCAGTTTGGTCAAGAAAATTCTAAGAAAGAACCTAAGAAAGTTGTCGAACCAAAATATCGTAATAAAACAAATCCAGATGAGACGTGGACAGGACGAGGTAAACATCCGAAATGGTTAGTAAATGAACTCGCTAATGGAAAAAACCTTTCTGATTTTCTGATTTAAAATTCACTCGCTTGATTGATCCTCAACTTCATTCAAGCGAGACAAAATAGCCTAAGCAAATCTATTCGTCATTTTTCATGATATTAATTCTCTGATTTCCTTTTTCTGTTGTCTGTATTTTTCCCTTTTTATCTTTGGCCAAATTTCTGTCCGCTTATTTCCGATTATGGAATTAGTCCGTTAATGGTATTATCCATTGGCGGTAGAAATCCCGACAATGGAATTTAGGGTAGGGAAGTACTGGAGGTATTTAATGAGTTGAGTCTTTATTGAAACCTGCAAAACTTGCTTAGGCTATTTTGATTTGTCGATATATGGTATCTTTCACTGTTAGAAAATTTTATCATATAAATTATTAGCTTACATTAATATTTTGTAGCAGGCTTAACTCGATATAGTATAATTAGGGTGTTGTAGGGCTGTTGAAAGTGTGGACGTGCTCCAGATAAAGCTTCAGTGATTTATATATGAATATGTTTAAAAGGGTATAGGCGTGGACTACATTTCGATGCTGTATATGGATTGGTTCATTATCTTACTATTGGCGTATATGGCAGCAGGCCTAGCGACTTATATGGTGATTGGCTTTGTTCCAGTAGGTAGGCGTAAACGTTTCTTTTTCACGGCTAATGCGCCTGTATTGATCGCTATAGCAGCCTTTTATTTTTTAGTGCCTGTGCCAAGCATTATTCAGAATAATTATATTAAATCAGTGTATAACCTGAAACTGAATACTGAAAATCCGTTCCTGTTCAATACGAGTGTCGCATTAGATAGACTATGTACTGGCCATAGTCTAAAAGGGTATCAATATTTCATGTTTCAAAAGGCTTATCGTGAAGATATGGATCATATCGTTGGCCAAGATCAGGATAAAATCTGTGATATGAAAATTTGAATTCAATATTGTTATTCATTTATATGTTTAATTAATCATTACTCTGTTTGTCGAAACTTATAAAGCAGTATGATTGATACCAAAAAATATTATGCACAATAGAATGGTTAATACAAAATAAAGTATGATACCCGTGTTCATAATTCGTTGTTGTGGTGAAATTTCAGAAATAACATCCTCCATGATATTTTCATAGAAAAATTTTGAGAAAACACTAAATGCTAGAATGCAAAAAAGACAGACCATAAAGGAAATGTTTAATAATAAAATGTCTGAATTGAGTTTACTGGCCGTGATGACGTGGACAATTAAAACAGGCACAACCATTATGGGTAGATAAAACGTTTTATTTAAATTATTAAGCATTTTAAGGTCTCCTGTACTCTTTAAAATTTGCTTATTTATTTCTACTGCGAGTTGCACGATACTCAACTACATAGCAAGGCTTGCATAAAGAAGACCATTGCTGTTTGCCATCCCTAAACCCATTCTTATAGAAAAATTCATTATCAAAAGGAAAATAAGATAGACATTTTGTGCATCTCTTTTCTATGCCAAGTACCGTATTAATATATATAGGTAGAGCTGTTGATTTTGGAACTGGAGTCATCAATTTTTCTGGCGTGATCTGGAAATGATTAATCAAACAAATAGTTGATGATCCCGAAGTATTCCTTTTCAAGTTCATTCAAATTACTTTTTTTCCCTGCACAGATCCGTTTACCGACTGAAGACAGAAAGGCTGTACCCTGAATATGTTCCAGATAATAATCAGCCGTCCCATCACTATAGGAAAGGCCTAATTTCTCAGCCACACGTACACCATTTTTCTCTTGGTTTTTCCATGCCAATAATAAGGACATGGCAACCTGATGAGATCCACTAGGTGCGAAAAAAACACCATAACTGCGGTCGTAGACAAAAGGCTTGCTAAGATCCGCTTGATCGATGGATGAGGGGAGAGACATTTTGGCATTACACATTGCATTCCACATCTGGTCAGTTATCCAGTCAGGTCGTGTTATGGCCATAAATTTACTCGCTTTGTAGATGGTGTATTTGCATTGCCAATTTTACTTCACTTCTACAATTCATGTGCAGAATAATATCTAAAGCCTCATCTACAGTGGTTCGCATTGCATCATCGATATTGATCGTATAATAGAATGCTTTTCCTTTGGCTGCTATGCTGCTTATGAATGCCTTGTCAAATTCATTCCAAATTATACATGGGGCATTAATAGGCTTTGAATTAAGCGATACCAATGCTTTACACAGCTCACCAATGTTGATGAGATCCTTTGGATCTGGATCATCGATTGTGACTTCTTCATCAGCATTAATTATATGTCTCCAAGCTTTGGTTTGGATACGTTCCAAGCGACATAGGAAATGACCTAGTTTTAAGTCAAAGTCGGTGGCTCTATTAGCTAAGGGGTTTTTAAGAAGACTGTTAGCTTCAATATGGCCACCCATACGTTCAATGATATTCATTGTGCATTTTCCTTTTGGTAGAAGTTTTTAATGCAATTTAAAATTGCTGTCTATAATTCTGAACTCTTGAGATTTTTTGAACCGTACCGGGTTTGTCGGAGACCACTTTTCTTGAGAGAATGTCCCGATGAAAAAAGTAAAATACACCCCTGAAATCAGAGATAGAGCGGTTCAATTATTGATTGAATCTGAAAAAGATTATCCTTCTACTTGGGCTGCAATCACCGCTATTGCTCCCAAGATAGGTTGTACTCCTGAAACTCTACGTGTTTGGTATCAAAAATATTTAGATAAACAAAACCCAATTAAAGTACAGCAACTTTCAGATCAAGAACGTATTAAACAACTCGAACGTGAAAATAAAGAACTGCAACGTGCTAACGAAATTCTACGTAAAGCAGCCGCTTTTTTCGCCCAGGCGGAGCTCGACCGCCCACACAAATAATGGTGGATTTTATCCAGAACAATAAAGATCGATATGGTGTTGAAGCGATTTGTAGAATTTTACCGATTGCAGCTTCGACCTATTATCGGGCTTTAGATCTCGTTGATAACCCAGAACATCGAGCGAAACGTGCTCTGCATGATTTACATCATGCAGAGCAAATCAAACGTATTTGGAAAGAAAGTTTAGGTCGATATGGTGTGCGTAAGGTCTGGCAACAATTGAAACGTGAAGGTTATGTTATCGCACGTTGTACAGTTGCTCGATTGATGCAGAAGCTAGGTATACAAGGTGTTTGGCGTGGTAAGAATAAACAAACCACCCGTAGCCGAGATGATCAAAAACGAGCAGATGACTTAGTAAAACGCAATTTTAATGCAGATCATCCTGACCAGCTGTGGGTCGCTGACTTCACGTATATTCAAACTCATTCAGGCTGGGTCTATACCGCCTTTATTATTGATGTGTTCTCGCGAGCAATTGTTGGATGGAAAGTATCAACACGTATGAATACAGATATGGTGCTCGATGCACTGGAGCAAGCATTGCATGATCGAGGCATGCCAAAGAACGTGATTCATCATAGTGACAGAGGCGTGCAATATCTTTCCATTCGTTATACCAATCGTTTAGAAGCAGCAAATTTACGAGCATCAGTCGGTACGACCGGTGATTCATACGATAATGCTTTGGCTGAAACGGTGAATGGCTTATACAAAACAGAGGTGATTGAATATTTAAAAGCGGATTGGCAAGGTTTAGCGGATGTACAACTTGCGACACTAAACTGGGTAGATTGGTTCAATAAAGAGCGTGTACACAGTGCACTGGGTTATGTATCACCTTTTGAGTTTGAAGCAATGTACTATGATAAGATTAACCCGTTAGGTCAGGTGGCCTAACTTAAATAAAAAAGTCTCCGACAAACCCGGTACGGTTCATTTTCGTAACCAAGCAATCTTTCGACCGCACTGATCCACAAACTAATCCTAATTTTTTGAACCTCGTAAGAACCAAGTGGATCAAATTCAGGAACGATATAAGCTCTGCGCTTAACTGCCCTTTTAACAGCATTCAATACCAGATCTGCAACCTCCTCATTGTCACATTCAAGAATTGAAGTGTAGTCTGGATGGTCTTTCTTGGTTTTGATCAAAACACCATGCCAATTGACTGCAATACGAAACTTATAAATATGAGAAATATCTACCGTATACCCTAAATAAATTCGGCGTTTTTGAATTTCTTCAGTAGCAATATCAAGTTCTAGCTGATCGTTCAATTTCATAGAGCAGTTCTCATTGCATCTTATGTTCATTGTACATATTAAATATTATATGTACAATGAACATATAATATTTTATTGTTAAAGATGTTTCAAAGAACATACAAACTAATTAACCATAAAATGTACAAAGAACATATAATAAGTTTAGAAATATTTTTTTGAGTAGATGGCACTTTTTACAGACTGAGTGTTTCATTTGAGAATGAATCTCTTTATGCTGTGTC
This sequence comes from Acinetobacter corruptisaponis, assembly GCF_030053775.1. Classification (GTDB taxonomy): domain Bacteria; phylum Pseudomonadota; class Gammaproteobacteria; order Pseudomonadales; family Moraxellaceae; genus Acinetobacter; species Acinetobacter corruptisaponis. Next base: position 213,693 of record NZ_CP125670.1, read on the forward strand.
ATTTATTCCAATATGATAAATCTAATATTACTGATGGCTGCGCCACAGAGAGAGGGAAGATCGAATGGTATACCTTAAGAACAAACTTGTTCTCACTTTATCTTGCATGTTTTTATCAGGCTGCATGACAACAACAAATTTTCAGTTATCTGGCATACAGCGTAAGCAGTTTATGCTGATTCCCTCCAGTGAGTACTTCACACAGGCGAACCAGAATTATCAAAATTTGATGAATGGTTATAAAAGTAAGGGTGTACTGGATAGAAAACCAGATATGACCAAAAGAGTCCTCACTATTGCACAGCGCATTACTGCACAAGTTGAAACTATTAAACCTGCTACTAAAGACTGGACGTGGGAAATGCACGTCATTAACACCTCAACGGTGAATGCGTTCTGCACAGGGCAGGGCAAAATGGCGGTTTTTGAGGGCATGATTACTACGCTTAAACTTACCGATGATGAACTTGCTGCAATTATTGGTCATGAAATTGCACACGCCTTACTTGAACATGGACGTGAACGTGCTTCAACGGATCTGGTGACGAATCTGGCACTAGGTCAAATTGGCGGTGATGCGCAAACCATAACCTATTACGTGTCGAAATTAGGCCTATCACTACCTTTTAGTCGTCATCAGGAAAGTGAGGCAGATCTTTTGGGTTTGCAAATAGCAGCCAAAGCAGGTTATAACCCAAACGCAGCGATTAGTTTGTGGGCTAAAATGGGGGAGTTGCAAAAAGGATCTAATAACAAACTTTCAGGGCTTTTAAGTACACACCCTATACCTGCTGAACGTATGAAAGCACTTGCATTGGCTGCACCAAAATTCATGCCTTTTTATCTTGAACATAAATACAAATAGAAGTACAAGATTCAGCAACTCACAAATCATGTGGGTTGCCTTACTTTAAATAAAAACAATAAAGACAAATTTAAAACTTTGAAAATATCTCAAATAGTTCTATTATGTACAAAGAACATAATAGAATGGCTGCTATGACACTAATCAATTTTAAGCTGCACCCTAGTTTTATTCATAGTGCGATCAAAGATCAAGCGAGTGGAATTGATAAAGCGATTGCAGAACTCGTTATGAACTCTCTTGATGCAGGTGCAACAAGAGTAGATATTCACGTCAATGAAATTGATGAAAAATATCATTTCACAATTAAAGACAACGGTAAAGGTTTTACCCAAGAAACAATTGAACATTACTTTGCTTGGTTCGGTGCTCCTCATGATGAGGGTGATGCAATTTTTGGGAAATTTCGTCTCGGCAGAGGTCAAATTTTTAACTATGCTTCAACGGAATGGTTCAGCAATCAATTCGCCTTAAAAGTAGATATTGAAGAAGCTTTGAACCAAAAAAGCGATACTTTGGGTTTTGATTTTGATGAAGTCAAAACTTCTAAAGTTAAAGGTTGTGAGATTAAAGGCATTATTTATGAAAAGTATGGTAGAGATAACTTCTCAATTCAATCTTTTAAAGAAAATCTAAAGGATATTATTGAATACATCGATTTGCCTGTCTATTTTAATGGTGAACTTTTAAATACACCCAAAAGAAAAATACGTTCTACCTTAAATAAAGGCGATATACTTTTTGAAGATGACCTTGCATATTATATTTTAAAAAGATCTGCCGATAGTTTTAAAATATATAATCTTGGCGTTCGAGTTCCTTATACATGGTATGAAGAAAGCCTATTAAAAGGTATCATTATCAGCAAAAAGCCGTTTATGCTTACAGCTTCCAGAAATGAAGTTATAGTAGATCGCTGTCCAATATACAAACAAATTATTTCAAACATCACAAACTTACATGAAGAAAAATATTTAAATAAGTTTTTGTATAGAGAGGTTCAAAAAAATGAAAAAAAGAAGAAAATTATAGATGAGAGTGCTGCTATTCATATTATTGAAAATATCATCAAAAATAAAACTGTTTATGACGCAAAAATTATTCTTGAAGCTTTCCGATCTCCACTATTTGAAGATTACAAGAACCGAACTTTGTCTGCTGTTGACTTAGTAAGTACTAAAGCCATTATGCTTTTTAATGAAGACTATGATTATACAAAAGTTGAAAAAATTGAGAGCAAATTCGATGCTTTAATTGTAGATGAGAATAGTACATTAAGATCATTTTTGAATAACTTCTATTATTCCTATAGAACTGCATGGCAACAAGATTTTAATGCACAGGCAACTTATTTGTCACCTTTAGAACAGTTCTTGTTCATTATTAAAACCATACTCAATCGCTTTAGCAATAAATTCTATGATGTACCTGAAGACATACATTACAGCACGGCTATTGAGTCACTGGTTGAAGATCGAAAGATCTTTGCTGATAACGAGCTAACCTCTGATGGTAAACAGTACTTAAATTTCCTGAACCATATCAATGATCGCCTGTTTGAACTACATGGCCGTGTTTTCAATCAAGAAAAGCGTGTAATTCATCTTGGTGAAGCTCCAGATGCAGAAGCTTGGACTAACAACAGTGGTTACATTGTTTTCAGTACCAATACTCAAAAATATTTTAACGAAAAACAATATTTAAGACTTTTATTGATCCTGATACACGAATATTGTCACAAGGACTCATCAGAAAAAGCCCATGATATTGAATTTTATCAAGAGTTTCACGATTTCATAATTGAAAAGGATCTGAATTCTGTATTAGAAAACTATATTTCCGCTTCTATGGCCAGTACGAATAAGGAACAGATCTGCCTAGAACTTCCAAAACAAGAAGAAGCCAAAAAGGACGATTTAATTGTCCAAAGACTAACTAGCCTCATCAATTCGCCTACGCATAAGAATACATTAATGCTTGATGCACTTATAAAAGATATGAATCTTAACTTCTATGCAGCGGATAATAAGACACTTTTTGGTGTCAAATATAATACGTTTAGAGGATGGGTAACAGATCCAAGTAGTACCCGACATCGTAACCCTAGACCAGCTGTATGGAATAATTTTATATATAGTTTGATTGCTCATCGATTAGGATTCAAAGATACTAATGCGTTCCTAAAATTGAGTATGGAGCTTCCAAATGAGTATGGTCTGTCAGAGGGGAATTAATCAATGCTTAATTTTATCTATGATGCTTACCAGTACCATAAGTTTTATTCAAGAAACAACTTACAGCGTAATAGAACTAGCTTTTTAAAGCTGTCACATATTCTTAAAAATGAGAAGTTTATTGATTATTTCGAGCTGCTTAACCTACATTTGTTAAGAGATTTAGATTCTAAGGAATATCAAAATAATAAACTTGTCACTCATAATCGAAATATGGAATCTAATCGTTCTAAGCTATTTTCCATACTAAATAGTTTAATCGATAGACATGACAGTGATTACACATTAAATCTAGCAGATGTTAAATTTATTAAAGCTTCCCGTGATGCAGTGTTCTATAATTTATTTGATAATGTTTATGACTGGTGGGAATATACTTTAACAAAAGGAAACCGCTGTTTAAGTCCAGAGGTAGTAAAAGAAATACTAGATTTTAAAATTGATAAGATTGATAAGATTGATAAGATTGATAAGATTATTCATAGTGAAGATTTTAAAAGAAACCATTGCAATTTCACCAAATTTTCTTGGCATAAAGGTATTGCTGCTGAAAATGGAGGGGGTTCACATCGATTAGCTTATGTAATTAAACTTTGTCAGTTTTTTAATGTAAGTGCTCCTTATAAAACAAATTTAATTACTTACACTTTAAATAGAGAAGCTTTGGAAAACTTGTTTTCAGATTTCTCGGTTTATATCTGTTTTGATTTTCTTGTTAATGATTTTAACTCCTTGCTAAGCAAGGGATATATTAATGATATTGAATATTATAGTTATACATATTCACCCTCATTCAAGAACAATGGAAAGCCAGATATAGTTTTTTTTATCATTAAGAATAACTATCAGTCAAAAGTATTTCGATACTTTTTGAACAAACACCTTAATTCTCAAGATGAGTTAAGGGGAATCCTGTATGACTTGATCCTGTAAGATAATGCCACTTTAAGGATGAATTCAAGATAGTATCAAAGTCTTTTATTTCAATAATATATTTGATTTTTGATTGTAAAACACAATATTCTTCAGCTGAATGGCCAATGTAACTTTATGCCACTTAAGCAATGGCTCAGTTTCCACGAAAGGTTTTAAATAATGGCAAACTTACCTAACTCCTACGCTCTACCTCTAAAGATTGTTTCTACACGGCTCAACCACATGAAAACTGAATTAACGGGTGTGATGAAAAAGATTGAGCAAAGGGCAATATACAATCAAAAAATGAGAAAAGATCATTCAGATGATATTCAGTTATTGCTGACATGGGACGATTGGATCTACGCTGCACTTGATTGCAACCATGAGCTTAAGCAGGCCAGAATCGCAAAAGAGAACGAAATAGCACGGCAGACAAGTGTTATTGAAAAAATGCTCAACAATTATAATAACAATCAGCCTTTTGGTAAGGGAATTGATAAAAGCAAAGCTGCAAATGGATCTGTATATGAGCAAGCTTTACAGAATATTAAAGGTGTTAAAGGCTCTAAACCTGCATGGGCAAGTAATCTCAAAGTAGGTGATCATATCCCTAAAGAACTGCTCGATGAACTGCCAGTAACCACAGGGGAATTGGTAACACTTGGAAACTGGATGCTGACCAAAAATATCTATCGTTTTGAAGATATTGTGATTAATGAAATTTTGAAAACTGGTTTTGATGGAGTCATACCGAATTATATTATCAATCTTCCTGATCTATGTATTTATATCCAGACTGACAATGCCAAGCTTATGTTTGAAGACAATCGGGTTATGGGAGTGCTTTTCTGCGTTACTGAGCTTTGTGGACAGAGAGTTTTAGTTTCTACCATGTATTTAGATACTGGTATGCCTCGCACTATCGTAATCACATTAAATGAAGATCTGGATATTGAATCCAGTCTTGGGGATTTTGTTGATGAGTTTCAGCAAGACTATGATCCAGAAACCATGCAGGATGATTTAAACTTAAGAATTGAGATCCAAAAAAAATTAATCAATCTTGTGCTCTGGTTTAGCCAACAAAAGCCTGAAATTTCACCACCAATTCCAGAGGGCAGTAAACCTGTACAATTCACTCAAGTAAAGAAAGAGAAACGTCTTTTTGAAGCATCCAAGTATAAGACTTATATGATTGGTACGGAAACGGCAAAAGAATTCACTAGAATTTATCAGGAATTAGAGGCAGCCAAAAACCAAGCCAAAGGTACAGGAAAAAGAACACCTCATTTAAGACGTTCTCACTGGCACTTGTACTGGTACGGAAAAAAAGGGAAAAATGAACGTTATGACTTTAAGTTGCTTCCAATCACTATGGTTGGGGGCATTCCTAAAGCATAAATACTGATAAAATAATTAATAACTAAAACAAGAGTTTGTTCTAAAAAATAAAGGTCGCAAAAGCGACCTTATAAAATTTTGAGTCCGAACGACGCCCGAAGTTCTTAAAAACTTAAATGAATAAAATTCGAAAACTTTACTCAAATTTCCAAGAACTTAGTGATACGAAATCTAAGATTAGGTATCACACCTCGCTCAACGCTTAATTTGACAACTGCGTGCTGACTAATATCATGTGGCTTCAAGGTTGTCTTAGCCAATGTAACGTCTTTCAGCAAGAACTCAATTAATATAGTATCATCTACGCTGAAAAAGTCAATTCTGTACTTTATAAACCTTTAAAAACTGTAACTTATGCAATTATCACCTACTTTAGTCACTGTAGATCAGGATCAATTCTGGGAAATAAATGGAAATATTGACCTTGCAATCATACCTGCAAATACAATTGATGGAATTCCTTTTGAACTTCCTATTAGACTCCAAGATGGTAATAAAGCATTTGGATACAAGCACATTCTAGAGCGACATGGCCATGAATTTGCTAGATTAAGACCACCTTGTGATGTTTTTGATTTCATATACAAAAAACTAGCACAAGGTGGGGCGTTTCATTATCAAACTCATAAAAGAAAATCACTATTTATGAGTATGCACCCATCAGGTGTTCTTATACTTGAATACGTTAAAAATGGTAAAAACTCCTATTTATCTATCGTAACGTGCTATACAAGACAACGTGGCGTTGATGGAGATCGTGTTGGAAGTTACTCTAGTCGTTTCCAAGTAAAGCCAAGTTTAGTTCAGCCAATTAATGTTAGTAATTTACAGGCTAATGGACAACAGAATACTGTCCAAGAGATAGCAGCTACAGAGACAATTGCTGTGACAAACGATTCTGCTTAATAATATCGAAAACCTATAAATAATAAATCTGTTGAGTTTTCTATGGATTAAATACCATAGAGAATCTTTAACCGTTCTTTCTCTTTTTCAAATTCAGTCTCAAAATCAAATCCTATATGTCTTTTACTCCATTTTGAAGAATAGCTCAAAGCAATCCAAGCATCATAATGAATAAAAGGATTAAGTCCGATAGTGTTCCCAAGATTTTCACCCACATAAGTCGATAAAGTAATATCTAAGTGCATTCGACAGCTTTTTTTGAAATCCCAATCATTTACAAATAATAGGGTTGCAGAATATGCCATTAAAGGATTATTTGCTCTCGCTTTAGCAACGCTACGTCCTAGTTTTTGATAAAAAAACTCACTGTGATCAATAATATGCAATGATAGTCGTGTAGCAAGTTTATATTTTTCATCAAGCCTAGATCTATCAAACTCATACATACCATGATTTTTTTTTGATAGAGAAATGGCTTTTCTAATAATAGATTTTTTTGATAATATATAATTTAATCCATTAATATCTCTAATATCATAAGGATACATAAAATTAGTAGCTAAAGATTCATAAACCTCCTCATCTAAATCAAACCAATCATTCTTCAAAAGCTCTTTATCGACAATATATTTTTCATCATTCCTTTTTGAGCGAGTAATAGATTTTCTTAAAACATTTAATTGATGCTTACTATACTCTACCAAAATATCTTGGTTAGAACGCATTTCATAAAACCACTTCCTCATATTGCGAATATCTGATTGATTAAAATAGTTATTATATATAGCTGAACAAACTAATTTTCGGATTGCTTCTGTAACCTCATTACCAGATCTTGATAAATTTATAACTGAATCCTTTTCAACGTGAATAAGACTATCCTGACCAGAATAGTAGTCACAAAATAATAAGTGTGCATCAACACCATTATTGTTTTTAAATGCAAAATGAGCCTGTTTTACAGCTATATTAGAGATAGGGGATATGCTTTCATTGACCACTCTAGCTCCAACAACACCACAGCAAGGACATTCAATATCAATTTTTACAAATTCCGCAAAATTTTTATCTTTAAGATGGTCGTTAAAAAGACGTTTCAATTGCTCTACATCTAGCTCTCTTTTGAAACTTTTTGAGTATGCTGTAATTGCCATAGTAAAGCCCTGACATGGTTATATCATTATGGAATTTAAAAAATCTATTCTTAGATTCTATCGGCTTTGTTGCATAAAGGTTTGAAAGGCTGAGTTCCCTTAAGCTACTCAAATTTAAGAGACAACTTGGGTATGAGGGCGACCTAATTCTGTGAATTTATTCAAGACTGCCATGCGTGCATGGATCTCATTCACCTGACTTGGAAAACTCCGCGCTGTTAATTTATCGCCTAATAATTTGATGCAATGCATCTTGGTTTCAACCAAACTTCGACGGTGATAACCAGACCACTTTTTCCAAAGCGATCTGCCTAGCCGTTTGACTGTCTTTAATAATTTGTTCCGCTCTATAGACCTCGCTTGCTGATCCTTCCAAGGCTTTGCATTCTTTCTAGGTGGAATGATCGCATGTGCATCTCGATCTAAAATGACTTGTCGGCAGTGCTTGGTGTCATAAGCACCATCTGTATAAACAGAATCAATTGGTTCATCCAAGGGAATTTTAGCAAGTAAATCTTCGAGTACTTGAGAATCACTGACATTATTTGTGGTGAGTTGTACTGCACGTATTTGCAGGGTTTTAGCATCTATAGCAATGTGAAGCTTACGCCATTGGCGACGATATTCAGCCCCATGTTTCTTGCATTTCCATTCACCTTCACCAATAAACTTCAAGCCAGTAGAATCTACGAGTAGATGTAGCCCATTACTACTTTTTTGATAGCTAATCGCAATATCAATATGCTTTTGTCTACGACAAAGGGTGGAATAATCCGGAGCTGTCCAATCTAATCCAGAGAGTTTAATCAAGCTTTGAACAAAACCTGTGACCATGCGTAAAGAGAGTCGGAATAGCGATTTGATCATTAAGCAGCATTGAATCGCTGTATCAGAGTAGGTTTGATTTCGACCTTGCTTGCCTTGTGATTGTGCATACCACTGAGTCTTTGGATCAAACCAAATGGAAATATTACCTCGGTTAATTAAGGCTCGGTTATAGGATGACCAATTGGTTGTACGGTAGATTTTAGAGGCAGGCTTATTCATTTTGAAATTATATTGCTGAATAAGCTTTTGATGCTAGGTTTGTGCAACAAAGCCCTTTCCATCTATAAATTTCTTTCCAACCAAAGTCTCTATAAAATTTTGAGCTGCTAAGACAAGGACTTCAGTTTGAAACTGACGTGTTTCATTTAAATCTTCTAGTTCAGTGAATATTAAGAAAATACTATTTGTGCTTGATTTTATTGTGATCTCAAAATAGGATGTGTCAATTTTAAAGAATTTTGCCCCTAATATTAATGACTCTAATAAGTTTGGTGCAGATAGAATTGAGTTTCCTAGCTCGCCAAAAGACATTGGTCCTAACTTTTTACCAATTTGTAAGCTTAAAGTGGGGTCTATATTAAAGCTTTTAATTCTAGTTAAGAAATTATAAAAGTCTAAATAAGGCATTATGCTTAGTTCAAATAAATCTTTGGTATTAAGTGATGAGCCGCATAACAGTTTATCTATAACTTCGGTGTCTAAATTTAGCTCTCTACAGATGAAGCGAGCATAAATGGTCGATACGTGTTGCATAGTTGCTTACCATAAATTGCAATTGTCCGAAAATACCATACCGATGTCCGATAGTGAAATTTTTTAATTCCTCATGTCCTGTACTATTAGAGCTGCAAGAGCCCATGTGCTCCTTTCATATATGAGGTAAGAAATGAATGATTTTCCTCCAGGAGTAGTTGTCACTGCAGCCGCAATACAACTGGATACAGAGATTGGCAATATCAAAAAAAACCTTGAGTCTTGCTTATTTCTTGCAGAAGCGGCCGTAGAGGCAGGAGCTACATGGATTGGACTACCAGAGTTTTTTAACTCAGGAATCTCTTGGGATCCTAGCTTAGTTGACGCAATAGAGTTCGAGAACGGACAATCTGCTCAGTTCATGCAAGGATTTTCAAAGAAACATTCAGTTGTCATTGGTGGCTCATTTCTTTGTCGCGTTCCTGAAGGTGGTGTGCGAAATCGTTATTTATGCTTTAGCAATGGGCGATTGATAGGTAAGCATGATAAGGATATTCCAACTATGTGGGAGAGCTCCTTTTATGAAAGTGCTGATAAAAATGATTTAGGTATTATCGGAGATGTAGGTGGAGTTCGAATAGGGTCTGCAGTTTGTTGGGAGTTTATGCGAACTAATACATCAAGAAGAATGAAAAACCAAGTTGATATCGTAATGGGCGGCTCTCACTGGTGGAGCATGCCCTTGAATTGGCCTAATTGGTTGGTTGGTAAGGCAGAGGAGATTAATAGTAATAACTTGATAAAGTCTGTTCAGGAGACTGCTCGTTTAATTGGTGCTCCAATAATTCATGCATCTCATTGCAATAGATTTAGCTGCAAACTTCCAATCACCTCATTTATGAAATATCACGGTGTTCTAGAGGGGCACACAGCAATTTTAGATGCAGATGGAGAAATTTTAGCTCACCGAACTAAAGATGAAGGTGAAGGATTTGTTATAGCAACTATATCTTTAGGTAATGTCAAGTCTACAAGATCGATACCAGAAAGATTTTGGCTTCGCAAACGTACTGTATTAGGGGCTGCCTCTTGGTATTTATACGGAGCTATAGGTAGTTTCTGGTATAAAAAAAATGTAAGAAATTTACTTTGAATTAGGATGGTAATCCTGTAATCCAGTACTTTATAAGTACTTAGTGAATATATAATCAAAAATAGTAAGAATTTGAATTAATTAAACTATTTTTTGATTATATATCACCACACATCCAGCATGGTTTAGTTTCTTATTGTAGTAAGCTATCCTGCGCACTACAATTTTTTAACTACCGTTAATTTATAGAATTAATAAAATTTATGTGGTGTTTCTCAAAATAATGTGCTCTATAAGAACATTTTTGAAATCACAATATGATAGCTGTCTTAGCTCTAGGACCTCTAAAGCTAAACCAAATAGAAATTTTTAGAGGATCACCAGGTCTTAATGCCTCCCAATCTTCTTCATCAGATATGGTAGATTTGTGTACATAAATATTTTCAGTATATTTGGATGTTTTTACGAACCCAAACTGATCGTTAATAGTTACAATTACAGCATCAAAAAATCTTTCATTCCCTTCAGAATCTCGAATCATATGTGTAGGTTTATTCTTAATCTTTGGGCTTACATTTGATTGATTTAGATCCATAAATATTTTTAAAGCTTTTTCTTCGCTTTGATATATATATTCAAGACAAGCATGTAAAAATTTAGGCTCATAGTTAGAATCTCTAGGTGAGTAACATTTTTTTAAATATTTTATAGCATTTTGAAAATATAAATTTTCATTTTCTTTAATATAGGAATAAGCCATCAAATAATTAATAGCACGATTATTAACATCATTTCTCAGAAAATTTAGCATACATGTTCTAGCTTCTACAAAATCATTCTTTTTTATATAGAATTTTGCATACCTTTGAACAATATAAATATTATCACTATTTTTTCTTAAAGCCTCTTTGATCTTTTCAATTGCTCTAGGTGAGTTGTCTATTTCATCTGAAAAATCATGTTCAAGGACAGTAAGACTTTCATCATAAGGAAATTTCTTAAATCCAGCAGATAAATTATTTTCAAAATCTTTAATAATATCTACGAGATCATTTTCATTATCACAGTCTTTAATTTCATCAAGTAAAACTAATCCTTTCGTATGATAAGGCATCGATGTTCTGTTGGATATTCTAATATTGTCATTTAACAATTTCAAACTTAAATTTCTATACTTTATTTTATCTTGTTTAGATGATGAATTAAGTGCAATCTTTCTATAGGCATTTGCTTTCGTATGCTCTACTGTACGCATATCATAATAGCCATCACTACCATTGATACGTTTCAAATAATCTAAAGCTAGTTCATAGTTTGGATTTTGGTGATTGATCTCAAAAATAGCTCTTTGGTGTAATATAAATGCGTTGTTAACACCAATATCTTGAGCGATATTGAAGATAGAATGAGCTAAGTCTTTATCATTAAACTCTTCAGCTAGTATTCTTCCTTTTAGAATAAAATCTAAAGCTTTTGAATCTGTATCAAAGCCAATATTTAAGTATCTTATTATTTTTATTAATTGTTGAGCTTTATCCATTTCTGAAAGAAAGGCTTGCTTGAAAACATGTTGTGCTATATAGGAATGTCTAGTTGTATATACAATATCATTTACCCTATAACTATAATAGCTCGTAACTAATAGTTCTAAAGGTTGCAGAAACTTTTCTTTAAATTGTTCAAAATTGATACCACTAAGCCTCTTGATCATTCCCGCTCTTAGCTCAAGACCGTGTCGATGAAAACAGCAAATACTTAAATAAAGATCCTTTGCTGCTCTATCATAAATTCCTTCATATTCATCTTTAATAATCTCTGAAAATTCTTGACCATAATGAGTAGCTTCCAACAATGTCACCAAAAGTTGATTATTACTTTTTTCTTTAATGAATTTATACTTATCTATATCACTTAATTCTTTTAAACTTCCTTCTGCTTTAAATTCTTTTAATTTGTTTACTAAATTTTTAACTTCAAAATCATTTAAATCTCTTAAGCTGAAAAAGTTTGGATTTAGCTTATCTAAAATATTTTCACTGTTATTCCATTCATTAGTTCTAGCAGCTCCAACAATTAGAATCTTAGAGCAATCTTTAATTGAAAAATTCTTAATCTCCAATATTTCTGTCTGATGCTCTAAAATATTATCAACAAATAATATTATTGGCTCTTTAATTAATTTAATTAGTTCAAATATTAATTTTGTATTTAAGGTAGCCCCCTCACTAAGATAGAAACAGTTGCCATTAAACTTAGAAACCCCATTCCATGCTAGTCTCTTTAGTAGAACACTTTTACCACTACCTGCATAACCATTAATTATTAAAAAATTAAATAATTGATTCGATATTTCAAAATTTTCAAATAATTCAACTTCTAAGGTTCTTTCAATAGCTCTTTGAAAGTCTAAATTTTTAGCAATCCAGCTAAATCCATGAGCATTTCCTCTATAGAAAATCTCATTATTATAATTATCAGATTCTCCTTTTATTTCATCAGTCATTTCAACATATAGAAGTTGTTTTAACAGATATGTTTCTAATTCATTAGATGGTCTATCATTAGATGGAATCAGTTTAGAAATAACGGAATCATTCTTTAAAACATTATTTAATGACAATATATTCGAATCTTGTTTGCTTTTTATTTCACTTAAAAAATCATATAAATTATTAACTTTACATAAGAGATTTTTAGATTCCCAATAATCTTTATACATTTCATCCATAAATGGATCTAACCATATGTGACGAGTACGATTAACACCTTCTTTTTCTAAATCATCTAAAATACCTACAATATTATTGTCACCTAAACCATAACCATAAAAAATGACTAAATCGCTAGTTAAACATTCTTTTAAATACTGATAAAGACTAGACCTATTTTCTTGGTGTCTTCGATAATCACTACAAGATATAACTAAAGGAGTTCTTGCGTCATTAGGTCTAGAAATACATCCATGTATTTTTACAATTGGTAACTTATCAGGATTCACTACTACTTTTTGCAGTGAATCATTGTCACTAATAATTTTTTCTATTTTTTGCAATGCTGACTTATTTTCTCTATAAGCTTTTTCGATTGCTTCATCATAATTAGTTGTAAAAATAGCCTTCCATTTAAACTCAGATAAAAGTTGATGTTCATTTGTTGGATCAAAGTCACAAACTAATTCTTTGATAAAAAGATCAAAATTCTCCCTACCAGCTTTCTGTATAGCCATAGTAGAAGCAAAATCTAATGTAAGATGATTAGGGGTATTGCCAAGAAACTCTTCATTTATTTTTTGTAATAACTCATTACCAGTAAAGCCTATTCTTTTTTTTTCGCGGTCAGTACAATTATAAGAGGCACCTGCACCCAAAAATAATACTGCTTTTCCTTGTAAGATTTGTTTCTCGGTGTAATCCATCATTGCCTCATAAAAATCTATTGTAAGCGCACTTTTAGAAATTATTCTAAGTACTCAACTTTAAAAATTATCGTTTAACTATACCTTAAAGAGAATCAGATAAAATAACAATTTGTTTATCATAGAACTACTTATCTAAATTTAATGATAGAATTATCATTAATATTACCTTTTGATGATCAAATGATAAATGACAATTAGAATTTATGTTCGAGCAAGTACGAAAGATCAAGATGCAGAAAGGGCATTAGATGATTTAAAAAAATTTGCTCTATCCATAGAAGGTGACGTTAAAAAGTATGTAGAAAATGAATCGGGCACAAAGCTTGATAGACCTGTTCTAAATCGACTCCTTGATGACTCATCGAATGATGACACTTTATTAGTCGAAAGTGTAGATCGCTTATCTCGACTTTCACAAAATGACTTTGAAATCTTGAAAAATCGTATCAAAGAGAAAGGCTTAAAACTAGTAGTTGCTGATTTGCCAACTACACATATGCTTGTCAATTCAGCCGATAATACCACTAGCTCAATTCTCAATCTTGTAAATAATATGCTGATTGATTTGTTAGCTACAATGGCTCGATTAGATAATGACAAGCGTAGAGAGCGAATTAAGCAAGGTTTAGAAAGAAGTGGATATAAGCCTACAGGTAAAAAGGTAGATATAGCTAAACATGCACGAATCAAAGAGCTCAATAATAAAGGCTTAACCAAAGAAGAAATAGCCAAAGCAGTTGGCTGCGGTGTTGCTACTGTTTATAGAGTTATTAAGCCAAAAAATAGAGTTGTAAATGCTAGTCTACAGTTAGATACTACCATCTTGGAATAATTTGACTTTTTCATAGGTGTTTTTTATGGCAAAAATTTATATTGATACAAATATATTTTTAGATTTTTATCAAGCATCTATGGATAGGCTCAATGTATTTGAAGAAATTAAAAAATTTTCATCTGATATTATCTTAACAGAACAGACTATAAATGAATTTAGTCGCAATAGGTCTGCTAGATTAAACAATTTAGCAAATAGTATTGAAAAAGAGACGACAATTAAGATTTATACAACTGCTATAGTACAGTCATTACCAGACTTTTCGAAATGGAGTGAAGTAAAGAAAGAAGCAGAAGGATTAGCAAAAAAAATTTCTAAGCAGTTATATTCTTTAGCTACTGATATCAGTCTAGATCCCGTAAACACCGCATTTGAGGATCTTGTTAGGGTTACAACTATTTATCCAATAACACAAAAGAACATTTTTGATGCAAATAATAGAAAATTATTGGGTAATCCACCTACATCTCCTGACAAACATACTATTGGCGATGAGATTATTTGGGAAATGATGTGTGCTGAATTAACAGGAGACTTTCACTTGGGAGATTCTAGACAGCTAACCGATAAAAGTCTTCTGCCATTTGATTTGGTGTCTTAAAATCCAAGCCTTTTTGAATTCTTCGCTGATTATAAAATAACTCTATATATTTTGTAATATCCGCTTTGGCTTCTTCCCTTGTTTTGTAGTTGCGATGATGGACTAGTTCATTTTTGAGTATGCCCCAGAAACTCTCTATCGGTGCATTATCAAAGCAGTCGCCTTTTTTGCTCATTGAACCCTGAAAATCAAATTTCTCAAGTAAGTTTCGATATTCATTACTGCAATATTGGCTGCCTCTGTCTGAATGTACAATGAGATCTTTAGCAGGTTTCTGATTGCGAATAGCCATATTCAATGCATCACAAACAAGCTTGGCTGTCATGCGCTCATTTAAGCTATAGCCAACAACCTGTTTCGTGTAAAGATCTTTGACAGCTGCCAAGTACAACCAGCCCTCAGCCGTCCAAATGTAGGTAATGTCACTCGACCACGCAAGATTAGGCTTCGTCATTGAAAACTGTTGCTTGAGTAAATTGTCATAAATAGAACGGTTGTGATCACTGTTCGTGGTTCTTTTGAAACGCTTATGGCGCTTACAATACAACTGATTTGATTTTTTTATTTGGCGCACAGCATACGTACTTATTTTGATACCTTGCGCTTGTAAATGCTTGGTTAATCGAACATAGCCATAGCTTTGTTTGGTTTCTTCATGGGCTATTTTGACCAAAATTGTCTGCTGATTTCGCTGAATTGATCTTTTACTCATGCCTCGCTTTAGCCAATCATAAAAGCGAGAAACGGATACACGAAGTAATCGAGCCATTAAAATAATCGGAAATAAGTGGCTTTGCGATTTCATATAGGCGTACCTCACTGACTTTCTTTGGCAAAGTACGCTGCTGCCTTTTTTAAAAATTCACGTTCCATTTCAGCTGTTTTGAGCTGTTGTTTAAGCTTCTTATTTTCTTCGAGTAAGGCGTTTAGATCGGGCGAATACTGTTTTGTGCCTGCTAAAGTTCCAGCCTTTGCTTTGTTATTCCAGTTCGAAAGGGTTTGCATTGAAATGCCAAGTTGTCTAGCGGATTCCGATACATTACCTTGGTTCTCTTCAATGGCTTTTATGGCTTCAGCTTTAAATTCTGCGGTGTAAGTCTTCTGTTTCTTGCTCATGGTAAACTCCTAATGAGTATGTATAGTTTACCAAGTTAAACCCTCCTGTTTTTTAAGCACACATCAGTAGATCCTAAGCCGAATACTCAGGACTTTAAACTGTTAAAAAATGTATTTGAAAACATCATAGAGCCTTTATTAAAGCCTGAACAGAACTTAGCAATTTCAGCATTTACACAGGGTGTTAAAAATAGAAGTACATTTATTCTTAAAAAAGAGAAAGATCGAGAGCAAAATAAAGATGATGATTCTAATACACCAACGTTTTTTTAAGGATGTAAACACTAATGATAAAAGTACATAACGAAAATATATTAAATAAAATCCGTAAGAATTAATTTTTATCATATATGATTGAATGGGACTTGGGCTTATTATGTATTCCTTTATAGAACTAATATTAAAAGAGAATATGCAATTATCAGCAATAATTGGTGCTTTGATTTTTTTTACAATTCTTTTGGTTATATCAATAGGTTTCTCAGTAAGAATGAATAAAATAAATCATAATAAGACGGATTTGATTCGAGATGCTAAAGTAGAAGATATTGAATTTATTTTTAAGAATATATTGGAGGGTTCAAGAAATGGTTACTTTCATCCAGATTTGTATAATGTTGAAAATGCAAAAATGGGATTACAGGAAAACATTAGAACAATTATTGAAGAAAATTATCGCTTAGATAGTAACAGACCTGATTCTTGGGCATTCATATATGAAAAAAACGGACTACCTATTTCAGTGCTCATTTTGTCACGATCACTTACTCAAGGGTTTGAAATATGGATTATGGCTACAGAAAAAGAATACCAAAATAAAGGTTATGCAAAAGAATTGCTGAACTTTATTTTAAATAATTTCAAAAATCAAAAAACAGTCATAGAGGCGCATTGTTATATTAAGTCTGAAATTATGATGAAAATGCTGAAAGATAAAGGGTTTGAACAAGTTGAAAATAATTCACAAAATAAAAACTTGTTTAGAATCAATAATATGTAGCTTTTATTTAACATAATTAGCCTACTTTACGGTTTATCAAGTTCGGCTTTTTGCTCTTGGATGACTATTGTTGTATTCCTCTTTCATGGTTGTTTCATCGACATAAGTGTATATCTGCGTAGTATTGAGATCCGCATGGCCTAGCATTTCCTGAATATCCCGAATACCTACTTTAGATGACAGTAAATGTGTGGCAAATGTATGTCTTAAGGTATGAGGATTTGATTTCTGAGTTATGCCTTTATCCCTAAATAACTTCTTTACACGTTCATTGATTTGGGTTCGAGAAAGTTGCTTACCTGTAGTAGTTGTAAAGACATAATCATGATTCTGGCTTAAATTCTTTTGCATTATATGATTACGTTCAAGTAGCCATAATTCTAAGGCTTGTATTGCTTTCGAGCCAATCGGTACGATACGTTCTTTATTACCTTTACCAGTAATTCTTAATAATTTTTCATCCGTGTTAATTTTGCATATTTCTAAACTGTGTAATTCCTCAAGTCGTAATCCTGAGCTATAAGCAATTTCAACTAAGGCTAGATCTCTAATCTGGTTTGTCTTATATTTTGGATCTGGTTTTACAGGATTATCAAGAACATCATTCATAACATTGATCGAATGATAATTTGGTAGTTTTTTATTCTCGCCTTTGATTTTAATATCAATGGTTGGGTTTGAATTTATAATTTCTTCATTAAATAAATATTTGAAATAGTTTTTTATACCTGCTATTTCCTTTTTTATGGTGTCTATTGAAATTCCACATTGCTGTCTATGTGCAATAAATTGGTATATGTCAGATTTCTCAATAACCAAAATATCTGTCTTTATATAATCAAGAAAATGCACCAATGCTTCCTCGTACCCTTTTATTGTTAAAGGTGATTTGTTTTCTGTGATTAATTTATTTCTCCATTTATCAATATACATTTTTACCCTGATAGCCAGTTTGCTCAGTTCCTATTTTAAGTTAATTCTTAATGAAAAAATATGTATAAATTTGCAAAAATAAAGTCCGAAAATTCTACTTATGTTATAATTTAATCAAATGAAAAGTATCTTCACATAGAGGTGCAATGATATGAATATTATGACTGAAAAAGATGCAAAACATCTATCTGGCAAGGAAATCCTCGAGGGTCTTTTTGAAGATCAACGAGCAGCTGCTCGTAATCCTCAACACCCTGTAAATGATCAATTACGTGCCACTTTAAAAGCTAAAGCTGAGAAACTACAAAAATTAAAAAATCAAGAAAAAACAAGTGAGTCCACAGCAAGCTATGACAGAACGTGATAAAAATCCTGAACCACAATTTGCAGTTATAGTCGCAGGTGGAAATGGTTCAGGTAAATCTACACTAATACAAGAACAAATTTTACCTCGCTTTGAAAAGTTCAATTTTGACATTGCCTTTATCAATGCGGACGTTTGGCAAAAGGAACATTTTGGTGAATTTACCAAAGATCCTAGCCACGCTTATGAAGCTGCGAAGTGGGCTGAACAAGAGCGTCAAAGATATATAGATAATAAAAAATCATTTATAGCAGAAACCGTTTTCTCTCATCCATCCAAATTGGATCTCATCAAAGAAGCCAAAGATAAGGGCTATTTTGTAACCTTGTACCATATTCATTTAGACTCTCCTGAACTCGCTTTAGAGCGTATTCAGGATCGTGTTTTGGAGGGTGGGCATGGTGTGGATGAGGATAAAGTTAGGCAACGATATGAACGTGTTATCCCTCTTATAGCTGAAGCATCTATGTATGCTGATCAAACTTTTGTTTTTGATAACAGTGTCAGGAATGAACCACATAGTCTTGTAATGGAATTGAAAAACGGTGTTATCCATGATGTCTACCGTGATTTACCAAAATGGGTTGCTACAGGCTATGAAAAACAATTAAAAGCTTATTACAATGTTAACCAAGATTCATCTTTGATAGAGAATCTGATAACTAAAGGTGACAATATGAGCTTCATTAAAGAAAAGTTAGGATTTGATTGGAATCCTGATTTAATGCCGAAAGAAATACCTACCTACCATCGAGCACAAGTAATTCAGAATTTTAACATGACTCTAGCAGAGCATGTTCATGGATCTGCTGCTGTGGCAGGTAATCCCTATTCACTGGATGAGATTAAGCAGCTGATAAAAGGCCAATCTGTTGGGGGGCACAGTGTAAGTGACCAAAAGCAAGTTGTGAATCTTATCAGTGGAGCGAACTTCGTATCTGAATCTGTAATCAACAATACGTTTAGATTGGATAAATCAAATTATTTAGAAATTAATCGATTAGTTTCTAAAGATGAATCCATTGAAGCAGGCGTATTACGGGGCGAAGGCAAAGAGACAACATTTACGCCTCACGTTGCAATTAGACATAATTATTCTCATAAGCCTATAAAGACAGAAGAAGATGCTATCAAGTTAAATAAGCAATTTAGTGATGGTATTGCAGTTTTAAATTCAATAAAGAATCCATTAGAAAAAGGAATGGCTACTTTTCTTTTCGGTTCATTGAACCAATTCACATTTGAGGGTGAAAAGCGCACAGCTCATTTGATGATGAATGGTGTATTGCTTAGTGCAGGTTTGGACGCAATTAAGATCCCTCCTGAAAAAGCTATTGATTTCAGACAGAACATGACAGAATTCTATAAAACTCGTAATGCTGACAAAATGATGGATTTCTTGTTAGAATGCCATCCAGATCGTGAAAATATCAAAAAGGTTCAGCAAGACAAAGATCTTAAGATTGATAACTCAATTACCCGATCTTTCTAGAACTATAAATAAGACCTTACGAGGTCTTATTTTTTTCAAGATTCTAAATGAACTTGTAAGGAATAATTATGTCAGTTAATGATAACTTTCAAAATAAATTTGAAATCAATGAATATTTGCTACCTAATAAGTATGATTTTAAATCTATTGAAGATTTGTTGTTAAAATATCAGAAAGAGTTTGTAAGTCATATTCAATCTCAGGTTATATTTTCCGATAATCCAATTCGTTTGCATTCTGATATTTCAAGTTTAATTGATAATATTACTATTTCTAATTGTACTCTAGAAGAACAGGATCATGTTTTAAAAATTCTTGAATCTAATCATTTCTTAATTAATGCCATGAACCATTCTGGTTTAATGAAAAATGATTATATATCTATCATAAAAAA
The DNA here is from genome assembly GCF_030053775.1 of Acinetobacter corruptisaponis. GTDB lineage: Bacteria > Pseudomonadota > Gammaproteobacteria > Pseudomonadales > Moraxellaceae > Acinetobacter > Acinetobacter corruptisaponis. The sequence continues at coordinate 233,938 of NZ_CP125670.1, forward strand.
ATATTTTCCATTTCTAAATTTCGAGTCTGTTGATTTCGTTGAAAATATAAAAAACCCTTACAAGTTTTCAATTTTCCTTTTCGTTATTTTGTATTTAAATAATATTTCTAATAAAAACTTGCATTGGGCAATTTTACTCATTTTTAATTTCTCATTAATTGCTTCTGGAATTGGCAGTATTCTTTTAAGTGAATTAAAGATTCAGGATTTAAGAAAAATTCTAAATCAGTTTGATGTAGACAAAAATGCTGATGCAATTACTGTATTTTTATTGGCAAACTTAGGTTCGCAAGTTGAGGCTAATTGAATGAATATGTCAGTCAGTTATACCATTGATCGTGCATCATCCAAGAGAAGTATAATATTGCAGACTGCTCACAGACTTTTTAGTGAACAATGTTTTGGACGTGCGGGTATCGATAGAATTATTGAAGAATCTTCTGTGGCAAAGATGACTTTTTATCGGCACTTTAAGTCAAAAGAGCAACTAATCGAAGCTTGCCTTGAATTTGAAATTGAGAATCAAATTTCATCTATCAATGCTACTTGTAGTCAACCTCATATAACTTCCTCAATCGAAAAATTGAAAGCTTTATATTCGTGGTTTATTGATCGTGCATTTGATTTAGATAATCGATCATGTATTATTAATAAAGCTTTGGCAGAATTAAGCCATCTTCATAACATACATAAAATTGTTATTTGCTATGATAGTTGGAAGTTTAATTATATTCAGAGCATATTGTTAGAAAATAATGTTACTAATAAAGAAACGCACCATATTTTTTATGGGTTTTTAAATTCCATTTTAATGCCTTATAGCTTTAAACCAGATTGGAACTCTGTTGTGAAACAGTTTGATTTGACATTAATTAACACGTAATAACTCATCCCAACAGAAAGGATTGCGTGTAACATTTCCTCTACTCATTGACCAATTTCTATTTGGTAAATAACAAGTACCAAGTGCAAGTTTCTTTTTACCATATTTATTATGTACACCCTCATAAGCAATCATAAAATTTTCTTTTTTTTCTACAATCTTCATGTCAGTTAATAAATCATAGGTATGTTTGTTTTTCGGTTCAAGTTGAGTAAGTACAACTCCGCATTTTTTAAATTTTACTCCAAATTTATAAACATGATTTATCATGTATGTCGATAATTTTACGAAATCCGTAACACAATCACTTGCTTCAGGTAATTTAAAAACAATTGATCGAGAATAGTAGGATTCTCGTTTATCAAAATAACTGGATTCTGCGAAAACAGTTATGGTACTGCAAAGCTGTCTTCCTGATCTCAATCGCCTTACAGCATCTTGTGTGTGCATACCAATAGCTTCTTTCAAGTCATTTATGTTGGTAACTCTTTGCCCAAAAGACCTCGATGAGATAATCTGCTGCTTATCAGGAGCACAAGGCTCGATTGGAATGCAGGAGATTCCCTGTAACTCCAGAACTGTTCTGGCCATTACGACACTGAACCTCTTTTTGATCTCATTAGCATTGCTTGCTACTAGATCCAATACAGTTTTAATATTTAAGTCATTCAATTTTTTTCCATTTTTTCGCCCTACTCCCCATACCTCCCCCACTTCAATGGTTGAATAGAATTGAGTTTTTATACTTTTATCCATTTCTATGAGATTACATACCCCCTGAAATTCTTTATTGGTTTTGGCAATATGATTAGCTATTTTAGCTATGTAAGTAAGAAATATCTTTATTTGAGCTTTGTGTATAAAATATAGATGTTCGTTCATATGTTACTAAACAAAAGGATGGAATCATGCCTAAATATAAAATTATAAAAGGTGGTGAAAAGTATCCAATTCATATTGTTGATGAGTTCGGCATACCAAATATTGAATTAATGTTATATTTCAAAACCATAGAAAACAATTACTCTCCAAAAACAATACAAACTTATCTTCGAGAACTAGTTTCATTTATTAATTGGTCTGAAACAGATGGAATAGCTGTTAGACAGGGTTGGAACTTTATGGGGCATAATTTAGAAGTAAGAGAGCTTGTTTCTTACTTTCTAAAAACACAGCTCAAATGTTCATTACAAGTGAGAGATGATAAGTTAGGTTTTGAAGTACAAATTATAAAAAGAACACAGTTGGCTCCTAAGAAAAGCTTGAACCATCTATTGGCTGCTCTCACATCATTCTATCGCGTATTGAAAAAAGCTAATTTGTATCATTATGAAAATCCAATGATTGGTGATAATGCTAAAGCATTAATTCAAGCCGAAAGATATAAAAAAATTGCCACATTTAAAGAAGTAATAGGAAGATCCCCTATGCCTGCTGCAAGTGGTGTAGATAGTTTCCAAACTCAAAGACTATCGGCTGCATACTTCAGAATTAATGGAAGAAATGAATGGAGACCAACAATAATTAGGATCAATTATTACAACAATCAGTGCTCTCTGCTGGAGAGAGTTGGGGGTGGAACATACGTGAATTCGCTTTAGTGCATATATTATTTGATACAGGTTGCAGAGTACATGAAGCCTGCGAAATTACTATAGGCGATTGGCAGCACTCCCATTTTGGTCGGGAAATTCGCGCAATTAATAAAGGTAGCTTTGGCGTTAGAACAAAAAATTTATATCTTTCAGATAGAACAGTAAAAATCCTACGAAAATATGTTGATACAGAAAGATATGTAGTCGATAAACATGGGAGGAAGTTAAGAGATCTAATGAATATGCCAGCACCTATGGCGCATGAAACTCCATTATTCCTAACCTCTATTAATACTAGATTTTCTGAAGATTATTTCAGAAGCCATTTTTGGTCACCTGCTTTGCTTAAAGCAGGAATAAAACTTCGAATTCACCAGATTAGACACTGGTATGTCACTATGGCAATCAAAAACCTTAAAGACATTTCCAAATCAGAAGAAGAGTTAGAAAAAAATAGACACATTCTACGTTTACTAATGTCATGGAAAAGCGATATGTTGTCTGTCTATGATCATTCAATTCAATATGCTGACTTACCTAATTTTGCCAACCAACTCCACAATAAAATGGAAGAAAAAATAAAGTCAGAAAATTTAATCACTCAAAAAACTAAAAAATCGGACTCCAAAGATCAAGATTCGGAGATGACCTTAATGCTTAATGAAATGTTATGGAGTAATTGAGTATGAGTAAAATACCTCCTAAGCATCACTCAACCCGACGCAGCTTAATCCTAGATGCTTTGAAAGAACTTCATTCAAAAGGCCAGCCATTTACTAAAAGATGTCTTTGCTTTATCTGGGTACTGTGGCTCCTCAATTTCTAGTATCACTACTCCATATATAAAAGAGGTTGGGGACAATTTATTAAATACCCTAGTTACAAATGATTCAGAATACCAAAGTTGGAGAAATGAATTTCTAACATTGAGAGCTTTTCTAGCAAATAGCATAAATAGAGAAGCTCTATTTATAAAATGGGCAAATATTAACATTGATTATATTTATCGATCTGGAAAGCTACCTACGCTAACGAATGTTCGAGAACAGACGGGTAGCTATATATTTATATTAAGAAAAACTTTAGATATCTGGTATGAAAATAAAAAAATTGAAAAACCATATAAGTCTAGAGATGATTATAAAAATGCACGCCCTCAAGTAATAGAAGTATTTAACAAACTTTATAGTGAGAAAAAAATTATAACTTTGAGTGTTATTGCAGAACAGCTTCATTGCTCAAAACAACTGGTAGCATTATATTTAAAAAATACGACTGACGAAATGGCTAACCTCTTATTAGCTCAAGAAGTCAACAATAATTCAGTTTATGAAAGTTGGTGTTTAGATTTCCTTAGTTTAAGAGCACTACTAAATAATCACAAATTAAGAGTGGATTTATTTAGAAAATGGGTATGGGTTCATATTGACCATATCTATCGTAATGGAGGGAAACCCAATTATACTGAGGTTCACAAACTAAGTGGTAGTAACGATCGTTTAATTAGAGAAACCTTAGATTATTGGTCTGAAAAGCTAAATATACCTATTACAAATAAAGTTCACTGGGTCAATATCACTCTTGATCAAGTCTTAGAACAAGTTGATGATCAGTTAAAATTCATCCCCCTAACCTTTCTAGAAGATGAGTGATATGTGCTGAATTAGCAGGAGACTTTCACTTGGGATATGCTAGGCAGCTAACCGATAAAAGTTCTCTGCTATTTGATTTGGCGTTTTAAAATCCAAACTCTTTTGAATTCTTCGCTGATTATAAAATAACACAATGTATTTTGTAATATCTGCTTTAGCTTCATCTCTGGTTTTATAGTTGCAATGATGCACTAATTCATTCTTGAGTATGCCCCAGAAACTTTCAATCGGTGCATTATCGTAACAGTCCCCACGTTTGCTCATTGAACCTTGAAAATCACATTTTTCCAGTATCTTTCGATATTCATGGCTGCAATATTGGCTGCCTCTGTCCGAATGAACAATTAAGCCTTTCGTTGGTTTTTGATTACGAATCGCCATAGTCAGTGCATTGCAAACAAGTTGTGCGGTCATACGCTCATTTAAGCTATAGCCAACCACTTGTTTCGTGTACAGGTCTTTTACTGCTGCCAAGTATAACCAACCTTCAGCAGTCCAAATGTATGTAATATCGCTTGACCATGCAAGATTGGGCTTAGTCATTGAAAACTGTTACCCTAGTAAATTTGCGTAGATCGCTCGATTATGATCACTCTTCGTAGTTCTTTTGAAACGCTTATGACGCTTACAATACAGCTGGTTGAGCTTTTTTATTTGACGTACAGCATACGTACTGATTTTGATACCTTGCGCTTGTAAATGCTTAGTTAATCGAATATAGCCATAGCTTTGTTTAGTTTCCTCATGAGCTATTTTGACCAAAATTGTCTGTTGATTTCGCTGAACCAATCTTTTATTCATGCCTCGTTTTAGCCAATCATAAAATCGTGACACTGAAACGTGAAGTAATCTAGCCATAAAGCTAATCGGGAATAAATGTCTTTGCTGTTTCATATAGGCGTACCTTACTGACTTTCTTTCGCAAAGTACGCTGCTGCCTTTTTTAGAAATTCACGTTCCATTTCAGCTGTTTTGAGCTGTTGTTTGAGCTTTTTATTTTCTTCGAGTAAGGCATTTAGATCAGGTGAATATTGTTTAGTGCCTGCTAAGGTGCCAGTCTTTGCTTTATTATTCCAATTTGAAAGAGTTTGCATTGAAATGCCAAGTTGTCTGGCTGTTTCCGATACATTGCCTTGATTGGCTTCAATCAATTTTATTGCTTCAACTTTAAATTCTGCGGTGTAAGTCTTCTGTTTCTTGCTCATGGTAAACTCCTGATGAGTGTCTATAGTTTACCAAGTTAAAACCTCCTGTTTTCTCAGCACACATCAATGATATTTCCAATTTACATTTACAATATAAGGCTCTCGAACAGAATTATGCACAAGATACTCTTAACCTTGTGATTGCTATTGGCTACCTTAGTAAACTTGTTTCAAATGAAAATATTAAAAACCATTTAGCAAAGTATCAGTCAGATATTTTATCTGGCTTTGAAACACTAATTAATTCCAATGTAGTTAAGTAACAACTCTACAATTTAAATTAAAGCTTTTTATATCGGATTAATGTTCCCGAATAATATTTTCGGTGGAGATAGTGCCAGTTTAACCATGGAAATAACCCACTATTTTATATAGTTTTTACCTTAACTAATTCAAATTTACCCCATGTTTCTCATTACCTTTTAGACATTTTCCAATAGGTTAAATTTTTACTCAACAACAATTACAACAGAAAAAGGACTTTCACCTAAAGTATTGGAATTTAAAATTTTAACCGCTTTTATTTTAATTCACGCTCAAAAAACTCCAACGTACGATTCCATACTACCTGAGCTTCTGGCAAAGCACGACTAACACTTCTAAAACCATGTGGCATGTTATAGGTATAAGCTTCAACTCGTTCTCCCAATCCCTTAATCAGTTTATTACGCCTTGATGAAGGACAAATTGGATCAATATTAGACCAGTGCCCTTGAATCAGACGAATACCATCTAGTGTCTCACTTTTAGGAATTCCCGCTCCCTCAATACCCAGTGAATGATGATACACTACAGGTGCTAGCATATCCTCTCGTTTAGCCATTTGAATCACAAAACCGCCTGTTAGACATTGACCTAGCATCCCCAACCGACCATTACATTGTGAGTCTGTTTTTAATGCATCTAGCAAAGCGTGCACCTCCTGATTTAGTTCACTATTAGCACTATTTTTTAAAGCAGCAGCTTTAACAAATGCCCGGATACAATAACGCATGGCCCCATCAGTAAATAGGTTAGGTACATAAACTAGATAGCCACGGGAAGCAAGATCCTGTGCATCTTCCCGATACACATCTAACAGACCAAATAGTTCGTGCAGCAATAAAATTCCAGGTGCCCCCTCGGACACATTTGTTGGTGCATATACTTCCACTTCAATATCACGTTTGGGTAATTTGATCTTTTTTATTTCCATAGGAACATCCTGTTAGCCTTAACTAAATGTTACAAGCCTGAAAATTTATATTAAATTAACTTTCTGAAATTTATAACATTAAAAAATAAGTTCCAAAATAGAACTATAAAAGTAAAAATATTCCTTTTTATCATAGACTGTCAATTCTTTTTTAGAACCTATTCTATTACCTTTTCGCTATACAGCTAAAATATTAGCGCAACCCGCACAATACAGATCTAATTAAAGTCTGTTTAATCACATCTTTATCACCCCATGCATATTCAGGAATAGTAATTAAGTTAAAAATTAATCCTTGTACTGCACAAAACAGTATGTTTTGAATGACATCAGGATCGCCTGGCCCAATTTCACCATCTTGTTGTGCTTGAACGAGGATAACTTTAAATAAGTCAAATTGTTGTAGCACTAATGAACTATCTACAAAATAATCTTCGTCATCATGTTGCGGACGATCCTCAATTAAAAAAATCGAACGATAATCATCTGGATGCGCAAGCCAAAAATCAACATAAGCTAAACAAAGGGTTCTAATACGCTCGCCTGCGTCAACAGATTGGTAACATTCCATCATTTCCACAAAAAGCTGTGCGAAAATCTCCTCCCAAAGATTTAACAATAGATGCCGTTTACTTGGAAATAATTTATATAAAAAAGCTGGTGAACACTCTGCAAGTACAGCAATCTTACGCATAGAAACACCTGCATACCCTTCTGTTGCAAAGAGTTTTTTTGCAGCATTCACAATATTTTTCTTGCTTTCATCCGTTTCTTTTGGATTTCGAGGAGGTCGCCCCCGAGTAGCATTTGTCAGTTTATCTGTCATCATGGCTTGTTTTCGTAAACGCGTTTACGATATATTAAAAATACAAAGGATCGAGAAGCCTATT
>NZ_CP125671.1 GCF_030053775.1 Acinetobacter corruptisaponis
ATGACAAAATTAAAATATACCCCTGAAATCAGAGAAAGAGCGGTTCAATTATTGATTGAATCCGAGAAAGATTATCCTTCTACTTGGGCTGCAATCACAGCAATTGCGCCTAAGATTGGTTGTACTCCTGAAACACTTCGTGCTTGGCATCAAAAGCATTTAGATCAGCAAAATCCTATTAAAGTACAACAGATATCTGATCAAGAAAAAATGAAGCAAATGGAACGTGAAATTAAAGAATTAAAGCGTGCCAATGAAATTCTACGTAAAGCAGCCGCTTTTTTCGCCCAGGCGGAGCTCGACCGCCCACACAAATAATGGTGGATTTCATCCATAACAATAAAGACTTATATGGTGTTGATGCGATTTGTAGGATTTTACCGATCGCAGCTTCAACCTATTATCGAACTTTAGATCTCGCTGACAATCCAGAACATCGAGCGAAACGAGCGAAACGAGATCTACATGATGAGCATCATGCTGAACAAATTAAACGAATTTGGAAAGAAAGTTCAGGTCGATATGGTGTGCGTAAGGTCTGGCAACAATTGAAACGTGAAGGTTATGTTATCGCCCGTTGTACTGTTGCTCGATTAATGAAAAAGCTAGGTATACAAGGTGTTTGGCGTGGTAAGAACAAACAAACTACCCGCAGCCGAGATGATCAAAAACGAGCAGATGATTTAGTGAAACGGAATTTTAGTGCTGATCGACCTGACCCTTGCGAAGCAGTGCTTCTCAGGTCAGTGACTTTACGTATATTCAAACCAATTATGGCTGGGTCTACACCGCCTTTATTATTGATGTGTTCTCGCGAGCAATTGTTGGATGGAAAGTATCAACACGGATGAATACAGATATGGTACTTGATGCACTGGAGCAAGCATTGCATGATCGAGGTATGCCAAAGCATGTAATTCATCATTCAGACAGAGGTGTGCAATACCTCTCTATTCGCTACACCAATCGTCTAGAAGCAGCAAATTTACGAGCGTCAGTCGGCACGACTGGTGATTCGTATGATAATGCTTTGGCTGAAACGGTAAATGGTTTATACAAAACAGAGGTGATTGAATATTTAAAAGCAGATTGGCAAGGTTTAGCAGATGTACAACTTGCGACACTCAACTGGGTAGATTGGTTCAATAAAAAGCGTGTACACAGTGCACTGGGTTATGTATCGCCTTTTGAGTTTGAAGCAATGTACTATGATAAGATTAACCCGTTAGGTCAGGTGGCCTAACTTAAATAAAAAAGTCTCCGACAAACCCGGTACGGTTCAGTCCAGATCTATCAAAGATCTGATCACAGAATTTGAGTAACCTTAAACTTTTTGCAGCCTTAAGTAAAGATATACAGAATTTTTGAAAAAAGCATAGGTCTAGATAATCAAGCTAGATTTTTTAGAACTCCACATTGGTCAATTGTACATAAGCCATCACAAGTACCTCTTAAATCAGATAATTGTTCAATAAGCTTTTGTTGCTTGATTATATTTTCTCTGATAGCACTGACATGTAAGTCAATTAATTCATTCACATCTGAACAATTTTTCTTGGGATTATCTTTATAGGTGAGTAATTGACGAATTTCATTCAAACTCATATTTAAAGTTCGGCAATTCAAAATAAACTTAATTCGCTCAACATAGCCTATATCGTAAAGGCGGTAATTTCCTTCCGTTCTTTCCGGTTCCGGAATTAAACCTTCCTTTTCATAAAACCTAAGCGTTAAGACTGGGCATGAGGTTTTTTTAGAGAGTTCACCAATTTTTAAATGCATTGAGCTGATATTTCCAAAAAATCTTGACTCTATAGTAACTATAGGGATTCTAATATTCAAAGTTTATAAATTTTTTTAATGGGTATAACTATGAGTGGCTGTGGATGTAGTAAAGAAACACCATGCGAAGATAAGAAATCTCAACAAGAAAATCATCCATCAATTGCAGAAGCAAGCAATTCAAAGAATTGTGATAATACGCCTAGCTGTTGTGGTGAAGAGGAAGAAGAAAAATCTTCATCTCCTTGCTGTAACACTTCAAACAGTTGTGAAGATACCGCTCAATCCTGTTGTGGTTCTGATCCCAAAGAAAATTTAAGCACTGAAAACGTTTTAAAAGATTCGCACTACATGAGTGAATACTTAGTTCCCAAAATGGATTGTTCTGCGGAAGAACAGATGGTTCGTATGGCGCTATCTTCAATTGATGGTGTTCAAAAACTCATCTTTGATTTACCTAACCGGTCTTTAAAGGTTCTACATAATCAAAAAGATGAAAATATAACCACCAAACTTGAAGCTTTGGGTTTTGGTGCAAAGCTTGTGAAGACTGAAACTTATATAAGCAATCAACAGGCTAAGCAAACAAGTACCTACACCATTCCTAAAATGGATTGCTCTGCTGAAGAGCAAATGGTCCGTATGGCTCTTGCAGATATTGAAGCAGTTAAAGGTCTTACTTTTGATCTTCCCAATCGAAAACTGAAAGTCTTCCATAATGAAGGGATTCAGCAAATTACGGCTAAACTCGAAGGACTGGGTTTTGGGGCGAAACTTGATGAAACACAGCTTTCTTCAGGCGATATACCTAATGAACCTGATCCTGTGAGACAAGCTAAAGTACTTAAACTGTTATTAGGTATTAATGCTCTACTTTTCTTTATAGAATTCATCAGCGGTATTATTGCTGCGTCTACAGGATTGATTGCTGATTCTCTAGATATGTTTGCCGATGCAGCCGTTTATGGTATTGCGCTATATGCCGTCGGAAAAGCTGCGAAATATCAAATAAAAGCAGCCCATTTCGCAGGTTGGATTCAGTTATTACTTGCTGTTATCGTGATTGTTGATGTCATTAGACGATTCATGTTTGGAAGCGAGCCAGAATCAACGCTCATGATTGTTATTGGCCTGCTCGCACTTATAGCTAACGTGACATGCTTATATCTTATTTCTGGTCATCGAGAAGATGGCGCACATATGAAAGCCAGTTGGATTTTCTCGGCGAATGACGTTGTCGTAAATATGGGCGTTATATTTGCCGGTGTACTCGTGGCGTGGACGGGATCAGCTTACCCAGACTTAATCATTGGCATCCTGGTTTCTTTATTCGTGCTTAATGGTGCTCGAAAGATTTTGGCTTTGAAGTAAGAGTATCGAAAATGAATCTATTTCAAGTTAAACAAAATCAGATCGTCAAAATTAGAGATCTCAAAAAAGGTAATCAATACAGTCATACCACTGATCCCGTATTGGAACGGCTCCAACTATTAGGTTTTAGAGAGGGTGAAACTCTACAAGTACTCGCTAAAGGTGTTTTTGGCGGAGATCCTGTTTTAGTTCAAATTGAAACTTCAAGATTCGCATTAAGAAAGAATGAAGCTGAAAGAATTTTTGTAGAGTTAGTATCCAATGAAGATTAAGAACATTGCATTAGTCGGTAATCCAAATTGCGGAAAAACCTCTTTATTTAATACGCTTACTGGTACGCGACAAAAAGTTGCCAACTATGCTGGAGTTACCGTAGAAAGAAAAGAAGGTTCTTTTAGATTACCTTCTGGTGATGCAGTACGAGTATTGGACTTACCCGGAACTTACAGTTTAAAACCTAGTAGTTTAGATGAAGAAGTCACCAGGGCAGTTTGTTTGGGCGAGCTAAAAGGTGAAATTCTCCCCGACATTTTTATATGCGTCGTAGATGCCACAAATTTAAGCTTACATTTGAGCTTGGTTCTCGAAGTTCGTGCTTTAAATCGCCCTATGATTCTTGTATTAAATATGATGGATGAGGTCAAAAAGCGTGGTATTTCCATTGATAAGGATAAACTGTCTCAACTGTTAGGTATCCCTGTAGTTGAAGCTGTCGCAGTTAAAACAAAAGGAATTCAAGATTTAATTAATCAATTAGATCAAAAAAATCTTTTTATTACTCCTTATCATTCTGAATTAAGTCATTTTGAACAGGTCAAACAAATCACCAAACAAGTTATTTTAAATAATGACAATGGTGATAAAAGAACCGCATTTCTAGATAAAATTTTTCTACATCCTGTATTAGGTTTAGTAATCTTAACTTTAACCATGTTTGTGATGTTCCAAGCGGTATTTATATGGGCAACACCTTTTATAGAATTCATTGAAAATTTTATCGTATGGCTCAGTGATTTTATTGGACCACTAATCCAACATCCTCTATTAAAAAGCTTGGTAGTCGATGGGGTAATTGCTGGCACAGGTAGCGTGCTTGCATATATGCCTCAGATTTTGATTTTATTCTTCTTCATTTTAATGCTTGAAGAGTCAGGCTATTTACCCCGAGCAGCATTTCTTTTAGATAAATTAATGTCTAAAGCCGGGCTTAGCGGCCGTTCATTTATTCCTCTGCTATCCAGTTTTGCTTGTGCGATTCCCGGAATTATGGCAACCAGAAGTATCAGCTCTGAACGGGACCGATTAGCAACAATTATGATTGCACCCTTGATGACCTGTTCAGCAAGATTGCCCGTATATGCTTTATTGATCGCGGCATTTATTCCGAACCAATTAATCTACGGCTGGTTAAGTCTGCAAGGAGTAGTCCTTTTTGGTCTTTATATGTCGGGAATAGTCTCAGCGTTATTAGTTTCACTCTTTCTGAAGTTGGTTCGAAAAGATAAAACTGAAAGTATTTTTATTTTTGAGCTTCCCACATACCGAATTCCAGATATTAGAAATATTGCATTAGGCTTATATGATAGGGCAACTATTTTCTTAAAACGAGTTGGTGGCATTATCGTCGCACTGTCTATCTTGTTATGGGTGCTAGTCACGTTCCCTCAACCACCAGATAATGCAAGCATGCCGGCCATTAACTATAGTTTAGCTGGTCAGTTAGGACATTTAATTCATCCTATATTTGCGCCTATTGGGTTTACATGGGAAATATGTATTGCACTCATTCCTGCTATGGCAGCAAGGGAAGTTGTAATTGCTGCTCTTGGGGTGATTTATGCGATGTCAGGTGATGAAGATACAGTAACTCAAAGTCTGTTAAGTCAAATTTCAGGCCCGGATGGATGGGGGTTAGCCACAGGTTTATCATTATTGGTATGGTTTATTTTTGCTCCACATTGTCTTGCCACGTTAGCAACAATTAGACGAGAAACAGGTAGCTGGAAACAGCCTGTCGTTATGGCAACTTATTTGTTTGCATTAGCCTACATCTTTTCATTCATCACATATCAAGTTGCGAGTAAGTTTTAATTAGCAAATGAATAAAAGAGGGGGGGGAGCTAGCTCCCCCCCCCTTTATTAAATTACTCGATGTAAGCGTGGGCTTCTGAATACTTTTATCTAACTATAACAACTACTTAAATGTTTAAATCTCTAGGTTTTGAATAGTCGAGGTATCAGACGAATATAGATTGGTAAAAAGCATAGTTCAACGATAGTCTGAGTCAAGATTACAGTAGGAATTATGGGCATACTTCCCGGAATTGCAAAAGCTAATGGAAGAATAACAAATGAATTTCTATATGATGCTGAAAAGGACACAGCACTAGCAGAGCCAGATTCTAATCGAAAAATACGAGCAATTATCCAACCCACGAATGGAGCAATAATGGCAAAAGAAATATAAATTGGTAAAGCTTGAAGAGCTGCACTTTTTGCAAGCCCAATTTGAGGCATAACTGATGCTAGGACGATAAACAAAACTAGGGCTGTGGCAGGTACAGGAAATAAGTTTAGGCTTTCAGCCACTTTTTCTGCTTGTTCATTTCTATTCCCAATGAACTGAACTATAGCTGCCATTGCTAAGGGTGCAACAATGAACCATACAAACGCATGGACAAAAGGACCAATTTCAACAAGCTGAGCTACCTCTTCTCCGAGGAGTACACCAAGATAAATTGGTAATAAGATCATTTGGATAAGCAATAATACAGGTGTCATCGCAAGTAATAATCTTGCATTACCTTTCCCAACATGGGTGAAAGTAATCACATAATCAATACACGGTGCTAGTAGAACAAAAAGTACAGCTAAACGAATAAGTGGGTTTTCAGGTAAAAATTGTATTAGACCTGCCGTAATTAAAGGTAAGGCAATAAAGTTAGTAATAAGTAATGCAGAAATAAAACGTAAATTTTTTAATGCCTTGCCAATTTCTGCAATAGGTACTTGTAAAAAAGTAGCAAATAACATTAATGCCAGTGCAGGGTTAATCAAACTTTCTAAAATCGTCGCTCCACTGATGGTTAATCCAAAAATAACTCCGATAAAGATGGTACAGAAGTAGATGAACCGTACCGGGTTTGTCGGAGAGTCAATATTCTGAGATGAGAAGCATTGCTTCGCAAGACGTAGCGAAGCGTAGTGTCCCGATGACAAAATTAAAATATACCCCTGAAATCAGAGAAAGAGCGGTTCAATTATTGATTGAATCTGAAAAAGATTATCCTTCTACTTGGGCTGCAATCACAGCAATTGCGCCTAAGATTGGTTGTACTCCTGAAACACTTCGTGCCTGGCATCAAAAGCATTTAGATCAGCAAAATCCTATTAAAGTACAACAGATATCTGATCAAGAAAAAATGAAGCAAATGGAACGTGAAATTAAAGAATTAAAGCGTGCCAATGAAATTCTACGTAAAGCAGCCGCTTTTTTCGCCCAGGCGGAGCTCGACCGCCCACACAAATAATGGTGGATTTTATCCATAATAATAAAGAGCTGTACGGAGTCGAGGCGATTTGTAGAATTTTACCGATCGCACCCTCAACCTATTACCGGACTCTAGATCTCTGCGATGAGAAGCATTGCTTCGCAAGGGAACATCGAGCAAAGCGAGATTTACATGACTTGCATCATGCTGAGGAGATTAAACGAATTTGGAAGGAAAGTTCAGGTCGATATGGTGTACGTAAAGTCTGGCAAAAACTGAAACGTGAAGGCTATATTATTGCACGCTGTACTGTTGCTCGATTAATGAAAAAGCTAGGTATACAAGGTGTTTGGCGAGGTAAGAACAAACAAACCACCCGTAGCCGAGATGACCAAAAACGAGCAGATGATTTAGTGAAACGTAATTTTAGTGCTGATCGACCTGACCAATTATGGGTCAGTGACTTTACGTATATTCAAACTCATTCAGGCTGGGTTTATACTGCATTTATTATTGATGTGTTCTCACGAGCAATTGTTGGATGGAAAGTATCTACACGGATGAATACAGATATGGTACTCGATGCACTTGAGCAAGCATTGCACGATCGAGGCATGCCAAAGAATGTGATTCATCATTCCGATAGAGGTGTTCAATATCTTTCTATTCGCTATACCAATCGTTTAGAAGCTGCAAATTTACGAGCATCAGTCGGTACAACTGGTGATTCATACGATAATGCTTTGGCTGAAACGGTGAATGGCTTATACAAAACAGAGGTGATTGAATATCTAAAAGCAGATTGGCAAGGTTTAGCGGATGTACAACTTGCGACACTAAATTGGGTAGATTGGTTCAATAAAGAGCGTGTACATAGTGCACTAGGTTATGTATCACCTTTTGATTTTGAAGCAATGTACTATGATAAGATTAACCCGTTAGGTCAGGTGGCCTAACTTAAATAAAAAACTCTCCGACAAACCCGGTACGGTTCAAATGCTTTCTTGCCTTACAGTGGAATTGATAAAATAAAATTCAAGAATTGAACTATATAAACTGGAATTTTTAAAGCGATCTTATTTAACTTCTATAAAAATGCCAATAGCGTCTAAAGGATATAGCACTACTGGCATCATATACTAAGGCTGTTATAGATTTTTAGCCTTCACAGTGATGACTATATAATTTTCTCCTTCTGCTTTTAATTCAAAGTCAACTTTGTCTCCTACGGTTAAACCACTTAATAAAACCGGGTCAGCGACTTTAAAGCCCATAGTCATTGCAGGCCATTTAAGTGCAGGAATTGCTTCATGGTCGAGTGTTAAAATATTTTCTTTCGTATCAATAGCAGTAATCACGCCAACGGCTTGAGCCGTTGTAGCGGTAGAAGACTCCTTATTCATCTGCTCCATAGGTGCGTCTGCTTTCTTCTGCTCTGATGCTTCATTTTTACTACATGCGCTTAATGCAGCAATAGTGGTAACAAGAGCAATAATTTTTATAAACTTCAACATAATAAAACCTCTTTAGACGAAATAATAAAACTATCAATTCTTTGATAGTTTTCTTTTGATTAAAAGCTGATATGCCGCAGGGATAACAAACATAGATAAGAGAGGGGCTGAAATCATGCCCCCAACCATAGGTAAAGCAATACGACTCATTAATTCAGAACCTGTTCCAGTCCCCAACAGAATAGGGATTAACCCCGCCAAAATGACAGCGACTGTCATTGCTTTAGGGCGAACACGTAGCACGGCCCCTGTATGAATTGCCTCATTGAGTTGTTGCTCTGTTAAGGATGCCGTTGAAGAAGATAGGCTTTGCTGTGCATGCTCAATTGCTTGCTTTAAATAGAACAACATGACTACACCAAACTCTGCGGCAACACCAGCAAGTGCAATAAAACCAACAGCAATCGCAACCGAAAAGTGATAATCACTCAAGTACATAGCCCAAATACCACCAATCAACGCAAAAGGTAGTGTTGCCATAATCAGAACAGCATCTTGTACTTGCCTAAAAATCAAATAGAGCAATAGAAAAATGATCATCAAAGTAATTGGAATAACAACTTTTAAGCGAGCATTCGCACGCTCCATGAACTCAAACTGTCCTGAATAGCTAATGCTCATGGCAGAAGAACGTTTTACTTTTTGGTCTATGGCCTGCTTCAAACCTTGTACAACCGAAGCTAAGTCACGTCCTTGTACATCGACATAGACCCAACCACTTGGACGGGCATTCTCACTTTTAAGCATTGGCGGCCCATCTGTAATTTGAATATTAGCAACACTACTCAAGACTATTTGTTGACCAGATTCTGTTAGAATCGGTAAATTTCTTAAGGCTTCCAGTGAATCTCGAATCTCTCGTGGGTAACGTACATTAATGGGATACCGTGCCAAGCCTTCAACAGTTTCACCAATATTTTCCCCGCCAATCGCTGATGAGACGATTTGCTGTACATCTTTAATATTGAGACCATATCGCGCAGCCTGCATACGGTTAATATCGACATCAACATATCGACCACCTGTGAGCCGTTCAGCTAAAGCTGAACTAACACCGGGCACCTGTTTAGCCACTTGTTCAATTTGCTGTGCTACCCGATCAATATCTTGCAGATCATTTGCTGAAATCTTAATCCCGATTGGACTTTTCACCCCAGTTGCCAACATATCAATCCGGTTACGGATAGGTGGCACCCAAATGTTTGTTAAACCCGGTACTTGGACTGCCTTATCTAGTTCTTTTATCAATTTGTCAGGTGTCATACCTGAACGCCATTCAGACCGTGGTTTGAACTGAATCGTGGTTTCAAACATTTCTAATGGTGCAGAATCTGTGGCTGACTCAGCGCGACCAGCTTTACCGAATACTGTTGCAACTTCAGGAACGGTTTTAATCATTCGATCAGTCTGTTGGAGTAGCTCAGAAGCTTTTGCTGCGGACAATCCCGGTAAAGCTGAAGGCATATACAGTAAATCACCTTCATCCATATTGGGTAGAAACTCCCCACCTAACCGTGTTAAAGGGAAAAGACTAATAAGGAAAATTAGCAATGCACCAAGTAAAATTGTCTTTGGATGAGCTAAAACCTTATCCAACATAGGGCTGTATATTTTGATCAGAAAACGGTTCAGTGGATTACGCTGTTCAGAAGGTAATTTCCCTCGAATCCAATAACCCATTAAAACGGGAATCAAGGTAATAGATAAACCTGCTGCTGCTGCCATTGCATAGGTTTTAGTAAATGCCAGTGGTGAGAACAAGCGACCTTCTTGTGCCTGTAAAGTAAAAATAGGAATGAAGGATAAGGTAATGATGAGTAGACAGAAAAATAAAGTTGGCCCGACCTCACTGGCAGAACGTGTAATGATGTTCCAACGGACTTGTGCTTCCAAGACTTGCTCAGGATGTTCGTGTTGCCAAGTTTCGATATGCTTATGTGCATTTTCAACCATTACAATTGCAGCATCAACCATAGCGCCAATCGCGATAGCAATACCACCCAACGACATGATATTGGCATTTAGCCCTTGATAATGCATCACCAAGAAAGCAGATAAAATCCCAAGCGGCAAAGAAACAATAGCCACCATTGCTGAACGTAAATGCCAGAGGAATAGTCCACAGACTAAAGCCACCACAATGAACTCTTCAATTAATTTATGGCTGAGATTTTCTACTGCTCTATCAATCAATTGACTGCGATCATATACAGGAACAACTTGTACACCTTTCGGTAGACTTTGTTGTAATTCAGCTAGCTTCGCTTTCACAGCAGTAATCGTTTCACGTGCATTTTTACCTGCTCGTAAAATCACGACACCCCCAACCGTTTCACCTTGTCCATTCAGCTCAGTGATACCACGACGCATTTCCGGTCCGAGTTGAATTGTTGCAACATCACCTAAAGAAACAGGAACACCCAAACTATTTGTTCGTAGTGGAATCTGGCGAAAATCATCTAAAGTTTTTAAATAACCAGAAGCTCGTACCATATATTCAGTTTCAGCCATTTCAAGGACTGAACCACCAGTTTCCTGATTAGCCTTTTGAATCGCTTCAATGACATTGTTTTGTGTAACACCTAAAGCCGCCATTTTGCTTGGGTCTAAGACAACCTGATATTGCTTCACCATTCCCCCAATCGTGGCAACTTCAGCCACATTGGGTAATGTCTTTAGTTCATACTTTAAAAACCAGTCTTGTATGCTTCTCAGTTGTGCAAGGTCATGTTGTCCTGTTGGATCAACTAACGCATATTCATAAACCCAGCCAACGCCTGTGGCATCTGGCCCTAATGAAGATTTCGCATTTGCAGGAATTCTTCCCTGAATCTGATTTAGATATTCCAATACACGCGAACGGGCCCAATAAAGATCGGTATGTTCATCAAAAATGACATATACAAATGAATCACCAAAAAAAGAATAACCGCGAACAGTTTTAACACCGGGCACCGATAACATGGTTGTTGTTAAAGGATAGGTCACCTGATTTTCAACAATTTGTGGTGCCTGACCGGGAAAATTAGTTCGGACAATCACTTGTACATCAGACAAATCTGGCAAAGCATCAACCGGTGTATTCTTTACAGCCCAAGTTCCCCAAGCTGCCAAAACTAAAGCTGCCAACAAAACAAATATGCGATTCGCAATTGAAAAACGAATAATACGAGCGATCATAATAGTTCTCCCGTTAGTTCTTCAAAGATGCCATAGACATCTTGGAAATGTCAGAAATAACGTAAGCATCTCCAACTTTTGTAAAACTAAAGTTGACCTGGTCACCTTGCTGAATTCGGGTAAATGGTTGTACGGGCTGTTTAAAGCTCATGGTCATAGCACCCCAGCCCAACTCAGGAATAGCTTGGTGTGAAATGGTAATATCTTGATTTGTGACTTTTTCAACTTTACCAAGACCTTGATATGTTGACCTCTTAATCGTTTGAGATGATGCAATTGGTTGCCCAGTGTTGAGCTTATCCAATACGCCTTGCAAATTTGCTTCAGAATCAATCAGAAATTGTCCTGAAATCACTACTCTCTGACCAGCTTTCAACCCTTGCAGGACTGCAATTTTATTGCCATCACTTTGCCCTAACTGTACAACAACTGGTTCAAAACGTCCTTGCTCACGCCCTACAATGACAACATTCCGAGTACCTGTCCGTATAACAGCTTGCTCTGGTACAACCAAACTGCTTTGGGGATTATTTATTATATTGACAGAAGCAAACATCCCTGGCTTAAGTTGACCACTAGGATTTGATAATTCAATACGAACTTTAATAGTTCTTGATGTTGTATCTAAGGTAGGCAAAATGTCGATAACTTTGCCAGTTACTTTTTGAGAAAAAGCAGCAAAATTGGCTTCTACACTCATACCTCGTTTGATTCCAGCAATTTGTTTTTCAGGAACGGCTGCCTCTAGCCAAATCGGGTTGATACCTTTAATTGTGGCCAAGGTTTGTCCCATAGCCAAAGCCATACCATTGCGGACTTCTAGTGAATCAATAAATCCACTAATGGGAGCTTGCAAAGTTATATTAGATTGCACTCGACGAGTTCGCTCAACTTGATGAATCACATTTTGTGGTATTCCTAAAAGCTGCAAACGTTGACGGCTTGCTTGAATAAGGGAACGATCTCCAGTACGGAGCACAGCTAAAAATTCAGTTTGCTCTCCAGTCCATTCGGGTATTGAAATATCAGCTATAGGGCTTCCTTCGGTCACCATATCTCCAACAGCATGCCCATACACTCGCTGAACAAAGCCACTTGCTCTAGTTTGTAAAATAGCTGTTTGCCGTTCATTTGCTTGTAATATGCCATTAGTAAACATGGCATTTCCAATTACAGCCTGTTCAACAGTGCCGTAACGGATGGCTAAATTTTGTTGAAGAGATGGATCTATTTTGACTGTAGGACGACTTTCATCCGTCATCGCAGTATTTTCGTCTGCATATTTAGGTACCAGTTGCATGTCCATAAATGGAGACTTACCTGGCTTATCAAAATGCTGTTCAGGCTTCATTGGGTCGTACCAATACAACACTTTGGCATCCTGTTGCTGACCCGCTAAAGTAGATTGAGGATTGTCTTTCTGATGTGCTATCCAATATCCAGCACCACCACCTGCAACCAAACTAATTGTGGCAACTCCTATGACAGTCACTGCCAATTTATTTCTTAACATTATGGCTGCTCCTCAACATAGTTTAAGGTTGGTTCTTCAAAGGCAAAATAAAGTTGGGCTTTAGTCACAGCCTGTTGTTGTTGGAGATCAATGAGACGCAAACGTTGTTCTAAAAGAGATTGTCGGGCAGTAATAACATCAGACAAATTGCTTTTACCAGCTTGGTAGCTTGCCAACTGTAAACCCACTTTTTGTTTAGCGAGTGGAATACTTATTTGCATTGCACGTCTAATTTGCTGATCAAGCGCATCAAGATCAGATAACCCATCATCCAGCATGGTGAGATGTTCACGGTATTGAACTTCTTGATCGGCAATGATCCGGTTTTGTTCGGCTAAAGCTGCCTGAACGAGCGGCCCACTACGTCTTTTTGAAAATACTGGAAGCTCTGTTGTGAGTTGAACCCCGATCATATCGCCAAATTCGCGTGCTCGATGCTGATAAGCAAGCTCAATCCCCCAATCTGGTTTCTGTAAAGCCTGAGCTTGCTTCAGTTTTGCTTCAGCAGTTTTCTTTTCTGCCTGAAATGCTTTTAATTCAGGATGTTGATGCAAATGATGATATAACTTTGATGAATCAAGATGGATGGATGGAGCTTGGTTAGGTAAGGTTTCAATTTGAGTAAGGTTTTCGGTAGGCTCTGCACTGATCAAGCGATGCAACTCTAGCTTGGCTTTATTTAAATCACGAAGCAAATCATCCTTCTGGTCAAGCAATACCGTGGCTTCTTGTTTTGGATCAAGTGCATCAGCAACCATTGTCCGACCAGAGGTGACCTGTGTTTGGGTCATCTGAGAAAGTAATCGATTCTCTGAAAACAGTTCATCGTATAGCGCCAATTTACGCTCAAGATAAAAACGTTTAAACCAAGCAGATGCAACTTTTTGACGTAACTCAATACGTAGAATCTCAGTTTGAGCAGTGACTGAACCCAATTCAGCTTTTGCTAACTCGACCTCGGCTTGTCTTTTGGCGCGGTTTGGAAAATCTTGCATAACGCCAATTTTCTGCATGGTCATGCCATCTTGTGTGACTGACCATGACGCATCACCAGATATAGGATAATTCTCCAAACCGACAAATAATTTAGGGTTGGGTAAAATACCTGAAGCTAAAACTACATTCTCAGCCCCTTCAATTTGGGCACTATTTACTCTTAAAGTTGGAGCATATTGCTCAGCAAGCTTCAAAGCTGTATCCAAAGTCAGTGGCTGGGCATAGACTTGACCATAGACTAGAGAAAAACAGATCACACCTATCGGCCATCTCACCCTGCGAGATAGCTTTTCTTTATAAAATTTCATATTTTTAGCTCTAAAATGATATACACGCGCACGCGCAGAACATCCATAAAAAATGCTATGAATGACGATGAATCATCAAATTAGTTAGAGCGTGGGGGTTTCCAGAGAACTGAAGGAAAAGGAGCAGGAAGGTTTTGATCCAGAGAATAAAAAGCCGATCGCTCTATAGGAGGGAACACCTTTGCGTACAGAAATTCTTGTGGAGAAGGGGTATACGCAATCTTGGCAAAAGACATAATGCACTCCTGCTCAGACATACAGGATGGATCATGTAAAGATTTTTTGGCCTTTGTCTCTATTTTCATACAATCAGTGTGCATTGTATCCTGATTTTGAGATGCTTCCATTGGTATAGGTTGCATCTGTTCAGATGGCATTAAACACCGCTTATGTACAGACGAAGCAGCAGCAGCCGATCCTACTAAAAGGATAGCAAACGATAAAAACAGCGATAGGCATGTCTTTAACCACTGCATAGGTTTAGACCCAAATTTAAGCTTTTTTAGTTTCGCAGATTCGAAATTAAATAGCAATAATTTCATGAATGATAGCCAAAGCTATCATTCATGATACTAATTCATATCACCTTAAAAAACTAATTCGATACCTGCACCATATTTCCAACCTTTCTCAGACTCAGTAGCTTCTTGCATAGAGGTAGCTTTTTGTCCTTTTTCATATTGATAAGCCACATCAATAAAAGGCCTGATTCTTTTAGTTATCTCATACCGCGTTTTAATACCAGTTTTTAATTCTGATAAACCTGATTTTGCAGCATAGTTAGAATCATCACTAAATACAGCATCTACTTCTAGGTAAGGTTGGGTAATCAATTTCTGGGTTAACAAGAAATCACGTTCGACTTCAAAACTTGCCCCCCAGAAGTTATTTTCCCCACCATATAAATAAGCTTGGGTTTCAAAGAAATAAGGAGCTAGCCCTAATACCCCAATAACACCATCAACTCGATCGCTGTTGCTGTTATTTTTATCTTCACTGTATCTCACCCCAGCTTGTAAATCCCAAAAAGGTGCTACATTGCGGCTATAAAGTGCTGACACATCATATTTGGGGTCATGGCTTTCTGACTTATCCAAATTCGCTTCAATAAATAGGCGATTTTCATCTGTACCTATTAAAGTTTCAATTTTTGAACCTAAGGCACCTTTACCATCTTCATCCACAGCCCATTCATTCTCAAACTTTGTTGTTTGAAAAATTTGTCCACCATGTTCTTTAAGATGCTTATCATGATTCTGACCATTGGGAATTACAGTTTCAAACCCTGTACTATTATCTCCATCATTACCAGAAGTTGTTTTTTGATAAGTATTCCTTTCAGCATAACCTAACCCACCTGGTTCTTTTAACAGCACTCTCATACTTTCTGATTGAGAGCTATTTACTAGATTTCCGGTAGATGGATCATTGGCAAAGGCAACACTTGTTAATCCTAACAAGGCTAAAGATACAAGTGTTTTAGAATAGAGTTTTTTAGTGGTGTGCATGTTGATTTACCCCCTTATCATTATTAATAGGTTGAGCAACAACATCTTTTGAATCAGAACTATTGCTATCGACATTTGCAACAATAAGCTTATTCATCATCCCAGCAGACATGTGATAGAGCAAATGACAATGGATAGCCCATTCACCTAACTCATCTGCCGTTAATAAGGTTGTAACTGTTTTACCTGGTGGGACAATTACAGTATGTTTATTTGGCATATTACTAGCATCCTGGCCATTTTCTAGTTGCATAAACATGCCATGTAAGTGCATTGGATGAGCCATCATACTGTCGTTCACAAATTTCAAGCGTATACGTTCACCATACTTCACCACTAGTGGGTCGGCTTCATTAAATTTTTTACCATTTATTGTCCAAATATAACGCTCCATGTTTCCACCAAGACGGATCTCTATTTCACGTTCAGCTGCACGAGTGTCTTTTTGAGGATCTAACGATTGCAAATCACTATATTGCAATGCTTTATTACCTTCAGGTGTTGAAGCATTTGCCCATCCAAATACGGTATTATCATTCTTGTCTGAAGCCGCCTTAACAGTAGCGCTATTCATCGGCATATCATGATTCATACCTTTCATAGAAGACATATCGTGATTCATGCCTTTCATAGAAGACATATCATGATTCATATCTTTCATTGAAGACATATCATGATCCATACCTTTCATAGAAGACATATCGTGATTCATGCCTTTCATAGAAGACATATCATGATCCATACCTTTCATAGAAGACATATCGTGATTCATGCCTTTCATAGAAGACATATCATGATTCATTCCCATATCTTCCATAGTCAATAAAGAACGAGGACGAGGCTTAGGCATCTCAATTTGTTTTACAGGTGAGGTATTTTCATCATGTAAGGTTCCAACCGAAAATCCAGTACGATCAATAGATTCAGCTTCGATTTGATAATGGGCTTGTTTCGGTTCAACAATGACATCATAAGTTTCAGCAGTACCTATACGGAACTCATCTACAGGAACAGGTTTTACAGGTTGACCATCGGCACTTACCACTGTCATTTTTAAATTTGGAATTCGTACATCAAAAAATGACATTGCAGAAGCATTAATAAATCGAAGGCGAACTTTTTCTCCAGCTTTAAAATTACCGGTCCAGTTTTGCTGAGGTGTTTTGCCATTCATTAAAAATGTATAGCCTGTGACATCAGACATATCTGTTTTCAACATCCGCATCTGATTCCACATAGAGCGGTCTTGCCAAGTTGCCTTTAATCCATCACGTTTAACTTGTTTCATGACATCAAATACCGTTTCTCGACGGTTCTGATAGTAATCTGCTTCTTTTTTAAGATTCTTTGTGATTTGATCACTTGTTGAATTATGAAAATCAGAAAGCAAAACCACATAATCTCTATCAGTTTTTTCAGCAGCTGTTAGTGGAGTTTTATCTTTAGGATAAATAACAAAAGCACCATATAAACCGTCTTGTTCTTGTCCTTTACTATGTGAATGATACCAATAAGTACCATTTTGGCGGACTTTAAACTTATATTCATAAGTTTTATTAGGGGCAATGCCATTAAATTTGTTAAATCCAGGTACACCATCCATAATTCCAGGTAATAATAAGCCATGCCAATGGATTGAAGAGTCCTGATTTTTTAACTTATTGTGAACACGGATAACGGCCTCATCACCTTCTTCAAATTCAAGAAGTGGTGCAACGAATTTACCATTTACAGTAATTCTCTCAACTGGTTTTCCTGTGATATTTACAGTTTGTTCAGCGATTGTTAAATCATATTCTTTAACTGCCGCCATTACCCAAGTTGATGAAAATAAACCAACTCCAATTAAGAGTATATGACTTAACTTTTTTGACATTCTATCTCACCTTTAGAAAGGTCAAGATTGAAGTAATAAAGCAAATATTTAGTATAAACTTTAATACTTCTTTCTCGCTATTTATAAAATTATTTATTGCTACCAGGCATATTCATCTTTGAATGATCCATTTTAGAATGGTCCATATTCATCATAGAATGATCCATTTTTGACATGTCAGATGAGTTAGGAGACTGATGTTGACTATGATCTTGCTGAGTCTTGTCATCTTTTTCCATTTTACAAGGTTTTGTACAAGGTTCCTGTGCTTTTACCGTTTTAGTGGCACTTGAGGTTGATACATCTTTTGCCCAAGATTGAGTACCAGCAATTAAAGTTCCAGCACACATTAAAATTGTTAGACTACGACGCACTACAGTTTTCATAAGTTTCTCTAAAAGTTAATTTCTTGCTACTACAATAAAGTGAAGCACTGAACATCTAAGTGACTTGAAAATGACATTTTTGTAATCTATCTCGATCAGATGTTTTATAACGTTATTATAGTTTTAATGAATAACTTAGGATTCTGAGATGAGAATACTATTAGTTGAAGATGAACAAAAAACTGGTGATTATCTCAAGCAAGGTTTATCCGAAGCTGGCTATATTACGGACTGGGTTACAGATGGGTTAACGGGTAAACATCAAGCTCTTTCTGAAGAGTATGACTTAATTATTTTAGACGTGATGTTACCTGGACTAAATGGTTGGAATATTATCAATGATATTCGTAGCAGCGGTAAAACAATGCCCATTCTTTTTCTTACCGCCCGAGATCAAATCGAAGATCGAGTAAAAGGATTAGAGCTAGGCGCTGATGATTATTTAGTTAAGCCTTTTGCTTTTGCAGAGCTTCTAGCTCGAATAAAAACGCTCCTTAGACGAGGGCAACAAAGAGAAGATAATAATATTATTAAGATTGCTGATTTAGAACTTGATTTGAGAAAACGTCGGGTAACACGAGCAGGTCAACGCATTGATCTGACGGCTAAAGAATTTGCGCTTATGGAGCTTTTTATGCGTAGAAGAGGTGAAATTCTACCAAGAGCACTTATTGCATCTCAAATTTGGGATATGAACTTTGATAGTGATACAAATGTAGTTGAAGTCGCTATTAAACGATTAAGAAATAAAGTAGATAGTAATTTTACCCCTAAGTTAATTCAGAATATTCGAGGAATGGGGTATGTATTAGAGGTAGAAGATGAATAATAAATTATTCAAATCTATCAGTTTTCGTATTGGTATTATTTTCTCATTATCGACTATATGCATTCTCATTATGATGGGGTTTTTCATCCATAAATTAGTGATGCATCATTTTGAAACGCAAGATCGTACCCAATTAGAAGGTAAAATCCAGCTTATTCAGAATCTTCTCCAACAGCATCCTAAAAATTCTCCAGAACTTGATCTATATTTGAAAGATGCTTTAGTTGGACACCATGATCTTATGGTCCAAATAGAACGACCGGCAGGTCAGATTTTATTTAGTTCAGCATCTTCAATCATTAATACTCAACAGTTAATCAAGTCAGCAAATAACCCTTGGATTAAATGGAAAATTAAGAATAAGACCTATCGTGGCATGATCTACAACACGGATATAAACAAAAATACTGAAATACAATCTGTACGCATTATTGTGGGGATCGATACATCTGAACATCTACATTTTTTAAATGATTTTAAGCGTCAACTTTTTTACATTGGTTTAGCCGGTACGATTTGTTTAATGTTTTTAGGCTGGTTTGCAACCTGGAGAGGTTTAAGACCCGTGCAAAAAATGGCTAAGGTCGCAGAAGGCATTTCTGCCCAACATCTTTCAGAACGTTTAGAAGTTGAGCACACACCAACAGAACTAAAATCATTAGCAATTGCCTTCAATGATATGCTCGACAGACTAGAATCAGCTTTAGAAAGGCTTTCCGATTTTTCATCTGATTTAGCGCATGAAATTAGAACACCGATTAATAACTTAATGACTCAAACTCAAGTATGTCTTGCCCGTAAACGAGATACCAGTACCTATCAAGAAGTACTATTTTCTAATTTAGAAGAATTAGAACGTTTGACTCGAATGGTATCCGATATGCTTTTCTTGGCAAAAGCAGAACATGGCCTAAAATTACAGAACTTACAGAATATTGACCTGGTTAAAGAAGTTACAGCCTTATTTGATTTCTATGATGCGCTAGCTGCCGAAAAAAATATGACGCTTCAACAAACAGGATCTGGAAATGTCAAAGGTGATCCTGCTATGTTACGTCGAGCACTCAGCAATCTATTATCTAATGCAGTTAAATATGGAAATAAGAATTCTACAATACGCATAAAACTTCAACAGAATTTAGATAACACAATATTTTCAATTGAAAATGAAGGCCCTGAAATCTCTCCTGAACAACTATCCAGGTTATTTGATCGATTTTATCGAACAGATGCATCTAGACAAAGAACAGAAGAAGGAACCGGCTTAGGGCTCGCGATAACAAAATCTATTCTTGATATGCTTGGGGCGACCATCCAGGCTGAATCCCTCAATGGTCGAATCATTTTTACCATTGTTTTTCAAAGTGAATCCATGCAAGGGGAATCATTTTAACTCATTTTTTTGAACATCTTCCATTTACCCGAGTTGACCTTACATAAAGTTCAAACTGAGAGCCAGAGCTACGCCAGCACCTATCATGGCAATTGTGTAGCCAAATATGATAGCTCGGCCAAACTGTGCCCCCCCTGTCATCCATGCAATTGTCGCTTTGCTTAACATGTTGCTCAGTGTGGCCAGCCCTAGCGCGACAGCAGCCACATTTGTTGTTAAGCCTTCAGTACTATGCAGGCGGGCAAGTGAGACTAAAATAGCATCTACGTCTGCTAGCCCAGAAATAGTCGATAATACGAAGATGCCGCTGGTGCCCAACCATTGTTTTGCTGCCGGGACCAAGACTGCCATGACAGCCAGGAAAGCAGCGAAGCTGAATGCTGTCCCAAGATCAAAAGGAGCCATTGCTTCTATTGTTCGATCGTTGTTTTCAGCGCTGGTAATTTGGCGTTGTCTCCACAATGCCATACCCAGCAGAAGGATTCCCGCAATCATCATTGCACCACCAAAAGTGCTTAGCAATGCTGGCTCAATGACGCCTATCAGCACAACCATACGAAAAAACATGATGCCACAGGCAGCCAATGTTCCAGAAATAGCAGCACTGACCATGACGGGGTGCTGGCGTGTATAGCGTGCCAGTGCGACAGTTGCAGCTGTAGAAGATGCCAAACCACCCAATAGACCTGTCCAGAGTATGCCTCTTTCTGAACCGGTGAGCCGCATGGCAAAATGACCTGCCAGAGAGAGTCCGGCAATCAGGATCACTGCCCACCATAACTGGTAAGGATTTAATGCAGCAAAAGGTCCCAGACCCGTATTGGGTAAGTAGGGTAATATAACGACAGAAAGTACCAGCAACTGCAGGGATGCGGTTAATTCACGATGCTCTATCAAGCGTAGCCAACCGTGTAAGGTTGGCTTGAGATCCAAAAATACAGCGACGATTACAGCCGCGGTTAATGCTAAAGTAACATTACCATGGGATGCATATGCACCTAAAACTAATGTCAACAGCATCGCGATCGTCGTGGTAGCGCTTAAATTACCGGAAATTTTTGCGGTACGCGCGTAGGATACCGTAAGTAAAAGGGAAAGCCCTAATACGGCTGCGACTAGTGGCCAAGGCCCAAAGTTTGGCTGTAAATGACCGAGCACTCCTCCGAGTAATCCTGTCAATGTGAAGGTACGTAGGCCTGCTACTCGGCTGCCTTCTGGCAGTTCACGATCATTCCATCCTCGTTCTAAACCAATGAGCAGGCCGATGGCAAGTGCTGCAATAAGACCTGGTACATCTGGTGGAAGAAAAGAACTCTCTATCATAACTTTTTATTTCGCAGGCGAAGGGCATTGGTGATGACTGAAGCTGAACTCAAACTCATAGCCAAGGCGGCAATCATCGGTGACAACAACCAACCGGTAAATGGATATAGTACGCCAGCCGCGATAGGGATACCCAAAGCATTGTAAAGGAAAGCAAACATGAGGTTCTGTTTCATGTTGCCAACAGTAGCTTCCGAAAGTGAACGGGCAACAGCAATCCCTCGTAAATCTCCCTTGACCAGCGTAACTTGGGCACTATTCATTGCAACATCAGTCCCGGTTCCCATAGCGATACCGACATCAGCTTTAGCCAAGGCTGGTGCATCATTGATGCCATCACCAGCCATAGCCACGATGCGACCTTCCTTCTGCAATTTGCTGACCAGTTCTAGTTTATCTGCGGGTTTGACTTCGCCATGTACCTCATCAATGCCTAGACGTGCTGCGACTGAACGGGCAGTGGTGAGACCATCTCCTGTTGCCATCACGATACGTAGACCCGCTTCCTTCAGGGTGGCAAGTGCTTCTGGGGTATTTTTTTTGATGGGATCGGATACTGCAAGCAGACCGGCCAATTCACCATTGATGGCTAGATGCATCACACTTGCACCTTCCGAACGCAGCTCTTCGGCTTGCGGAATCAGAGATTGTACCGAGATACCCAATTGCTCCATCAGTGCTGTGTTGCCCAAAGCTAACTGACGATCGCCCACTTGACCTCGAACACCAATCCCTGAGCCCGATTCAAAATTATCTGGTGTTTCAAGAGACAGGCCACGTTCGTGTGCTGCGTTTACAATCGCTTCGGCTAGCGGGTGTTCACTGCCTTGATCAAGACTGGCGGCTAAACGTAATACTTCAGATTCATCGAAACCTGATGCGGCAACCACACGATCGAATACAGGGCGTCCTTCAGTTAACGTACCTGTTTTATCGATGATTAGTGTGTCAATCTTGCGTAGATTCTCAATGGCTGCTGCATCACGGAACAGCACACCATGAGTAGCACCTTGACCCGTCGCAACCATGATAGACATTGGAGTTGCCAAGCCTAGTGCACAAGGACAGGCAATAATGAGTACTGCCACAGCATTGATTAATGCATAAACCCAGCTTGATTCTTCTGGGCCGAATAGTCCCCATCCAAAGAAGGTAAGCAAGGCAATGGTCACTACAGCCATGACGAACCAACCTGCTACCTGATCAGCCATACGTTGCATTGGTGCTCTCGATCGTTGAGCTTGCGCCACCATCTGTACGATCTGGGATAACATGGTACTTGAACCAATTTTCTCTGAACGCATGATTAGGGAACCATTGGTATTCAGGGTAGCACCAATGACTTTATCACCGATGCGTTTAGTGATCGGTAAAGGTTCACCTGTCAGCATCGATTCATCCACTGAACTACTTCCTTCAGTGATTACACCATCCACAGGCACTTTTTCACCTGGGCGAATTCTGAGTAAATCTCCTACATGGACATGCGTTAGAGGAACATCTTCTTCAGTTCCATCAGGCAGGATTCGGCGAGCTGTTTTAGGAGCGAGCCCAAGGAGTGACTTAATTGCAGCAGAAGTTTGCGAACGTGCTTTTAACTCCAATATTTGTCCCAGTAGGGTCAATGAAATGATGACCGCTGAAGCTTCAAAGTAAACAGCGACACGACCCATGGAAATAAATGAGTCTGGGAAGATTTGCGGTGCAATGGTTGCGACCACACTATAAATAAATGCAGCTCCAGTGCCCAAACCAATCAGCGTCCACATGTTCGGGCTGCGATTCACAACCGATTGCCAACCCCGGGAAAAAAATGGCCAACCTGCCCAAAGTACAATTGGGAGTGACAACACCAGTTCAATCCAGCTCTGAACAGCCATATTGAACAGGTTCATTTGATGACCAAACATCGCCAAAAAAGTCACGATGATGGTCAATGGCAGTGTCCACCAGAAGCGTCGGCGGAAATCACGTAACTCCGGATTCTCATCTTCCTCTAATTCAGGAATGAGTGGCTCTAGTGTCATTCCGCATTTAGGACAGTTTCCAGGATGATCTTGCCTGATTTCTGGATGCATTGGGCATGTATAGATGGTCGTACCTGTTGTGCTTGCCGCATTAACGTGTTGAACAGTCTGATGATGCTGTGTATGTGCATCGGCAGTCGTCGTTGCGGGTTTAGCGATATATTGCACCGGGCTGCTATGAAACTTTGATTGACATTTATCACTGCAAAAAAAGTAAGTTTTCCCCTTAAATTCCTCATGGTATTTCGATTCTTCAGTGACGGTCATACCACAGACTGGGTCTTTCAGTACGTCTGTTGTAGCCTGTGCCATATGGTCCTGGTTATGATTTTTTTGATCTGACATAAATAATTCTCTTATGGTAAAGTGGTTTTATGGCCGAATTTTGGAATAAATCTCGGAGTCTGTTGAGCATAGCTGTCATAGACAGCGCCAAACTGTTTACTCATTTCAGCCTCTTCCTTAATTGCCAAGCGGCTGTACATTAAGAGTAGGATTGGAAACATAATCAGTGTCAGTAAAGTTGGCCATTGCAATAAAAAACCCAGCAAGATCATCACAAAAGCCACGTATTGTGGGTGACGTATACGTGCATAAGGGCCTGTGATCGCTAAAGAATGCTGACGTTGCGCGTTGTACAGCACGTGCCATGACGTTGATAACAGGTAAAATCCATAGCCCAAGAAAACGTAACTGGCGATATGCAAAATGCCAAAATGTGGATCACCTTTTTCACCTAATAGCGTTGACCACAAGTGACCTGCATTATGAGAAAGTAAGTCAAGTTGAGGGAAGCGAGTTTGAAGCCAACCAGATAACAGGTAAATGGTTAAAGGAAAACCATACATTTCGACAAATAGAGCAATGATAAAAGCCGAAAAGGCCCCAAATGTACGCCAATCGCGCGCAGTGGAAGGTCTAAAAAAACTGAAAGCGAACATGATAAAAACTGCTGAGTTAATGATAACCAGCGTCCATAAACCATAAGCCGATTCCGCATGATTCATGATGGATCTCCTGATAAGAGCTATTTTTTGTTATCAGATATATCGGATTTTTTTTGCTGCGAGTGGTTATGCCCATGACCACCATGCATAAAAATATGCATCAGTGGACACGCTAAAAGGAATAAATAAGGCAAAGCACCGATAACGTGGGCTAAATGTTCCGTTAATAGAAAATAAGCTGCGATACCACCCAGCACGATTAGACCAATGGCATAACGTGTAGACCAAAAGTTAGGTACTGAATTATTTTCTTGGTGTTGGTGATTCATGGTGCTTTCCCCTAATTCATGGGTAACTATTTAGTTGCTGACGGAGGCATACAGTCCATCATCATCTGCATCATGGATTGCATCATGTCCATACGTTTTTCCATCATCTGCTGACGGTCAGCCATATTTGCATTCATGCTTTGGCTGCCCATCTGTTTCATCATACTCATACCTCGTTGCATGAGTTTCATGTGCTCAGCCATAAGTTTCTGACGTTCTTGTGGGGTTTTTGCAGCCATCATCTTCTCATGCATGGCTTGCATCGCCTTCATGTGTTGATCCATTGCAGCCATTTTATCTGTAGCAGTGGTGCTGGTAACTGTTTGCTTAATTGTTACTGCAGATGGTGTTGTTTTTTCAGGGTGGTGATCTTTGTGTTCATCGGATTGCTGTGCAAATGTATTCAATGACGCGGCTGCGATACATAAGCCCAAAAAAATGTTTTTGAATTTCATCATAATTTTTTCCTTTAAATAATTTGGAAGTAAAAGCTATGTTTTAGTACTGAACAGAGTCTAGGAATTTGACTACTAAACTGATGAAATTTTTGGTTATTCTCTGTCTCTCTTAAAAATTTTAGCACTATTAATTAATTATTTTTAAAAATGACAAAAATGTAATTTTGAGATCTTCTCGAAATATATAGTCTATGCTGAGATGACAAAAATTTTATTTAATAGATCTCTTGCATAAATCAAAAAACGATCAATTTATTGGTCGTTTTTTGTATCAAACAATACGCCATTTTCGATTATTATTGTTCCATGAACTACTCAAAAGTAAAAACACTGTCAAACAGCCAGTTTAAACGACTTGTCGGAATACAAACCTCAACTTTTGCAGAAATGCTTGAAGTATTGAGAGCTGCTCAAAGTGTTAGTCGACGAGGAAGACCTTCTGTACTTTCGCTTGAAGATCAGCTATTGATGACCTTAAGTTATTGGCGTGAATATCGAACACTTTTTCATGTTTCGATGAGCTATGGTATACATGAATCTAATGCTTCTAGAATTATTCAAAAGATTGAGAATATCTTAATAAAATCCGATAAATTTCATTTACCTAAAAAATTACCACAAGGTGAAGGTTTAGATTGGGAAGTTGTCGTGGTTGATGCTACCGAGATAACCATAGAACGTCCCAAAAAAACAGAAAAAGTATTATAGTGGCAAGAAAAAGCGTCACACCATCAAAGCCCAGCTGATGATTCACTACGAAACACGTCAGATCATATCAACAGCCATTGCACACGGTAGTGTGCATGATGTTCAATTATTTAGAAGGCAACGCAAAAAACAAAGATACAAGGGGTTGTTGCTTGCAGATAAAGGCTATCAAGGTTTGAATCGACTAGGAGTGAGTTGCCTCATTCCCATAAAATCAAGCAAAAAGAAACCATTAACGCTGCTACATAAGCAAATCAATCGTGAAATTGGAAAACGACGTATCCGAATTGAGCATGTAAATGGTAAATTAAAGACCTTTAAAATTCTTGCTGAACGTTATCGTAATCGGCGTAAACGCATGGGTTTACGCCTCAATTTGATTGCTGCAATTTACAACATGGAGTTGGTCAATAAATGATTTTTGCAAGAGGTCTAATATTAATCTTTTAAAACTATTAAAGTTGTTATGATTTTATGTGCTTAAAAAAATAAAAATGAAATGATTAGATGACTCCAAGGCTAGTTAGAGACACATTCTTAATGTAATTTACACTGTTATTCCTTTAAAGAAAAAATACAGTTGATCAAAATAGTTTTTTATAGAAAAAAGGGTGGATAATTTAATTATTAAACTTATTGGTATATTTATTAGATAGAAGGTAAAGAAGATTATTTTTAATATTAGGGTTTATAATCCAAATTTCAGAGTAAGGAATCTACTACTTATATAATAGAGATTCCATCTCCAAAACAGTACTACTGTATGAATGAGTTGTATTCAATGCAGGGAAGAATGTAGATCCTTAATACTAACGGAAAATTATTTTACTGAATTTTCATGTAAAGACTCATTTAATTGATCAATCACTGTCGTCCATTCACCATCAGAGTGTAGTTTTTCTTCTAAAAAATGACGTTGAGCATCAGTCCAAAAAATTGCTTGTGTTAAAAAAACATCTCCAGCTAGCTGATGGCTCTCTATGAATTTTGCAATTGCTTCTTCAGTAGAAGCTAAACCAAGCTGTTCAAATAATTTGGTCATTCTTGGACGTGTTTGAGTCATGTGCTTAGCCCACAAATTTATATTAGATCAAATTAAACATAACATGTTTATATTTAAACTAAAATAGGCTTTGTTGCACAAACCTATCTCTAAAGGCTTATTCCACAATATAATTCTAAAATGAATAAGCCCACACCTAAAATCTATCGTACAACCAATTGGTCTTCTTATAACAGTGCATTAATAAATCGAGGAAATCTCTCAATTTGGTTTGATCCCAAGACTCAATAGTACGCTCAACCCAAAGGTAAACATGGTCGAAATCAAACTTATTCAGATACAGCCATCCAATGCTGTTTAATGATCAAATCCTTATTTCATCTTTCTTTACGCATGGTCACTGGCTTTGTGCAAAGTCTCATTCATCTTTATAGATTAGATTGGACAGCACCAGACTATTCCACCATCTGCAGAAGACAAGAGCATATTGATATTGCAATTAACTATCAAAAAAGCAGTAATGGCCTCCAGCTACTCGTCGATTCTACTGGCTTAAAGTTTCTAGGCGAAGGTGAATGGAAGCGTAAGAAACACCAACCTGAATATCGTCGCCAATGGCCTAAACTTCATATTGGTATAGATGCTGAAACCCTTCAAATACGCGCTATTCAACTCACTACAAATAATGTGAGTGATTCACAAGTGCTTGGTGATTTACTCGATCAGATTCCACAAGATGAGCAGATTGACTCTGTCTATACTGATGGGGCTTATGACACCAAGCAATGCCGTCAAGTAATTGCAGACCGACAAGCACATGCGGTGATTCCGCCAAGAAAAAATGCGAAACCTTGGAAAGATACGAAGACCAGCTCGCTAGAGCGAAATGAATTACTTCGAACAGTTAAACGTTTAGGAAGAACAATATGGAAAAATTGGTCAGGCTATCATCGCAGAAGTCTGATAGAAACCAAGATGCATTGCATTAAATTATTAGGCGATAAACTCCGTGCGAGAAACTTTCAAAGCCAAGTCAATGAGATTCATGCACGTGTGGCCGTATTAAATAAATTTACAGATTTAGGTCGACCTCACACCCAAGTTGCCACTTAAATTTAGATAACTTGGAAGAAGTTTAGCTTTTGAATGTTTGTGCAACAAAGCCACTAAAATATAAAAAATTAAATAGCTACTATTTTCTTAGACAAAATGATTACTACATTTCATAAATCAACCACCTACATAATTTGTTTGTTAAATGATCATTATTTTTCAATAAGATTATTTTAATAGTTAAAGATTTTAAATTTTAAAAATGACAAAAATGTAATTTTGAAGTCATCGCTATGTTTCTGTCTCTCACTAATAATTGAAATATAAGAGGAGATGATGTGGTCTCATTAAATATAGATTTTATAAAGTCATCTCTAATGAACTAACGAATCAAGAGGAAACGTAAATGAAATTATTTCAAAATAAAATGACTGCTCTACGTAATGTTGTAGTAGCTGCAACGATGATTGTGGCTACTACAACTACGTTCGCTCATGTGAGTTTAGTGAGTGCGATTCCTGCGGAAAATGCATCTATCCTTAGTCAACCAAAGAACTTGACCCTTAACTTTGGTGCAGAGGTTATGTTGATGAATATTAAGTTACTGGATGCTCAGCGAAGAGATGTTCCTTTAAAATATAAAGTTACTCATGACTTAAAGAAATCCTTTGATGTCGCTCTTCCGAAACTGAAAAAAGGTAAATATACCGTTGTCTGGACAACAATGGGGAAAGATGGTCACAACATGAATGGTGAATATAGTTTCACTATCAAATCAACTAAATAAGAATTGATTACCTTTCAACATGTCAGTGAGGTGCTGGCATGTTGTTCTAGAATGGACAAAAATAATGATTTCTGAATATTGGATGTGGGCCACTTGGTTAACTAAGGTTATTTTATATTTAAGTGTAGCTTTTGTCGTTGGTGGAGCCTTTTGCTATTTTTTACTTAGACAATATCTTGAACTAAAAGAATCGATTCTTAAATATATTACAATTGGCGCTGGATTAGGCCTAATTTCCAGTACCTTGGGATTTTTTATTCTGATTGGTAGTTTTGCCAATACTGGTATTACAGGTATGGTGGACCCCACGTATATTAATATATTGGTTAATACTCCGACGGGGTATATATACGTTCTTCGTTCTATTAGTTTTGCTCTTTTACTTCTTCTCATGGTGGTTAAAGTTAACAGGAACAAAGGTGAGTTTTCTATAATTGAAAGTTCAATATTTTGTATTTTACTTATCCCGATTATTTTTAGTTTTTCCCAGCTCGGACATGTCGCTAATTTAACCTTACTTGCTCAAATTTTATTATCAATCCATATTCTAGTTATGTCGTTATGGATGGGGGCTTTGTATCCGTTATGGAAAACCAGCCGGGAAATAAGTGGTTTACCTTTAAAAGATCGCATGCATGTATTTGGACGTATTGCTGCTTTCATTGTTGGGATATTAATCGCCTGTGGCGCTAGTGTAGCTCTTCTTTTAATTAAAGATTTTAATACCTTAATCAATACTGCATATGGCTATGGTTTCATGGTTAAAATGTTTTTTGTTATAAGTATTCTACTTTTAGCTGCCTTCAACAAATGGTATTTCACCCCGCGTCTTCAACATCCTAAATTCGCTAAACACCTTAGTCATGCCATTTTATTTGAGATGTTATTAGGCCTATCAATTCTATTAACAACCGGCTATATAACAACAGTAGTGGGTATTGAATAAGAGAATTTCAAAATAAGGTTATTGAGGAAATTTAACATTAGTACTTTTATCTTTTGTAGCTGAGCAATAAAGTTTCTACTGGACTGCCAGCTTACGACAATCAGAACAGTAAAATCGCATCATAAGGCATTTATACATTAAAGGTAGTCACCGGTTTTTAGCTTCAATCCATAAGAGTCTCATCTATTCAGTTCACTACTATTGATTGAAATAACTATCTTATAAATTTCAAAGTGATCGTAGATGACAAAAATGTCATTTTTAAGTCACGTTAATGTTGGTTAAGTACTTTTACTGTAGTCATTAGAACGCTATGCTTTAGAATACTCTGATGAAAACTATGGATGTAAACAGACCAAGTTACAGCAAGTAACTGATTCAGAGAAAGGCTGGTTGTATGGTGAAAGTTTAGAGTTACTGTTCTAATGGTTTAAACAAATATTTTGTTAAAAAGGAGCAACATATGAAATTTCACATCGCTAATATGACTTGTGGTGGTTGTGCACGAGGCATTACTACTGCAATTAAAGAGCTCGACTCGAATGCATCACTCGATATTGATTTACAAAACCGTATCGTTGAAATCAACACAACGGTGAGTCAGGATCAAGTCATTGCCACTCTCAGTGAGCGTGGATTTACAGCTGAGCCTGCTTAATCTCTGTTAGAGTAAAGTGGTAATCCCTTATCACTTTACTTACTCTTGTTTTTCTCATCGTACAGATAAAATCTGTACTTGCTTGCAATAAAAGTGCTGCCTGAATTCCCAATTATCTTGGTTCGAGCTGATCTTCGCATATAGAACTCAGCATATCTAAATGATAGAGATCGTATATGAGTACCGAAATGACTGATACGCCACGCTACTGTGAAACATTAGAGATTGAAGGGATGACATGTGCTTCTTGTGTAGGGCGTGTGGAAAAAGCTTTAAAATCTGCTGAGGGGGTTGAATCAGCTCATGTAAACCTGGCAACCGAAAAAGCAGTCATTTATGGACATCAACCACTTGATCGCGCTACTTTGATTAAAGTCGTAGAAAAAGCAGGCTACGAAGTGGAAGTATTGCAACCGATAGAGCTTACGATAGAGGGTATGTCATGTGCTTCTTGTGTAGGTCGAGTAGAAAAGGCCTTAAAATCTGTTGAGGGTGTGGAATCAGCTCATGTAAATCTGGCTACTGAAAAAGCGACTATTCAGGCAAGCTCATCTGTCACTCGTGACTCGTTAATTCAGGCTGTCACCAAAGCAGGGTTTGAAGCAAAGTCAGTTCATCAAACTACGGAAAGCTTTCAAGATAAAAAGAATATTGAATTAGAAAAACTTAAAAAAGATTTAATTTTGTCAGTCTTATTGACTCTACCCGTTTTTATTTTAGAAATGGGATCACACCTGATTCCCGCCTTTCATACGTTTATGATGGATAACATTGGCCAACAAAATAGCTGGTTAATGCAATTTTTCTTGACCACAGTAGCATTAATTTTTCCAGGCCGACGCTTCTTCAAAAAAGGCATCCCAAGTTTATTCCGCTTAGCACCAGACATGAATTCCTTGGTGGCTGTAGGAACATTGGCTGCTTATCTTTATTCAGTGGTTGCTACTTTCTTTCCAAGTGTCCTGCCACAAGGCACGGTCAATGTTTATTATGAAGCTGCAGCGGTTATTATCACTTTAATTCTATTAGGTAGATTTTTTGAAGCCAAGGCAAAAGGCCGAACGTCTTTAGCAATTCAACATCTAGTTGGAATGCAGCCTAAAGTTGCCAGAATACAGCTCAATAATCAGGTGATAGAAGTTCCGATTGCCGAAGTTCAAACAGGAACGATTGTAGAGATTAGACCAGGTGAGCGTATCCCTGTCGATGGTGAAGTTATTCACGGCCAAAGTTTTATTGATGAATCCATGATTACTGGCGAGCCTATGCCCGTTGAAAAAACGATAGGCTCTACTGTGGTAGGAGGAACAATTAACCAAAGTGGCAGCTTAAATATCAAAGCCACCTCTGTTGGTAGTTCATCAGTGCTTTCTCAAATCATCCGAATGGTTGAACAGGCACAGGGTTCCAAGCTGCCTATTCAGGCATTGGTTGATAAAATTACCATGTGGTTTGTACCTGTAGTCATGGGTCTCTCTCTTTTAACTTTTCTTACGTGGTTTATCTTCGGCCCTGAACCAGCCCTAACTTTTAGTTTAGTTAATGCTGTTGCGGTACTCATTATTGCATGTCCTTGTGCAATGGGGCTGGCAACGCCGACATCAATCATGGTGGGAACTGGGCGTGGTGCTGAAATGGGTGTTTTATTTCGTAAAGGGGAAGCTTTACAGCTGCTCAAAGAAACTAAAGTGGTTGCAGTTGATAAAACCGGGACTCTGACTGAAGGGAAACCAATTTTAACTGATCTGCATGTCTTAGAAGGTTTTGAATACAATGCCGTACTTTCACTTATGGCAGCCGTTGAATCAAAGTCTGAGCATCCTATTGCTCGAGCAATTGTACAAGCCGCTATAGATAAGGAATTAATCCTGTCTCCTGTTGCTGATTTCAAGTCAGTCACGGGCTATGGAATAGAAGCAACGGTGTCTGAACATTTGGTTCATATTGGTGCAGATCGATATATGGAAAAACTAGGTTTGAATCCTAATGTTTTTTCTCAATTTTCGGATCGTTTGGGAGAAGAAGGAAAAACCCCTCTCTATGTTGCGATTGACCAGAAACTTGCTGCCATTATTGCTGTAGCAGATCCAATTAAAGAATCAACATTTGCTGCAATTGAAGCGTTACACCAGTTAGGTTTAAAGGTTGCCATGATTACAGGTGATAACCGTCATACAGCTCAAGCGATTGCAAAAAAACTAGGTATTGATGAGGTTATTGCAGAAGTCTTACCAGAAGGTAAAATAGAGGCCGTTAAAAAATTAAAAAATCAATATGGTAAACTCGCATATGTTGGAGATGGCATTAATGATGCCCCTGCACTTGCAGAAGCAGATATTGGTTTAGCGATAGGTACAGGTACAGACGTAGCTATTGAAGCTGCTGATGTGGTTTTGATGTCTG
This sequence comes from Acinetobacter corruptisaponis, assembly GCF_030053775.1. GTDB lineage: Bacteria > Pseudomonadota > Gammaproteobacteria > Pseudomonadales > Moraxellaceae > Acinetobacter > Acinetobacter corruptisaponis. Next base: position 32,790 of record NZ_CP125671.1, read on the forward strand.
GCAACCTGAAAGGAGTGCCGAATGCTATCGCTTTAAGCAAAGCGACTATAACCAATATTCGTGAAAATTTATTTTGGGCATTTGTTTACAATGCAGCTCTGATTCCTATTGCAGCAGGTGTACTTTATCCGCAATTTGGACTGCTACTTTCTCCTGTATTTGCTGCTGGTGCAATGGCTCTCTCGTCAATATTTGTACTAGGAAATGCTTTACGATTAAAACGTTTTAAAGCCCCCCTTGCAATTATTTAACCATTTTTTATATACATTTAAAGTTTTGTTGGCTTTACTTTATATATTTGGAAATAGTCTAAGCCATGTTGGCTTTTATTAAATATCATACAGTTGATATTCTAATTATTTGAGAGGGATTAAGATGAAAAGAATTTTATTAATATGCTTTATAGGCATGTCATTTACCTATGCGAATAACACTAAATATAAAAAAATTGGAAGAATAATTTATTAAATTATTGTTTTTATGTGGTTATTGGTGATGTTATGAATAATAATAACTTTTTCTTGATGAATTTTACCTAAAAAAATTGATCAGATAATTTTCTTTAAATGTCATGCATACATAAATTTGACAGTTTGAAGGGATCGGTATGTGCATTTTTCACAAGGTTAAAGATCGACCATAAATGTGATAAACGGCAGAGGATCATTGAAAAATGAATGGATTTAAACACTACATGTATGCACGAAAAAAAGTATCGCTGCGGTTCTGCTGACAGGCTGTATTGAGCATTGAATGCAAATGATGTAGTAATTGTCTACAGGCTATAGGACCAGCATGAAGAAGAATGAAATGTAGTTGCCAATTTATAACCTTGGTTGAAAAGCATAGCATTGTTATTCGGAGAAGTGAGGTAAGCCATCCTTCTCTTATTCATTTAAAATGATTCTTACTCAACTGATCTCGACTCATGGGCTGGTTCCAATTAGACGGATAATAACTTCCATCCCCTATCTTTTTCTTACCACATTTCTTGCATTTAATCCCTTCTTTGGAGATTTGATTCAGCATCACTGTTGTCGGTTGAATCAAATCAATGACATAGTTCGTTGGTTCAGGAAAAGCAGAAGAGGCTGCTTTATTGCAAAAGAGAACATTCGGATCAAATGGATTGGATTGCACAAAAGCCATGATACAGCCACAGAGTAATTCACCTGCATGTAATCTGTAACATCCATTCAGGTCATCAGACGAAGATTAATCTGAAATTTAAGCACTAAACGCCATAAATCTATGTATGGGCAGACTTTTTTGAGACATATGTTGATAAACATGCGGCAAGTTACATTGCTTAAAAGTCTATCTAAGTTAACGATCTATTCAATTCTGGATAAGTAATCTGAATATTACGATCCTAAATTACCCGAAGAGTATTAAGATTTCTAAGAATCGTGATTGTTGGTTTATTTGGGAAATTAATCAGTGGATTGAAGCAAAGATGATGGCTCATTAAGGATTGTGGGCTTCGACTACTTAAATTTTAGGTATTTTGAATAAAGCATATTTCAAAAATCTTAATTAATGGATTTAAATTACCATAAAAACCTTCAATATTGGCTTGAATCCATTGTTGTTGAGAGTCAATGCGAGACCAATCAATACCATAACCACAATGAGCAATCAGATGCTCAAAGAAAATCCGTTGTGTACGTCCATTACCTTCACGGAATGGGTGTATGACATTAAGCTCACAATACAAGTCGGCAAGTTGAGGAATCAGTTGTTGTGGTGCTAAGCCTTGAAAGTATTTTTTTTCTTGAAGCGGTTTGAGTAGTTTATTGGTTTCAATTTCAATACGGGAAAAATTACAAAAACGGGTGTCACCTTTGGAAATATCGATTTGTCTTAACTTTCCTGCCCAGTCGTATAAGTCGCCAAAGAGCTGCGCATGAATTGATTTTAAGTATTGTAAGTCGTAAGGTGGTTCAGCATATTCAATTAAGTTACTTGCCAATCCAGACAGTTCTAGTTCAGCTTGTTCTAAAATTTGTTCATCATGAATATTGAGTTTGTTCTTTAGGATATTTGTGCCAGGGTAACAATACAGGCTGTCACCCATTTCCCCATATTTATCCATACATGCACCTGACTAAGTTTCGGGTTGCGAATACTTCTTATATTTTTGCAAGATTTCAGCTTTACTTTGTTGAGTTGTTTGAGCTGTCGTTGTAATGCCTTCAAGCTTTAGGCTGGCTTGATAGTTTTGCGCACGTGTCGCTTGAATATATTTTTTTTTCTGTTCAGTGGTTCTGAGCATTTCGAAACTCCATTGATGCTACACGTGAAGTAAGTATAGCAGAGAATCTTTTTGATCAATGCTGCATACACAGCATTTCAAAATGTAATACAACGGTATTGTTTCATGTAATAACAGAAAACTAAAAAAAAGTGGAAGAATTTTTAAAATTTAGACCACCCATGATAAGTAAACCATATGTATTTGTTGATAATTGTAATTTTGAGAAAATTTAGTTGATAAATTAAATGAATTTTAATATACAAAGATATGCTCATTTTTTATATCGATAAAAATGTTAAAATTTGACTATTTAGTAAAAAATATAGAGATATTTATGGGGCAATTTATCATGCCCTTTTGCTTTGAGCGACAAAATGTTCAATTTAAGATAGTAAAAATTAACTCAGAACTACTGAAAATCAAAAAGATTAAACAGAGCCAGAAAGTAGTAGTACAAGCAAAGTTCAAAATAATCTATGTGAAAATTTGGCAAAAAATATTGCTATTAATGCAAACGGAGCCATGCTTACGTGTACATTCTAATTATGTTGCAATCTTACAGTTGATACATAATCTTGATGATTTTATCGAAAAATCACAGCAACACTTGTGCTTTGAGAGAAAAGCTCAGAAAGAGCTGGATGCTAAATTTTTTGCTAGATTTTTTAAGCTGACAAAGAGTTCAATAAAAGATCAACTTTTACCAAATTGTTCAGATCGTAATGAATTTAACCAATGCAATTTGATAAAAAATTAAGCGAAAGCGAATATGCCAAAGATTGAAACAGAAGAGCAATTCTTAGATTTAGCAGAAAAATTCCAAAAAGATTATTGTTTATTACGCAATCATGTTGTGAATACACAATTTGTCGATCTATCAGATGATTTACGTGAAAAAGCCCATGCTCTAAATAAGGAAGCACAACAGATATATGGCTATATATCTAGTTCTAGACAATTAGGTAAATATTATTATCTAGCTTCTTTAAGTTATTTTGCATGCCCGACTACTAGTAATACTCAAGAGCTGTCGTCTGAACGTTATTTGATTCTACAAGCGAGTTTTTTAACATATCGGCAGTATCAAGAATTTGCAGAAATTGATAAAGCTGAGAATAAGCAAAAACATGTTTGTGATCTCTTTCGCTATGTATCACGATATGTTCTGGATTCTAATCATGCTGAATTATTTCAAGAATGCAGTGAGCTACTAAATCGCTATGTCATGTACGAACGTAACTTGAAAAAGGAGGATCGTAATCAACTTTTTAATATTAAAGATTTCAAACAAGTACAAGCCATAGAGTATTTATCGGCTCTATTAATAATTTTTAAAAGACTTGATGATCGTCGTGTTGTTCATCGTCAGCGTAAGTCAAAAAAAAGTAAAGTTTTGCAATGGCCGACGAAAAATGAACTCAAAAAATTTCGTGAAATTAAAACGGGTAAGCAAGTAGATATTGGACATAACGCAAAGATCAGTATTTATGATGCCGCTCTTCACAAAGATGAAGAGGGTGAAGTTGATCTATTAGATCCTGAAATGGAGTTTTATTCAGAAGATGAAAAGTCTAAAAATTTAAATTATATACTCAGCGATAATGCGACGCATCTAATGCGGCATCGCCAGCGCCGTCATGCTCCTTTTGTTACAAATCCACATTATTTGGCGCCAGATATACTGAAGCAAATTGTTTATGTGTTGAGAACCGAGTTATCCGGGCACTGGAGGGATGCTGCAATCGCTGCAGCATGTTTATTGTCACTTTTGACGGGATTATCACCCGTCGCACTGATGGATTTTAACGAGCTTATTCAAGATGGAATTTTGATCCAGAATGGTTCAAGTAGACGTCGCGAATATTTACTCAAATTAAATCTTAAAATTACAGAGCAGAAGATTAAGAGCTTAAATCATGTGCGGTGGAATGAAGTGATGACACATCAACTACATTTACCTTCTGCTTGGTTTGACTATATAGAACAAGCATCGAATCCACTAATTTCATCAACACACATTAATACGAAACTTAAGAATTGGCTTGATAATCGGTTTGTAGGTTCGATCACTGTAGAAAAACTGCAGGCTCAATTATATTTTCATATATATTATGAAACATATAATGAATATCTTGCTCATGTAATTGCTGGGCGGGATAGTCAGCATCACATGCCTGGTATCTATTATGGCGGGCTACCGAAAACTCAACTCAGTAGCACATATCTAGCCTTTTTAGAAAAAGCACTTACACCACATTCCACACATTTTACTGAAGACACGGCTGAACTAAAAATATTGCAACAACAATTCAAAGTGCAATCTGCATTATCTATAGGAAGGATAGGGAGCCAACTGGCACTTGAACCCAATTTTGTGAAAGAGCAATTCCATATTTTACATAGACATTGTCACGAAAACATCCAAGAAGATAAGCACATTATTAATCAACTTAATGCATATGCGTGTTGGATGTGGCATATCAGTTTGTTGAGTTTGGCAAGTCGGCCTAAAAAAAACCTGTTGGGGAATTTGGATGATTATTGTGTTGAGCTCAAGCTTTTATATGTGAATGATAAAAAAAATAGTAAAGCAAGAAAAGATGGTCGTTTTGTCCCTTTATCTGATTTTTTCATAAAAACACTGCAAAATTACACTGCCTTTTTAGAACAAATTATTGAAGCGTACGGTTCATTTTTTAGACAAGTCTTTGCAAAGAAGAAGATAACTGTAAATGATCTTTTTGGTAAGGTCATTTTTAGTAAAGATATCTTGCCGATAACTGTCAAAGAATGGCAGAGCAGGAAAATTAAGTTAATCCCTTTATCGAGAAAATGGGTGAATTCATATATGCAAGGAGTCTTTCCAAAGAATATGTATTCGAATTGGTTACGTCATTTTGACATGAACTTTTTGATGCATGAGCAGCAAGAGGGTAAACCAGCATTAGCTTTTCACTTAATTCAGGCCCTGTATGGTCATGACCAACGTGACCGAGAGGCTTTTCATCCGCATTCTTCACTTATCCCGAATGTCTATGTACAGCAAGCCCGCCAGCAATTGCAAGATAATGTCAAATCTTTATCGATTAAACACTTAGAGCGAAAATAGTTGTATGCAAAAAATCAAAGAACTAATAAAACCACAACTAGATGATCTATTTGTTGATATTCATAAAATGGTGAAAAAGTCGCTAGATAGACAGCCTTCTCCACCTGAAGTATTGACGAAAGAAATGCAGCAAAAACTTGATCAGCAGATCGCTGAAAAATGGCATGACATTAAAGATAGTGTTGATTGTTTGAGTCAAAAGTTGAGCCGAGACGAACAATCAAAACTGATGCAATTTACTGAAGATGAATTTAATAAAAGAAGGAAGCAATTCAACCAGAATGTAGATAAAAAATCATACAGAATTAAGCTAAATCCACATACTAAACGGATCGTACTGCCTAGAAAAATTGAGAGTACAGAGTCACGGTTAGAACAGGGGCATCTACATATCCATGTACTTAAGGAATTAAGGCAGTATTGGCAAGATTCATTTGAATATTGGAATGAACCAAAGTACTTATGGGGAAATTTATGCTTAAGTTTTATATATATTTCAGGCTGTGCAGATGAACAGCATTTGATTGCTATTCAGAAGCAATTGCAGGAGGCCATTGAGCTTGGTACAGATCTGAATTGTTTTCGGTTATACCATTCGGACTACAAAAAAATCACTAATCCATTGTTACTACATTATCGTGTTGAAAACTCTCAATATGGCAACGATGTAGAACAGGGAAAGTTGTACCAATGGAAACATGTTTTTTTTAACCCATATGCGCAGTTCATTTTGCAATATTTAAAAAAGTTGAAAGCTACTCAGAAAGAATTTTGTCTGCAACATTCAGTTGAAGATTGTATTTTAGAAAGCTTGAGTAAGATAGGCAGGAAAAAAAGTCTTGGGGATCTGCAATATCAAATTAAACGCCGTGGATTTCGTGCGTTTAATGATGTGCAAATGGTACTCGAATTTAATCCAAACCTCAGCATAGATATATTTTTGAGTAATGTGCTTCAGCAAGAGATTAATACTGTTGCTTTAAGGCCATCCGAATTTAGATTGCTGTGGAATAATGATTACAATCAAGTCACAGAACCAGATAATCGCCCTATTCATTTTGAACAAGAGCAGTTACTTCCTGAAGTTCCGACTGTTCAAAGCAAATTACAAACGATTCCGTATGAGTTGATGTTGTTTGGTCAAAAGAAACGTAAAGGTCAAAAAGTTGAGCGTTTAGATAAAAAGAGGAATAAAGAAGAACGCACGCTACGTTTTTGGCAAGAAACTAGAAGGGTGTTAGAGGAGAAGATAGTTGATGCTAATACGGAGGAAAAGTCTTTAATTGATGCTCAACTACGCTTAATTCACTGGTTAATGCATTTAAAAAAACGAGGGCTTCAATTATCAACTATTGAAAGCTACTTAGGATCGTTTGGCAAAGAATTTATATTTGAGATTTGGCTCAATAAATTAGATTTAAAGCAACAATCCATAGATGACTATGAGGATTTATATCGGCAGCTATTGAAATACAGCAGTGAACGTGATGAAAAAGCAGTTCAACGAGATTCGGTGAAAGGAAAAACCTCTCGTAAGATGCACCAAAGCGCAGAATACCGTTTTGGTCGCCTAAAAGATTTTCATCAATTCTGTATAGAGAATTATGATGCTCCAGGGGTATTGGTGTTACAGAATTCAAGTTTTAAGCATTTACAAATTTGCAATGCACGGCTAGTGAGTCCTTTGCTATTTGGCAAATTATTGGAAAAACTAGAAAATTTAAGTCAAGAGCCAACGGCATCAGAGTGGGTCGATCATCTGAGTTGTTTAAAGCTGATGTATTTACTAAGTTATAGAACTGGACTTCGATTAAATGAAGTTCGTTGTCTTAAAATACAAGATATTATTTGCCCAGAGCTACTTTATAAAGAAAAAGAAAATACAGTTTTTAATAATATCACGCTTCATATCCAAGACAATTCATATCGCCGTCTGAAAACGCGAAGTGCGAATCGTCAAATACCATTGAAAATTGCATTGTCAGAACATGAGTTTTTAGTAGTACAACGTTACATACAACATCGTTATGAGCAATATTTGGTTAATCAGCAGGATGATCTACTTTTTAGTGTGAATCATCGTGTATTAACTGATCAATGTATCAGCAAAATTACAGTAGATTTGTTTAGTCAAATATTAGGTATGCATCATGGCTTTAGTTTTCATACATTACGCCACAGTGCTGCTAACTATCTAGCAATAACTTTGCTCGGTTCAAAAGAAATGATCAAGACCTACACAGATTGTCCTTGGGTAAAAGCAAAAAAGATGAGGGATTTATTGTTTGGTATGAAAGCACGTGCTCAAGAAGAGATTATTCAACATAAATGGCAGGTGCTCGCCTCTTGGATGGGGCATAGCAGTATTGAGCAAACGGCTTCAAATTACCTTCATGTTTTGGATTTATTAGCAGTCGATCGAATTTATAATTCGCCGTGTATCATTTCAAAAAAAGTATTAGAACAGTGTTTTAGTCCAGTGAAGTCAAGTACAGACTACATAAACCTAAATCGTTATACTCAGCAGCAGAAATGGTTTAATTCTTATCAGCAAACACAGCCAGTTACGATGGCTGGCCGACAAGAAAAGAAGTTTAGTATAGAGAAGAGTACTCTGACACCTTGGACTGCTCCCAGTATCCTAGACATCGAAGTAGTCTCATTTTGAAACTGCCTCAAATGCTTCTGGGCTCATTCCGTCGAGATGCGAATGGCGCCTAATCCGATTGTAAAACATCTCGATGTAATCAAACACATCTGCACGCGCCATTTCTCGAGTTTTATAGATTCTCTTTTTAATTCTTTCTTTCTTTAAGCTGCTAAAAAAGGATTCTGCAACAGCATTGTCCCAACAGTTTCCTCTGCGACTCATACTGGGAATCAAGTTATGCTTTTGACAGAATTTATGCCAGTCTCCGCTGCTGTATTGTGAGCCTTGGTCTGAATGTATGATCACAGGTTCATTGGGTCTGCGTCGCCATACTGCCATAAGAAGTGCATCCAAAACGATATCCTTAGCAAGCGTAGGTTTCATTGACCAACCGATGACTTTCCTTGAATATAAATCGAGAACCACAGCCAGATATAACCAGCCTTGCCATGTGCGGATGTAAGTAATATCAGTCACCCAAGAGGTGTCTGGAGTATTTACGACAAACTGTCGATTTAAATGGTTGGGTGGCACAATCTGAGGACGGCCTCGACCATAGCTTTTATGTTTCTTATACCCTCGTACAGCTGTAATACCATTGTTTTTCATGATCTTCAGTACACGATTAGGACCACAGCCTTCACCTAATTCTTTAAGGTCTAAAGTAATTCGTCGGTAACCATAGATACCATAGCTAGCATCATAAGAAGAACGTATGAGCTGTAATAAACGCTTGTCTTCAAGGGTTCTACTTGATTCAGGTTCATGTAGCCAAGCGTAATAGCCAGCGCGAGCGATCTTTAATACCCGACACATCGTTTTAATCTTAAATTGATGGCTGTATTCAAGGATGAATTGATACTTCACTCGGGCAGGCTTGCAAAGTACCTTGCGGCCTTTTTTAAGATATCTCGTTCCTCTTCAGTCTGTTTAAGCTGACTTTTAAGGCGTAGGATTTCTTTCTTTGCTTCAAGCAGTTCATGTTCATCATGATTGTTGTGTAATGGATGTACAGCTTTAAGCCATTTATAAATACTGTGTTGTGATACACCTAAACGTTCTGCCACATCACTGACAGAATATCCACGTTCAGTAATCAATTTAACAGCTTCATCTTTAAATTCTGGGGTATAGCGTTGTCCACTCATAATGTTCTCTCCTATGCAAAAAGAATAGACGATATTTGTCTAGGAGAGTGGTGGCAGTCCATATCTAACTAAAAGGTGTCTACAAAATTAGTGGCTATTCACCTTTTCAACGTTTGATAAGTTTTAGAGAAGGTCGTTTAAGCGAAGATACCCAAGCTCAAGAATGGATGCAACGATGTCAATGGATGAGCACTAAATGGATGGATCGCCAAAAATTTAATTTAAAAACGAATTATGTTTATAGTAAGAATTTAGAAGAGAGTTGGTTTGATGAACTTTACGAAAAGGCTAAAAAACTGACTCGTCCAGATGAAATAATTCCTCTCCTTGATTTTCATTATAAAGATGATAGGCAGCAAGATGCACTGAAAGAAAAGAACATGGTTAAGGCGCTTAAAATATTATTATTATTTGGAAAACTGCGTAAGAATTTTCTACATTTTCAATGCCGAATGAAAGGTGATGAGCAACAAATTGTTAATTTTATTACTGGTATAGAGCCAATGTTAGGAGATCATCTGTATTTAGAAAAACAAAACTACCCAGTTAATTTGGATGCTCCTGAGCGAACCGTTAAATTTAGTTTTCAAAGAGTTGTCGGCTCTAACAAAAAAAATGTTACTCCGCTGGTTATATTTAATTTAATGTTAAAAATCATGCTAGAAGATGAACTCTGGTTGAAATAGCCTAAGCAAACTGAAAAGGGGGAATTGTTTAAAAATCTCTCTGGTTATAAGTAAACTGTCTTTATGAAAAGCATCATACTAATTTTGATTCATAATAAAGGGAATTTAAAAGCTTTAGCATCACAATTTGGTCACTGGATTTTAGACAATAGTGTAAAGATTAGCACTTTGGTAAATCGATGAGCTAAAGTGTTGTAGTCCAAACTCGATCTGACAATTACCCATTTTTAGTGTGCCCGTCAGGTTAAATTTGAACTGAATTTTTCTCAGCCCAAATTCATTTCCAATCAAGTTATGTTTCAAGTGGCGTGCGAACACTGCACAATTTAATTCACGGTGCCTAAGACAGGTATCAACTTCGGACCAGCCATTCTAGCTTTGCTAATGATTTCCACCAGCTCATCATAAGTCAGTTCAAACTTATCCTCACTATCAAATACATAGACCATATTCTTGCCTTCATGTTCAGGTGGAGTAGGTGGTACAAATCGTTTCGGGATAAGAATTTGTGCGAGTTGTTCGTCAGTTAATTTAAATAAGTGCATGTTTTTATCCTACTCTTGGTAAGTCAGACCATTTGGTTAAATACGAAGGTGATCTAAGGTTTTGATTCATGTGCCATGTGGCTTCTTTATTGTTGGCAATGCCTAGCGTGACGAGATTCTTCCCAAACCGTTCACTGATGGCTTCGATGGCATCTGAAAGCCTTTCTCGCTCTTGCTTATGTGAATAGTCCGTGAATAGATCGGGCACAAACTTGGATTGATCTGTAATTTCGAGCAGCACGATTCCCGCCTTTTTATACTTAAAGCCTTTCTTAAATATCTGATCGATGCCTTTCATCGCGGCCTTGGTGATGAGCAGTAGATCATCCGTATGCTCATGCATTTGAACGACGATGTAAGGCGAGTAGCGCTCTGTCTTATCAAAGCGACTGGTTTGGATATACACGCCGATCATCTTGCAGATTGAGCCATCTTCCCGCATTCGTTTCACGGCTCTGGCCACATAAAGCCGAACCGAAGCTTTAATGTCATCCATTTCATACACTGGGTTGCCATATGAACGGCTGCTGATGATTTGCTTCTTCGCTACAGTATCATCACTAAGGTCAATACAAGAAAGGCCCTGTAGCTCAAGCACCGTCTTTTCCATCACGATACTAAACTGCTTTTTGATTTCTTTAGGATTGGCATTGATCAGATCCAGCACAGATTGAACACCCATAGTATTGAGCTTCTTACAGTTCTGTCTGCCTACGCCCCAAACCTCAGACACATCAACCTGCGCGAGTAGCGTTTCTGTAGAGCATGGGTCCATATGGGCCAGATTACAGACCCCATTGAAGAACTTGTTTTTCTTGGCGAGATGATTGGCAATCTTGGCTTCGGTTTTAGAGCGACCAATTCCAATACAGCAGGGTAGGCCTAACCAACGCCAAGCCTTAGCCCTCATGTCTTGAGCATATACAGTCAGGTCAAATAGATGCTCGTAAGCTGTGAGCTTCAGAAAGCATTCATCAATGGAATAGACCTCTTGATCTCCTGGTGCAACATAGTCCCCAAGCAGCTCCATAAAGCGCTTGGACATTTCGCCATATAAGGAGAAATTACTGGATAGCACCTGAATGTTATGTTGTTTGATCAGCTCTTTAATTTGGAATACAGGAACACCCATCTTGATGCCTAAGTCTTTCGCTTCCTGGCTTCTGGCCACGGCACAGCCGTCATTGTTGCTGAGCACAATGGTTGGGCGATCATTCAAGGCAGGATTAAACACACGCTCACACGAGACGTAGCAATTATTCACGTCGACTAACGCGAATATTTCATTTTCACTTTGCATGGTTATTCTTCTTTTTATGAGCGGTGATAAATACGCTTTAAATTAAAAGTCACCACACCCCAGATTGATATGGTCTGACTATCATCAGGAATGATGTGATTGTAATTCGAATTTTCAGCCTTCAACCAAAGTTCTGGAAGCGGATAATCTTCATCTCCAAATATTTCTTTGATTTCAGACTTGGACATCTTATTGGTGATCATCAGCCGCTTAATGGTCGAGGCGCTATTATCAATCAGGGCAACCACGATATCGTAATGCTTGGCCTCAATGCTGCGATCGACAATGATTGGGTCATTGATCTCGAAACCAGCATCAAGCATAGATTCACTGTCTACATAAGCAATGAACGTAGAAATAGGGTTGTGAATCAGGAACTCATTCAGATCGAGCGCTTTATCTTGCTCATCCTTGGTGCTGAAGGCTGGACCTGCAGGGATGCGCTCTAAAGAGACGGGGATAGAGACTTTAGATTTGGGTAGAACTGCAGTAAGCCCTAACTGCGCAACCAGTTCATTTTGAACAGCGATTTGTTCAAGCACGGTATTGATGGTAGGGCTTGGCTTACCCTCTGGACCCATGAGCTCTTGTAAAGATGACCATGCGTCGTCAGAGAAGTAGATAGGCAACTTCTTAGACATTAGATACTCCTACGCTACAAGGCGTGTTTGGAAGTAGAATTTGTATAAATAGGATATTACTAACAGTATTTAAAATTCAAATTTAAAAAGTTGTGGATAAACAAGGATGCGTCAGAATAAGACGTCTTGTTTTTGCTCATCGCGCGGAAAAGTGACGAATTCATCGGGCATTTCAAAAAAATATTCATGCGCGTGTTCATGGGGTCGTCTCAGGAAACGGAAAATATAGCACGCTAAGGATTTTCACTCCGACTTCTTTTAACGATATCCAACACGGTATTTTTGCTTAGATTGACCAGCCGACCGACTTGTCGATAAGAGTGTCCAGCAGACACCAACTCCAACACTTTAGGTGCCAGACGATCTGACTTGGTACGTTGACCAGGACGACGACCAAACACAACGCCCCGCGCTTGTGCCGCTGCTACACCAGAGCGCACACGTTCACGTAGTAAATCTCCCTCAAACTCTGCTAATGCAGACATCACAGAAGCCATGAGCTTTCCCTGAGATGTGGAAAGGTCAAACTGCAAACCTGTTTGTGCCACCAGAGATACCCCGAAATGCCCAAGATCTTGTAATGACTGTACGAGATCCACGGTGCTTCTGCCCCAGCGTGTCAATTCCGTCACCAAGATGGCATCGATTTCACGAGATTGCGCCATGGTCATCAAGTATTTTCTTTGCAATCTCTCATCCTTACTGCCTGATGCAGTTTCTTTCCAAACACCGACAACATCGTAGCCGCAACGATTGGCGTAGGCACGTAGGTCATATTCCTGTCGTTCGCAGGACTGATCGTTCGTTGATACTCGGCAATAAATGGCCGCATTCTGTCCCAATTGAACCTCCTTGCGAAATTGCAGCGCAAAGCTAAGCGTGGCGGTACAAAATAATGTACCTTTAATAGTTTAGTTTATTTGGGACTAATGAGCCATGCCGCGCCATTCTATTTTGTCGTCCACGGAATTGGGAAGCCTGTTCGAAATTCCAGATGATAGAGCTTTTATGCTTCAGCATTACACTCTGAGTGATTCTGATAAATCCATAGTCCATCAACATCGAGGGGCATCCAACAAGCTAGGCTTTGCAATTCAACTTTGCTACATGCGTTACCCTGGAGTGATATTGGGTATTAACGACGAACCATTCAAACCCTTACTTTTCATGATGGCTGCTCAACTTAGTATATCAGTGGACTGCTGGAATGATTATGGTCAGCGCGAGCAAACAAGACGAGAACATATTGCCGAATTGAAAAAAGTTTTTGGGTTCAAACTATTCACCTTGAGTGACTATCGGCAATCGGTCAATATGATGGTGGATTTGTCCCTTCAGACAGATAAAGGTCTTATTTTAGCCACAACTCTCGTTGAAAATTTACGACAAAAATCAGTCCTTTTGCCAGCTATAAATGCAATTGATAGTATTTGCGCAGAAGCAATCACATCTGCCAACCGCATAATTTATACTGCTTTGACGAGCTCACTTTCAGAAACTCATCGTCAAAATATAGATGCTTTGCTGAACCGTAAAGAGGGCAGCAAACTGACAATATTGGGGTGGCTTAGACAGTCACCAGCTAAACCAAACTCAAAGTACATGCTTGAGCACATTGAGCGGCTGAAGTGCTTACAAGCCATCGATCTACCTGAAGACATTGGAAAACACGTTCATCAAAATCGCTTACTGAAAATTGCTCGCGAAGGTGGGCAAATGACTCCTGCTGATTTGGCCAGATTTGAATCTCAACGTCGATATGCCACTTTGGTAGCAATCGTTGTGGAGAGTATGGCCACGATCACCGACGAAATTATTGACCTGCATGATCGCATTATTGGAAAGCTATTTGCTATCGCAAAAAATAAACACCAGCAACAATTTCAATCATCAGGTAAAGCGATCAACGACAAAGTGCGTTTGTATGGGCTTATCGGGAAAGCCTTGCTAGATGCCAAGCAAAATGGCAGTGATCCGTTTGCCGCCATCGAAACTGTTATTTCATGGGATGCTTTTGCAGCAAGTATTACTGAGGCAGAAAAACTGGCGCAACCCGAAGACTTTGATTTTTTACCACGAATTGGCGAGAGCTATGCAACTTTACGCCGTTACGCGCCAGAACTTCTTGCCATACTTAAATTGCGTGCTGCCCCAGCAGCAAAAGATATGCTTGCCGCTGTAGAGTTGCTCCGCAGCATGAATGTTGATAATACACGAAAAATCCCCTCTAATGCTCCAATAGCGTTTATCAAAAAACGGTGGGCAAGACTAGTCTTTACCGATGATGGTATTGATCGCCGCTATTACGAAATATGTGTGTTATCTGAACTTAAAAACTCGCTACGGGCTGGGGATCTCTGGGTACAAGGCTCTCGCCAATTCAAAGACTTCGATGAGTATTTAGTGACTGCTGATAAATTTAATCAGCTAAAACAGTCCAATGAGTTACCTCTAACCATTACTACTGATTGTGATCTATATTTGCAAAGTCGCCTTTCACTATTGGAGCAGAAATTAGCAATCATTAATCGCATGGCAGCGACCAACGATTTGCCTGATGCGATGATCAATCAATCTGGTCTAAAAATAACACCTCTCGATGCCGTGGCTCCTGATACAGCCCAAACTTTAATTGACCAAACAGCAATGCTGTTACCACATATCAAGATCACCGAATTATTAATGGAGGTCGATGAATGGACAGGCTTTACTCGACACTTCACTCATTTGAAAACGGATGACACTGCGAAGGATAAAGCGTTATTGCTCACGACCATACTGGCTGATGCAATTAATTTAGGGCTGACGAAAATGGCCGAATCATGTCCTGGTACAACTTATGCCAAACTCTCATGGCTACAGGCTTGGCATATCCGTGATGAAACTTATTCAACGGCATTGGCCGAATTGGTGAATGCTCAATTGAAACAACCTTTCGCTGAAAACTGGGGAGATGGCACTACCTCCTCATCAGATGGCCAACGCTTCCGCGCAGGTGGCAGAGCTGAAAGTACAGGACATATCAATCCAAAATATGGCGCAGAGCCTGGAAGGTTATTTTATACACACATTTCTGATCAATACGCACCATTTAGCAGTAAGCTGATCAATGTGGGCGTTCGTGATTCAACCTATGTTCTTGATGGGCTGCTGTATCACGAGTCTGATTTACGCATCGAGGAACACTACACCGATACGGCTGGATTCACCGACCATGTTTTTGCACTCATGCACATGCTAGGGTTTCGATTTGCACCACGAATTCGTGATCTGGGCGATACGAAACTCTATATTCCAAAGTCAGACATAGACTATGCCGCACTTAAACCCATGATTGGCGGCACACTGAATATCAAACAGATTCGTACTCATTGGGACGATATTTTGCGTCTGGCCGCATCAATCAAGCAAGGGACTGTCACAGCGTCGCTAATGCTACGTAAACTCGGTAGTTATCCACGACAGAATGGTTTGGCATTGGCATTACGAGAGCTGGGGCGTATTAAGCGCACACTGTTTATCTTGGATTGGTTGCAAAGCGTAGAACTACGCCGTCGGGTTCAAGCTGGATTAAATAAAGGTGAAGCCCGTAATGCATTAGCGCGCGCCGTTTTCTTTTATCGATTGGGTGAGATTCGAGATCGAAGCTTTGAGCAACAGCGTTATCGAGCCAGTGGCTTGAATCTAGTGACCGCCGCCATTGTATTGTGGAACACGGTTTATTTAGAGAGAGCGACTAACGCCCTACGAGGGCATGGTCGCACAGTCGATGATACCTTGCTGCAATATCTGTCACCGCTGGGGTGGGAGCACATCAATTTAACTGGGGATTATCTATGGCGAAGCAAAGCCAAGATAGGTGGTGGAAAATTTAGGCCATTGCGCGCAATTGAAAAACCTTAGCGTGCTATATTTTCCGTTTCCTGAGACGACCCCTACAAGGGCCGTAAGCCGTCACTGACTCCTGAACAAGTGGCTCTGCTGCATCAACGTCTTGAATCTGGCGACTACAAAACCAAGCGAGCATTGGCGAAGGAGTTTGGGATTTCTGCGCCAACGCTGTATCGGTATCAGTAGTAGTTCCAGCTATTTGATATTATTTGTCTATCTATTGAAAATTTTTCTGAGTAAAACAGGGTCGGCATCCTGAACTGAGCTTGCTCCAATTTTATTTGCTGCTAACCGTAAACAGGAATCGACCGATACAAACCAACTTGCCATCAAGTAGTAACTGAACCGATACTGTCGTAATGCGCCGACCCGCACGAACAATACTGGGGACTGCCTGTAACGTACCTATAAATGCTGGCCGCAGGTAATCAAAGGTCATCGTGGAGCATAAGGGCAGCTCATTATCACCACGCTGACGGGCAAGATAGGCGGCGGCGGCCACTTCACCAAAACTCGCGAGAATGCCGCCATGAAACGTGCCAATCATCGGGTTGCCGATATGCGAATCACGAAAGTCCATAAAGTACTGTATTTCTCCATGTTGCATTTCCTCACGAAAACCTAGAAAATCGACAAAAGGCTCGTCACACAATTTTAGTGGGGGTGTTTCCGCGCTCATCTGATTTACTATACTCATATCACTCGCCTCGCGCTTCATTGCTGTCAAAAGAGGGTCCCATCGTGCCGATTGCGAAAGAACCAGTGACAGTAGCCAGTAGCTCACCACTGTCTTCTGCAACCGCTCGGCCCGTGATAAAGGCCACCGTATCGGTTCTACCAATGCAATCCACTATCGCCTTTAAACCTACCGCAGAGGGAATACGTCGCAAAAAATCGACACGCAAATCAATAGTGGCAATCGGCTCTAACGACCGCAATGACGAAAAAATAGATAAGCCGCAAGTCGTATCCAGCAGCGTCACCAAAGCCCCTCGATGCAGTGAGCCTTTACGGTCAGAGAGTTGCTCAGAGAAGGGCATCGTCATCTCGGCATGACCATCGCTCACTGCACCAACACTAATATTGAACATATTGAATAAAGGGTGATTAGTACCAAAAAACGCCTTAGCCATGGTCAGGTGTGCCGTGTTATTACTGTCCATTTTTGAACTCCCGCCATTGCTGGCTGATTTTATTGCGAAAAAATTAGCGGCACGTCTCAAAGTGCAAGGGCGGCATCTGTATAATTACGTTCGGCCTGCATCACCGCCACAATGGCCTCTTCAATGGCGGCATATGGAAAGTTTGTGCTTTCCGAGGCAGACTTCAAACACATGGCTAATGCCGTCCATGCTTTTTCGCAAGCCCTCATTAACAGGGGCAGTCGATATTGCTGTACACTTGCGTCATAGTGAACCGCTTCATCAAGGAATTCAGCGTACATTTTGCGGAAGCCGCCGCCACCTGTGCCACGCTTTTCAATAATTTGGTAGGCAAATCGGGTCGTCCAGTGCCAATCGCCTGTGGCTCCCCAACGACTCAGTTCGGCCAGCCATGTTTCCAGTGCCGATATGCCACTCACAGCTAATGACTTGGCGTTGTCATGGATGACACCGGTAATCATCTCGGGGGTAATTTCGCCTTGAAACGCGGTGGGCGTGAACATATTGCCATAGTGAATAAATGGGGGCTGTGTAGAAAAACGTGCGCGGGTCAGTGCCTCTCGCGTCACCGACAAAACACTCGGACGCTCGGTATCGGTGACAAATACCGCACCTGTCTCTGGATTTCTCGACCAAGCGGCTATGGCGTGACCGGGAAAGTGCGTGCTGCTGTTGAAGTAAGGTAAATAAAAAATATCCGTCAGCAACAGGGTGGGGTGACCCGCATCCAAACATTTCTCCAGCGCGGTGGCTGCCGATTCGGGTGACTCGAAGGTTTGCCACTCAAAGGGTATACCGATACTTTCAAATACGCGCGCTTCAAACCCCAAAGACCGCACATGCACTAAAAATGGCACAGGGGCGTCAGCCATTTCCAAATAGGTCACGCCAAGCCCTGAGCCTAATCCAAAGCACATGGCCTCGGAAATATTCAGCCCATTAAACTCGAGCAAATCACGAATTGCGGAGCTGCCACAATGCCTCCCGATGGCGTGCGTGATACGGGATGGAGTCTTATAGTTGGTCACAGGTTTTTTGCCTCTTCGTGAAAATCTGGATTAAGGATGCCTCTTGTCATCATCTGCCATATCGCATCCGCGATCTGTTCAAGATTGTACTTACCATTTTCTTTATACCAAGTGGCAGCCCAGTTTATTGCTCCTAGCCCAATCAGTCTTAACAGATCTGCATCCACATCGTTTCGGATACAACCATAAGACTGCAGATCATCAAGAATTGTCTGCCAATATCGCTCGTATCTGTCTCTCTCAGCAATAATCTGCTCACGTGCGACTCCATGTACCGAGCGCCACTCAAACAACAACACATAAACCATATCGTCACCCGACATAAGGATATCGACATGTGTCTGCAGTGCCGATTGCATTTTTTTGAGTGGATCTTGAATCGCGGAAGTCGCCTCAACAATCCTGTAAATAGTTCTCTCAATAGCAAGCCGCATCATATCAACCAAAATATCGTCTTTACTACGATAGCGGTAATGCAGACTGCCTGGAAGAATACCACAAGCACTGGCAATTTCTCGCACACTGGTACGCTCAAAACCCTTTTCTCGAAACAGCTTGGCAGAAGCGGCTAATACTCTCTCGCGGTCAGCAACTTCGACTCGCGTAGATTCACTACTCAACATAGTTTGACTCATAACATTATATCAATAAGACAGGTTACTCGACTTGGTCAAGTCGAGTCGAGTCTTTCACGGTCTCTCCTGATCTATACAGCTTTTGCAATGGGGACATTAAAAACAATTCGTGACGCTTCCATAGGGTCTTGATGCTTATCATATTCAGCCAGCCAAGAATTAACCTTTTCTGGGATTTCGGTGTCGCTAGGATGGAAACCTGGCTTAAACCAGTCCAGATAGCGTGGAATAAGTCTGGTAATCAGGCCACGTGGTCCATAGAGGCGATAAAATCCCTTAGCAAGCACCAATGGCTGACCTTGTAGTTTGTCAATTTTCAACATATGCCAAAGAACTGAGCCAACCACCGCATGTACCAGTAGCGTTCCGATAATCAAAGCAGATGCGCGGGTGAAATACCCCCCACCTGCCGCTGTTTCGTAAACATCAAAGGCTACTGTTTTGTGTTCGACTTCTTCTACCCCATGCCACATGAACATGGCACGCATTGCGGGATGAGCATTCTTGAACATCTCACCCTCACCCTCCATAGCACCCTCGCCTAGTACAGCAGTAATATGTTCAAAGGCAGCTGTCATGGCCAACAGATACTTGGCGGGCAGGTGTTTTTGGGAGAGCCGAATAAATAATTTGAATCTTGCGATGACCTTTTCGACATGAATGCCTTGCGACTGCATCACCGCATTATACTGGTCATGCACAATGCCATGTTGCGCTTCTTGGCGAAAAAAGTTTTTGATATCTTCTCTCAGTTTAGGATCTGTGACCAGATCCTGATAGTTACGCACCGACTGAATAAAAAAACGCTCTCCATCGGGGAAGTGAATAGAAAGTGCATCAAAGAAGCGTGTTAACACCGGGTCACCGTCGTTCCAAAAAACTGGAACATCACTTAAATCAAACCGCGGCTTACGTGGCTGGATATTGATCATATGAGTCATGGCGAGAGTTTCCTTGTAAAGGCATCGAATGTCTGTAAACCTGCTATCACATTTGACCTTGAGCAATATTTTTCACCTTGGTCAGGCACAGCAAATATCACACAAGAATTCAACGGGTATTGGTCAAATGACCAAATGCATATTTTGAATATATTGGTCGATTGACCAAATGTCAAGCCTGTCCTCAAAATTTGATAGAATGAGTTAACAACGCAGCAGGTGAGCCAGATCATCTTTGACATCGAATATAGCTACCAGACCTTTTGGCAGAGGTGTTTTTTTAATGTTAGTTTTTTTACATTAGAGTGTGTTGACGTTTGAAAATATTGATTGCAAATTGGAGGCAGACTCAGAGAATTAAAGCTCTCCCCATCCGAGTCCACCATGCCACGCTTTATGCTGAACGACCAACATTGAGCAAAGATTTCTCCTATGCTCAAGCAACAGGACATTGATCACAAACCAAATTTACGGCTCACCGTAGAAGCCATGCTCTACAGAATGTGGGTGAAATGTCCATGGCTAGACCTACCTCCTGACTGAGTTTGGTCAGCAGCCTAATCTCTACAAAAGATACAACGACTGGTCAGCAAAAGGTTTTTTCCAAAGCATACTCAGGGTTTTATCTACTGACTCTGATATAGAGTAGGGGTTATGGATAGCAATTACGTCAAGGCACATCAACATAATGCACGTGCTGCAACTCACGATCAGGAGGCGATTGGCTTAAGTCGAGGTAGCAAGACAAGTAAGATCCATCTTGCCGTAGATGGGTATGGATTACCCATCGTGTTTGCGATCACGGGTGGTGAATTACACAAAGCCAAAGCTGCACCTGACTTGCTCTCACAGGTATCTATCGATGCCATTCTGATTAACATCTGAATCAGCGTAATGCAAATCTAGCCTGATGTAGTTTTAAGCTACCCCATCAACGCCTGTACCGCAATCGACTCATCCGCCAACCGCAGTGGATCGACCGCCGTACCAGCCGTGATCAGCTTTTTGCTTAGCATAAACTCCTGCGGACGATTCACACAATCCGCCGCAATCAGGCGACCCGCCTGCAAATAAAACGCTGCAAAGCTACGCCTTTGCTGCACATCACCCCGAATCACGATCTGATCATACCCCTGACTGAGTCCCGCAATCTGCAACTTTAGATCATACTGATCTGACCAAAACCAAGGCAAACTCTTCGAGGTCCGCTGTAAGCCACACAAGGTCGCCGAGGCAATTTTGGCCTGTTCATTGGCGTTTGGTACCGACTCCAAGCGCATCCGCCGCTGATAAATCGGATTAAACGCATTGGCACAATCCCCGATGGCCACAATCTCTGGCGCACTGGTACGGCAATACTCATCAATCACAATACCATTGTCCACCTGCAAGCCCGCGTCCAGCGCCAACTCGATATTCGGTACAACCCCGACCCCGATGATCACCAGATCTGCATCGAACATCGAACCATCGGCACACAGCACCGCTTGCGCCCGCCCCTCACCCGTGATCGCCGTGACCGACACACCGGTATGAATCGTCACACCCTGTTCGCGATGAATCCGCGTATAAAAGTCCGACACTTCCGGTGCAGTTACCCGCTGCAAAATCCGCTCGGCGGCTTCCAAGACCACCACCTGCATGCCCTGCTCGGTCAATGCGGCGGCTGTTTCAAGACCGATATAGCCACCACCGATCACCACTGCTTTGCCGTTGGGTTGTACAAATGGCTGGATAGCCTGTACATCGCTGATATTTCTAAGATAATGCACACCTGCCAAATCAGACCCAGCCAGCGACACCGTCCTGACTCGTGCACCGGTACACAGCGCCAACTGGTCATACGCAAGCGTACTGCCATCTTGTAGTGTCACGCTGCGCGCTGCCCGATCAATCGCAACCACCCGCCCGTGCCGAAATTCGATCTGATTTTTTTGATAAAAAGCGGCTGGCCGAATCAATAACTCATCGACCAGTTGTGCACCGCATAAAAAGGTCTTGGACAACGGCGGTCGATGATACGGCAAATACGGCTCATCGCCGATCACCACAATCTCGCCCTGCCAGCCATCTGGCCGCAGACTTGCCGCCAACTGCGCCGCAGCATGACTTGCGCCAATGATGACGATTGTTTGCATATGAATTCACTCAGTTCATGGTTGATGCACAGCATCAATTGTTGCCGACGACAGTTGCAAAATGCCTCTGTCGCCTATTTTGATACCTACGCTTTGGCAGTCAGTTTGACCATCATCTTGGCATAGCCGCGCACAAAGTTAGATTGCACAATTTCTGGCTCACCCAAAACCTCAATATTTTCAAAACGCTGAAGCAGCTCTTCCCATAAGATTCGCAACTGCATCTCGGCCAAGCGATTACCCATACAGCGATGCACACCAAAACCAAATGACAGATGATTACGCGCACCTTTACGATCAATGATCAATTCATCAGGTCGCTCAATCACTCGCTCATCGCGGTTGCCAGAAACGTACCACATCACCACCTTGTCGCCTTTTTTGATGGTCTGACCGTTAAGCTCTACATCTTGCTTGGCAATCCGACGCATATAGGCCAGCGGGGTTTGCCAGCGAATAATTTCGGATACCATGTTCGGGATCAAGCTCGGATTGTTTTTGAGTTTGACGAACTCATTTGGAAACAGGTTAAGTGCGTATACCCCACCCGTCATCGAGTTGCGTGTGGTATCGTTGCCGCCGACAATTAGCAAGACCAAATTGCCCATAAACTCCATCGGCCGATAAATCAGGTCTTTAGTCGCTTCGTTTGACTGCATCAAGCTGATCAAATCATAGCCCATTTCAGCGCCTGCAGATTTTTGTGCGGCTTTTCTATGCCATAACTCCGCAAAATGCTTTGCTGCATCGACTGCTGCATCAAAAATCTCATCCAAATTTGTCACTGTCCCACCTGTGGCCTCCGCAGTGCCAGCCATCAAGTCTGACCATTCAACCAATTTGTGCCGCTTTTCGTATGGGAAATCAAATAATGTTGCCAACATACGGGCTGTCAGCTCAATCGAAACATTCTGCACCCAATCAAACGGCTGATCCGTTGGCAACTGATCCAAAACCTCTTGCACGCGTAGCCGAATCAAACCCTCTAGCTCTTTGAGATTTTTTGGTGCGACTACATCCTGTACGGCCTGCCGCTGCACATCGTGCTTGGGTGGGTCCATTGCAATAAACATTTCAGCATCTAACCCAGGAGGGGTGTTGCCAATCGCGATCACAGGTTCAGCTGAAAAAATCTCATGATTTTTATCGACATAGACAATATCATCGTAACGCGTGACCGACCAAAATGCCCCAAACGGACTGTTGGCTTGATAATGTACCGGTGCTTCATCACGCAGCCGCTTAAAGTAAGACTGCCATTTTTTTTGCTTGTATAAAAATGGGTTGCTAACATCAATCTCAGCAAGTGCCAGTGTTGCAACTTCTGGAATCGGTTGCTCGATAAATGCAGGAAATTCTTGCACGTTAAACACACGGAATTTGGCTTTTTGCATCCACTGAATGCCGCGAACCTGCGTGTGCAATGGGACAAAACGGGTCACTTGACCATGCAAAAACTGCTTGCCCGTTTGAAACTGCTCATTAGACTTGACTTTATCCGTAACCGTGGTTGCTACGTCTGCAGCGGTGCTGGTGACAGTTTGGGTTATTTTCTCAAAAATTTCTGCGACTGAGTTCATGATGGTCTCCTGACTGAGCATCGTTGACGAGGTGTGTTTGTTAAGGCGGTTGATCCGCTGGGTTACAGCTGACGTGTTACATCTGAAACTCAGGCAGATGTACCGTCATGCCATCCATTGCATCGGTCACTTGGATACAACACGCCAAACGTGAGGTGGCAGCACGCTCTGGGGTCATTTCCAACATCTGCTGCTCATTCGCTTGTGCCGTACCCGCAACATCCGACCACTCAGCACTGACAATCACGTGGCAGGTACCACAGGCGCATTCGCCACCGCAATCCCCATCAATTCCGGCAACACCGTTTTCAACCGCCAACTGCATTAGTGACTTACCCGCTTCGATTGCAACGCTGGTTTGTGCACCATCGTGGGCAATAAATGTAATTTGGCTCATGGCTACGACTCCGATTTGGCTTAATTTCACTGTTCAAGCTCAAGATTACGCACTCTCTGCGGTTCTGTAGAGGTTATTATTTGACAAATAGAGGTCATAAAAAGACAATATTACCTCGTCAGCCAATAAAGCATATTCCATGTATCAGACTCACTCAGGCAAAGAACCCGCGATCATTCCGTGTAGCTATACCCGTTTGATCGGTCGAGAACTGGACTTACAAGCGCGCGATCTGCCGAAATTATTAAAATTCACTGCGCTGACCACTGAGCAACTGATGCGTGATGACACCATGATCACGGCCAGCCAACAAGCTCAGATCCTGCAAAACAGCATAGATCTATCAACATCTGAACAGTTCGGTTTGCGCTTGGGTCAGCGCCTAACTCCCTCAACGCATGGTGCGATGGGCTTTTTAATTAATAGTAGCCCGAACTTGCTAGCCGTGTTACATGCGTTTCAGACATTTTTGCCGACGCGTATAAGTTTGATGCGACTTGAAGCACATACCGATGCTGCGTGGACGAGCTGCATGATTTTTTTTGAGCAAACCCTGAATAGCGCAGTACATCGGCTACTGTCCGAAACCGTTGCAGTGATTTTTTCGGAATGTGCCGAATTTATTGTTGGACGACCGCTGACCGAGGCGGTGATTCAGTTTAGCCATCCCGCCCCCGATCATCATGCCTGTTACGCGGATTATCTTGCCGGTACCTATCAGTTTGATCAGCCACAACTGTCGATCCGAGTGCCGACCGAGTTGTGCTTGATTGCCAATGCATCCGCGCAGCACGATAGCTATCTGCTGGCGATGCAACAATGCGAAATGATCCTCAACCGGCTCAAGACCCAACAACACAGCACCACCTACCAAGTGCAAAAAGCCATGCTGTCCTATCCGCTCGGGCAACTGAGTGAAGAGGATCTGGCTGCAGCCTTGTTTATGAATAAGCGTACGCTGGCCAGACGTCTGGTCAAAGAGAACACGAGTTACCGGCTGATTCGAGATCGGATTTTATCTGAGAAAGCCAGTAGTTATTTACATGACCCTCAAATATCGGTCGAGGCAATTGCCAGCTTACTGAATTACCACGACTCTGCTAATTTTCGGCGCGCGTTTAAACGCTGGTTTGGTGTATCACCAAGTGCTTATCGGCGAAAAATCACCCATCGGCAAGAAGAAAATGACCTGAGAGAATGAGGTTGTTCGTATGATTGTTAATACGTTGAAACATCAATACGCCCTAGAAAAATACCTTAAAACGCTATGTCAGAGATGGCAATCATATGGCAGCCCTCCACTTCCAATCCGATAACCTCAACTCAACCCAACGCTTGCAACCCGCTGTGAACTCTGTAGAGGTTTTAATTCCCATTGCAGCCCATCCACCGTCAATGTCTTCAGTTAGGGGTCGTCTCAGGAAACGGAAAATATAGCACGCTAAGGATTTTCACTCCGACTTCTTTTAACGATATCCAACACGGTATTTTTGCTTAGATTGACCAGCCGACCGACTTGTCGATAAGAGTGTCCAGCAGACACCAACTCCAACACTTTAGGTGCCAGACGATCTGACTTGGTACGTTGACCAGGACGACGACCAAACACAACGCCACGCGCTTGTGCCGCTGCTACACCAGAGCGCACACGTTCACGTAGTAAATCTCCCTCAAACTCTGCTAATGCAGACATCACAGAAGCCATGAGCTTTCCCTGAGATGTGGAAAGGTCAAACTGCAAACCTGTTTGTGCCACCAGAGATACCCCGAAATGCCCAAGATTGTTGACGCTCACTTAATATTGACCAGCGATGCTCGTTGAATATTGACCAGGCATTTAAGCAATGTAGCGTACTACACTGCTGTGGATAAATCGATCAATTGCTGTTGCTTTTTCTTCACTGATCGACGGTTAAAATAACTCTCCTTTCTCTGCTTCTCGTTTCTTTATACGCTGCTTGGCTTCCTCCGTGCTTTGCTTAAAACGATAGGATTCATTACCCGTTTCGATGATATGGCAATGATGAGTCAGTCGATCCAGCAGTGCAGTCGTCAACTTAGCATCACCAAATACATTGCTCCATTCCGA
Organism: Acinetobacter corruptisaponis; assembly: GCF_030053775.1. GTDB lineage: Bacteria > Pseudomonadota > Gammaproteobacteria > Pseudomonadales > Moraxellaceae > Acinetobacter > Acinetobacter corruptisaponis. The sequence goes on from NZ_CP125671.1 coordinate 58,988, forward strand.
GAAGCTCAAGTTCGTCGTAATGATAGGGGTCGTCTCAGGAAACGGAAAATATAGCACGCTAAGGTTTTTCAATTGCGCGCAATGGCCTAAATTTTCCACCACCTATCTTGGCTTTGCTTCGCCATAGATAATCCCCAGTTAAATTGATGTGCTCCCACCCCAGCGGTGACAGATATTGCAGCAAGGTATCATCGACTGTGCGACCATGCCCTCGTAGGGCGTTAGTCGCTCTCTCTAAATAAACCGTGTTCCACAATACAATGGCGGCGGTCACTAGATTCAAGCCACTGGCTCGATAACGCTGTTGCTCAAAGCTTCGATCTCGAATCTCACCCAATCGATAAAAGAAAACGGCGCGCGCTAATGCATTACGGGCTTCACCTTTATTTAATCCAGCTTGAACCCGACGGCGTAGTTCTACGCTTTGCAACCAATCCAAGATAAACAGTGTGCGCTCAATACGCCCCAGCTCTCGTAATGCCAATGCCAAACCATTCTGTCGTGGATAACTACCGAGTTTACGTAGCATTAGCGACGCTGTGACAGTCCCTTGCTTGATTGATGCGGCCAGACGCAAAATATCGTCCCAATGAGTACGAATCTGTTTGATATTCAGTGTGCCGCCAATCATGGGTTTAAGTGCGGCATAGTCTATGTCTGACTTTGGAATATAGAGTTTCGTATCGCCCAGATCACGAATTCGTGGTGCAAATCGAAACCCTAGCATGTGCATGAGTGCAAAAACATGGTCGGTGAATCCAGCCGTATCGGTGTAGTGTTCCTCGATGCGTAAATCAGACTCGTGATACAGCAGCCCATCAAGAACATAGGTTGAATCACGAACGCCCACATTGATCAGCTTACTGCTAAATGGTGCGTATTGATCAGAAATGTGTGTATAAAATAACCTTCCAGGCTCTGCGCCATATTTTGGATTGATCATCGCATCAGGCAAATCGTTGGTCGCTGCCATGCGATTAATGATTGCTAATTTCTGCTCCAATAGTGAAAGGCGACTTTGCAAATATAGATCACAATCAGTAGTAATGGTTAGAGGTAACTCATTGGACTGTTTTAGCTGATTAAATTTATCAGCAGTCACTAAATACTCATCGAAGTCTTTGAATTGGCGAGAGCCTTGTACCCAGAGATCCCCAGCCCGTAGCGAGTTTTTAAGTTCAGATAACACACATATTTCGTAATAGCGGCGATCAATACCATCATCGGTAAAGACTAGTCTTGCCCACCGTTTTTTGATAAACGCTATTGGAGCATTAGAGGGGATTTTTCGTGTATTATCAACATTCATGCTGCGGAGCAACTCTACAGCGGCAAGCATATCTTTTGCTGCTGGGGCAGCACGCAATTTAAGTATGGCAAGAAGTTCTGGCGCGTAACGGCGTAAAGTTGCATAGCTCTCGCCAATTCGTGGTAAAAAATCAAAGTCTTCGGGTTGCGCCAGTTTTTCTGCCTCAGTAATACTTGCTGCAAAAGCATCCCATGAAATAACAGTTTCGATGGCGGCAAACGGATCACTGCCATTTTGCTTGGCATCTAGCAAGGCTTTCCCGATAAGCCCATACAAACGCACTTTGTCGTTGATCGCTTTACCTGATGATTGAAATTGTTGCTGGTGTTTATTTTTTGCGATAGCAAATAGCTTTCCAATAATGCGATCATGCAGGTCAATAATTTCGTCGGTGATCGTGGCCATACTCTCCACAACGATTGCTACCAAAGTGGCATATCGACGTTGAGATTCAAATCTGGCCAAATCAGCAGGAGTCATTTGCCCACCTTCGCGAGCAATTTTCAGTAAGCGATTTTGATGAACGTGTTTTCCAATGTCTTCAGGTAGATCGATGGCTTGTAAGCACTTCAGCCGCTCAATGTGCTCAAGCATGTACTTTGAGTTTGGTTTAGCTGGTGACTGTCTAAGCCACCCCAATATTGTCAGTTTGCTGCCCTCTTTACGGTTCAGCAAAGCATCTATATTTTGACGATGAGTTTCTGAAAGTGAGCTCGTCAAAGCAGTATAAATTATGCGGTTGGCAGATGTGATTGCTTCTGCGCAAATACTATCAATTGCATTTATAGCTGGCAAAAGGACTGATTTTTGTCGTAAATTTTCAACGAGAGTTGTGGCTAAAATAAGACCTTTATCTGTCTGAAGGGACAAATCCACCATCATATTGACCGATTGCCGATAGTCACTCAAGGTGAATAGTTTGAACCCAAAAACTTTTTTCAATTCGGCAATATGTTCTCGTCTTGTTTGCTCGCGCTGACCATAATCATTCCAGCAGTCCACTGATATACTAAGTTGAGCAGCCATCATGAAAAGTAAGGGTTTGAATGGTTCGTCGTTAATACCCAATATCACTCCAGGGTAACGCATGTAGCAAAGTTGAATTGCAAAGCCTAGCTTGTTGGATGCCCCTCGATGTTGATGGACTATGGATTTATCAGAATCACTCAGAGTGTAATGCTGAAGCATAAAAGCTCTATCATCTGGAATTTCGAACAGGCTTCCCAATTCCGTGGACGACAAAATAGAATGGCGCGGCATGGCTCATTAGTCCCAAATAAACTAAACTATTAAAGGTACATTATTTTGTACCGCCACGCTTAGCTTTGCGCTGCAATTTCGCAAGGAGGTTCAATTGGGACAGAATGCGGCCATTTATTGCCGAGTATCAACGAACGATCAGTCCTGCGAACGACAGGAATATGACCTACGTGCCTACGCCAATCGTTGCGGCTACGATGTTGTCGGTGTTTGGAAAGAAACTGCATCAGGCAGTAAGGATGAGAGATTGCAAAGAAAATACTTGATGACCATGGCGCAATCTCGTGAAATCGATGCCATCTTGGTGACGGAATTGACACGCTGGGGCAGAAGCACCGTGGATCTCGTACAGTCATTACAAGATCTTGGGCATTTCGGGGTATCTCTGGTGGCACAAACAGGTTTGCAGTTTGACCTTTCCACATCTCAGGGAAAGCTCATGGCTTCTGTGATGTCTGCATTAGCAGAGTTTGAGGGAGATTTACTACGTGAACGTGTGCGCTCTGGTGTAGCAGCGGCACAAGCGCGGGGCGTTGTGTTTGGTCGTCGTCCTGGTCAACGTACCAAGTCAGATCGTCTGGCACCTAAAGTGTTGGAGTTGGTGTCTGCTGGACACTCTTATCGACAAGTCGGTCGGCTGGTCAATCTAAGCAAAAATACCGTGTTGGATATCGTTAAAAGAAGTCGGAGTGAAAATCCTTAGCGTGCTATATTTTCCGTTTCCTGAGACGACCCCTTCATGGTCTGTAGTCAACCAATCTTTTCTATACTGCTCTGGAATCACGATGATGGATCGCTTCTCATCCTTCGGTGCATGGAACTGCTTCATGAATGGGTGATGATCAGAATTGATGGTGAGCATTGAAAATGAACGTACCTTATTGCCATTAATCACAGCATCGTCATAGATACCAGCAACTGTAAAAGGCTGTTCATCTTTACGCTTGATGGTGTACCAGTGTGGTTTGCCATTGATGTATTTGGGTTCATAGAACTCCTGTACAGGCACAAGGCAAAACTTGCTGTACTTCCAAGCATGTCGAAAACTGGGCTTATCTGCTACAGACTCGGTACGAACGTTATAGGTATGACTACTGAATTTCAACTCTTTTGCCCAGCTCGGGAGCAAGCCAAACTTTGCTATATCAAGTTCCAAATGTTCAGAGCCATTTAAAATGATCGGGGCATGGTAAGAAGGGAACACATGGTCCTTAAGCTCAAGATTGAACAGGCTGGTATCGACACCTAAAAGTGTCAAATTTCTTTTACTTGGAAATAGGTAATTTGAGCACATTGTATGATCACATAACTAAAGAATTTATCTGAAATTGTATACGATGCTTCATGGAACACATGGGATTTATGGTGTCAGTTCAAGTAGGCTATATGAAAAAAGTCATGATGGGGCAAGTTACATTTTCAGTATGACTTATGGGATGCAAAACTACGTTGGGCGTGAAGTCATAAAAAAATTAATCAGGATTTTGCATAAATAGTGCGCCGTAAGGCGCATTATTTTTAAGGAAGGTTTGTATTACTCGACAATATATAACTTATGTTTTTTCTTCGGGGGCTCAACTTTAGCTAAAGCATCAAATGTTAATTGATTAAAATCTTCTTCAGAGATTCCAATTTCATCAAGCATTTTATTTTTATCAAAAGATGGTTGTGAGGCTAAAACAGAGATAATTTTGGGCAACATCAAACTCTCATCTCGATGAGTTTCTTCAGGTTCATTAATGTTGTAGCCCAACGAATTGATCTTTATAGAGTTACTACGATTAACCCAATCACTAACTAATCCCAGCTTGTGAGCTTTATAGTTAATAGCCTTCAGGGATGTTCGCCAAATCTTTTTATACTCAATCATATTTTCTAGTGAAAAATAGCGTGGAGCAGTAGAAAGAAATGCATCTGTTGGCATTAAAAATTCAGATGAAAATTGATCCGCTTCAGTTTCGAGAACACGATTATCTTTCTCGACACGAATTTTTTTGTTATGCGTATGCATAACGATATGACCAAGTTCGTGTGCACAATCGAAGCGGGCTCTTTCGGCAGACTTAAATGTATTTAGAAATATGAAAGGGCTACCACTTTCATCATCAAAAAAAGATAGTGCATCAATTTCTCGAATTTCAGTCGGTAATCTAAAGACACGGATTCCCTTTAGCTCACACAACGAAACAATGTTATTAATAGGTTGATTACCTAAAGCCCATAAACCTCTCAACTCTGACGCTAGGTGATCGGCATACTTAGATTCACCCAAAAACTCAGTAATATCTAAATCAGGACGGTGAAAAGTAGGTAACTTTACTTTCTGATTTAAGTACTTGTTAATATTTATTGCTAAAAGAGTATATGCCTCATTAGCTTTTCTATGCTGTGCTTTAATACGAGCAACCGATCTATAGAAGATTTGGTCTGTTTCATGTGGTTGTGTGTCATTACCTGCAAAGAATGACTTGGGTAAATTTAATACACGGCATATATCATCTTGATCATTTTCATTGATTTCTTTATCCACGTCTAAAAGTTGCTTTACCTTAGAGATAGAGCAACTCAATTTTTCTGCGAAATCGGTATTGCTAAGTCCTCGTAATTCTTTAGCAATACGTAAACGATCTTTATTAAACACATTAACCTCAGATTAAACTACAAGCTGAATATCAAAATCATCTGGTTTAATTTCATTAGATGGTTCCAATACTGGCTTAGGATCAGTTTTTACAGGAACTGTATTATCTATTTCAAATGCAATTCTGCAAGTATGGTCACTTGGTAAAATTGAAATTTTTTTCGCTTTTAAGTCCTGTACGAAGCTAGTTGGGTATGCAAATTCAAAAGGAATATTTGGGATATCAATGTCTTTATAGGCTGGATGTGATGCTGAAGGAAAGTATAAAATCCATGTTCTCAATTTTGTCTCATCATCATAAGCAGACTGATTCTCCTTAATATTATTTAATGTCATTAATCCTTTTTCACAGTGTGCTGATACAACTTGATCAGCTAACCCCAATGCAATATTCCCGCTCATAAAGATAATTTGTATTTTCTTTACTGTATTCTCAATTCTTGGCTGGCTGTCATTGTGGAATATCCAAGCAGGATCAGATTGTCGAAGCAGTAAAGCAATCTGTTCTCCAATTTTTCCCCATCGTGCAATAAAGCGTGCACGGTTATAGTGAGTATTTGTTCTATAGTCAGCATCACCGATCATAATTGCGTTTCTGACTAACTCGAGATCAGGTAATCCTAACTGTTTAGCTTTTTTGATAGCATTTTCACCTTTGAAAAAATCACATGGCGTGGGTTCAGAAGGTTGGATTGATTCTTCATCAAGGAGATTTAAATTCATCTTAAAAGTTATCCTAAAGTAGCGAATGTCTTTTTTATAACATCTTTTGATGTTTTAAAAAAGACATTTTTATAAATGTGTGCTATCTTCACTTACAACTTGATAATAAGAATTTTGGAGAAGAGACGTTGAGTAACTTATTCATTAATCATAAAAATTGTCCTGAATGCGGTGGCCGTATCAAAGGCTATTATTACTACTGTGGGCAGTGTGGTAGTCAAAATGTTGTAAACTGGAAGCACACGGGGATATTTTTGTTGATTGCTGGAAAGATTTTTCTGGTTGCTATGCTTTTTTTGCTAAAAAATTTTGTTCAAATCCATTTTTTTCACAAGTTTCATTGTGCTAATTTTTTAAATAATTCATAGAGGTTGATAGTAAAATGAAAGTTAAAGATTTAATTAAATAATTAGAAGAGTTTGATCTGGAATTAGATGTTTTAATTGCTAATGAAGAGAACAAAATCATTGGCATAAAAACCCTAGCCCGATTCTTTGAAATAAGCTATGTTTCTTTTGTTCATCCAGAGACACAAAGAAATGATATGGAAAGAAATGTTGAATTTACCTTTTTAGGAATGTCGACTAAAGACTCTAGAGTTATTGTTTTTATTGACGTTGTTCCATAATTTTCAAGTAGTCAAAATGAGTATACAATATTCATGTGATGCAAGAAGATACAACTGGATAGGATGGGCCCATAAGTATTTGAAGCTGCCTCGTGTATGATCATGGGGACTGTCCAAACAAACGGCTTTTGAGAGTGCTGCCTGATACGAAAAATAATATCCAAGAGATGCTAGCGGTAAATTTAGTGTAAAATTTAATGCTAGCCATCATTAAAACTTATTTAAAAATATGAAGTTATATCGCACAGATTGGAATATGTTTCCTAAAACGGTTATTGACCGTGGTCTTGGAGATGCAACCTCTCATTACATGTATGAAGCTGCTAAAGCAGGGGATGTTGAAAGTGCGTATATTTTAGCTAAAGATTTAGTTTCGGATGAGGCGATTGCTGAACTAGAAAGAATTATCGATGGTCGGGAAACTATTATAGTACCTGTACATGCTGAGGAAGCAGTCGGTCGTAATATGATTCCTTTAGCTACTTCAGCAGTTATAGCAAAGAAACTTGGGCTTGAAGTTGATACGAATATAGTTCAAGCTATAAAAGTATCAAGAACTGGCGGTGATGGGTGGCATAGATTAGCCAACCCACCAGCATTTGATGGGACAATAAACAATGATAAATGTGTTATTATTGTTGATGATACCCAGACCCAAGGTGGTACTTTTGCAGCATTAAAAGGTCATATTGAAACAACTGGGACGAATAAAGTTATTGGAGCATATGCACTGACGGGTAAACAATACTCATCACAATTAGCTCTAAGTAAAGAAACTCTTCAGCAATTGAGGGATGTATATGGTAATCTTGAAGCATGGTGGAAATCGATTTACGGGTACGATTTCGAAAGGCTCACAGAGTGGGAAGCAAAGTATATCCTCAACTCTCGTAAAACAGCTGACGAAGTCCGAGATAGAATCATTGCGTCAAAACAAACGTGATGCTTATGCACTTATGATGAAAATGAATTAATTATTATTTAATTAAGTTAAAAGACTGCTATATAGCGGTCTTTTTTGTTTTTGAGCTCTACAAATTTTAATGAGTACATATAGTTACTTTTATAAAAATGATAATAAAGGGTAGAGGAGGTCATCTAAGAATTTAAAGCACAAGACTTATTTAACATTGATGACAGAAAAAGTGAGTTGTTGGGAACTTAAAGAAGAGGTGGTACTTATAATGGTTACTAAAATACAAATACTTAAAATATTAAATATATAAAACAATATATTACAAATATATATGATGCGTAGTGTACGCATCATATATATTTTCTTCTATTTTGATATAATGGATCTCGTCAATCCGCTGATAGGTTTCATTTAAATTTCATGAGTCTTACTGAAATTAAAGTTCGCCAAGCTCATTGCAAGGAAAAAACCTGTTTTTTATCCGATGAAGATGGACTTAGCCTGAAGATTGAGCCGACTGGAAGAAAATCTTGGTGCTATCGCTATACAGATCCACAAACAAAAAAACGTCGCCGCATTCAGTTGGGGCTTTATCCTGATTTATCGCTGAAAAAGGCACGACAAGTCAAAGATGACTTTAAAGACAATAATTATTGTTTTGAGCATGATACTGTCTCTAATGTCATCACCTTTCGTAAGGTAGGGGAGGAGTGGCTGCAGTTCAAACTGAAAAATGCATTTAATGATTCACCCCGCTGCGGTGTACTACAGTTAGCAGAAAGATGTTTACAGCAAGATATTTATCCAGACCTTCAAGATTTACCTTTTCAAAACATCAAGCGTTATGACCTGGTTTCAGTAATCAAAAAAATAGAGGGACGCCAAGTAAAAGAACCTGTCAAGAAAGCTTGTAGTTATTTGAACCAAATTTATGACTACGCTGTAGCGATGGGTTATTGTGAATTCAACATCGCGCATGGTTTAAATAAAATCGCCATTAACAGTAAAATCAAGAAGAATTATCCGTATTTGAAAGCGGAGGATATATCAGATTTTAAGAAAAATTTATTAAAATTGGATGCCCATCCGATTATTAAAAAAGCACTGCTGTTCAAATTACATACTGGCGTGCGAGGGGCTGAATTGTTATTGGCTGAGCCTCATCATTTTGATTTAAATGAAAAAATCTGGAAAATACCTGCCTTGCATATTAAACAGTTTCGACGAAAAGTCATATTAGGCCATGAGATTCCAGATTTTTTAGTTCCACTTTCAAATCAGGCTTTAGAGATTTTGAAAGACGTCATGCAGTGGTCATACGGTGAAAAATACCTTTTTGCTAGCCCTCGCAAACATAATCAACCGATTCATTTTAATACATTAAATATGGCCATACGTAAGATGGGGTATGGCAAACATCAACTATCTTCTCATGGATTACGTTCTACTTTTAGTACCATTTTGAATGACTCAGGTTTGTTCCAGGATAACTGGATTGAGGCACAACTTTCACATATTGATAAGAACCGTACCCGTGCCAGCTATAATCACGCTGACTATTTAACCCAGCGGACTGAAATGATGCAGTGGTGGGGTGATTATTTAAGTAATAGCTAGGTGATTATCATACTTTTATATAGAAAAACTCTCCAACATGGGCATCAAATACTTTGGTTACCACCTTATAGTCCTGACCTTAATCCTATTGAAAAAATGTGGGCATGGGTGAAAGGAAAAAATGGTTGGTTAACTCAATAGATAAGCTTTTTAGTCGTTTCTTTAACGAGTGTATGAGTAATTAAGCGGTTTGACTATAATTGAGAGTTAATAACAACTGATCCTCTATATCTAAAGTATGAGGACGGCCTGATTTCTTTTTGAGTGATTCTGCTTTTTCTAAAACCTCTACCATTTCAGTAAAAACTTGTCGAGGTACACCAACCAAGCGTTTGAATTCAGAATCTGAACAAACGATTTAATTTCTGATATCTCATGAAATTTATATTGAGGTGGTTTTTACTTTCGCAAGAGGTCTAATTTTTAAAAACAACTTAGGCTAATTGATAAACACTATCTGGAAAGATTAAAAGAAAATATTTTTTAATTTCTGCTAATTCGTTTAAGGTAGGTTTCCTTTCAAGAAGTTGAAATGTCCAAATAAGTACAGCCTGATGATTATCATAGCAAGTATTTACTCCAAGAAAATTAGCCATTCCGTAACTTCTATTGATGTTCATTTCTTTAATTAATTGGTTTCCTAAGTCACGAGCTTGCTGGCTGATCAATAACTCATTCGGTAGCACGGCGGTCATCTCCACAAAATAATCTAATGCAGGTTCAATCCTTATATTTAAAAAGTTATAATTTATTTGAAATGGATAAAATATACTTTCTATAAGTTGTAATAACCTGCTGCAGGTTAATTTTAGCAAAGTATTACTCATGCAACAACTTAAAATAACCCGCAGCAAGTTATTTTTTTGTAAGTTAATTTAAATATGATTACTTGTAAGTTATCTAGGCTCATGGGCGATAGAAAAATTTTAAAATTAAGTGAGGTGGTGCATGCAACAGGTATCAATCGCAATACGCTCACAAGTATGTATTATGACCGTGCTGTACGTATTGAATTACCAGTCGCTGATAAGTTATGTAAATACTTTAACTGTACGATGAGTGACTTGTTTGAGTATGTAGATGCTCTTGAAGAGCAGAATTAATGAATACTTCGTTTGATAAGTTTACTCGACTGGTCTCATGCTGAGTTTATAAAATATAACTTTGTACACGACAAAAAAGATAACTCATTGAAATAATGGCATAATACTTGTTTTCTGACGACGAATATGATGACACATTTCAATGAGTTACATCTCATCTTAAACAAATATCTAAAGTGGAACAAGTCACATGCAAAATGTTTTACACTGATTATGCTTGCATTAATTGTAAAACAGACATGATCCTAGCCAAAATAATGGACAGCACGTCCCTCTAAAGATAACGTAACTTTAATCTTTGGAGATTCAAGAAATGGCTATCTTGTGCAGCAATACTGTTCAAGTCCTGAATTTAAACAGCAAGCGATTGATTATGCACTTTCAAACTCCCACGAACCTATAGCTACAATCGCCCAGAAATTAAGCGTGGGTTATTCAACTTTAGACAAATGGATTCGTGAATCCAATCCAGTGGGTTCAAGCAAACGTCAACTTTCACCAGAACAACAGCGGATCTTGGAATTATGGTCTGTTGACATTTACTGTTCATAATTAACCCTATAAAGGTAGCCATAAAAATATACAGGCTAAAGCAACAGAACTTTGATAATTTCTTTTGAGCTTGTCATATCGAGTAGCTATTCCTCTAAATTGCTTTAATCTACAAAACATATTTTCAATTAAATGCCTGATTTTATATAAATACCAGTCCATATGGTCAGTGTTCGATTGACTATTCGTTTTCTTTGGTATATTCGCTTTAGTCCCTGTTTTCCTGATCTGTTCACGCAGTGGTTCTGAATCATAGCCTTTATCTGCGCATACCACTTTTGTCCCTTTTAAATTTAATGTTGATATTAAATTAGGTGCAACTTTAACATCATGTGTGGTTCCATCGGTAATCATGAAATCAATAGGATTGCCATGTGCATCAATAATCAAATCTATTTTTGAGGAGTTTCCTCCTACACTTTTAGAACTAGATTATTCGCTATGCCGGCAGAATATTGATGAGCATGTACATGGGAGCCATCAATAAAAATCCACTCCATATCGGGGCATGAGGCTAGGGTCTGTTGAGAATTACCAAGAGTTAATTAAACTCGCGCACAATTGAATCATGGCTTCAAAACTCGTATCTGTTTTACAACTACGCATCGCTATACGTTTAAATTCTTTTAACATACAGAAATAGTTTTCAATGAGATGACGCCATTTATACATAATCGTATCAAATGCTCTCATTACTTTCCGATTAGATTTAGGTGGGATCACCACTTTCACTTTACGTTCATTGAGTTCTTGGATGAGCCAATCTGCATCAAATGCTTTATCCGCTAGTAATGCTTGAAAATCAACAGCTTCGATTAAAGGTTTGGTTTCTACTAAATCGTGATATTGACCAGGCATTAATCGAAACTTAATGAGGTTGCCTAGACTATCCACTAAGGCAAGAATTTTACAGGTCATTCCACCTCGAGATTTACCTATAGACTGTTTGAAAGTCCCGCTTTTGCACCTTGGCCATGTCGATGAACTTTAACAATCGTTCCATCAATCATGGCGTATTCCAAATCAACATCTTCATTTACAGATGCAAAAATAGTTTCAAATACACCAGCTTTCACCCAATCACGGTATCTTTTAAAGACGGTATTCCATTTACCAAAATGAGGAGGTAGATCACGCCATGGACTGCCTGTACGGGCAATCCATAGGACTGCTTCTAAGAATAATCGATTATCTTTTCCACTACGACCTCGATCGGTCACTTTACCTAGGCAAAAAGGTTCCATTTTTGCCCATTGGGCATCAGTAAGTAGTATCTATCCATAGTACTATTATAAATTAATCAGTACCCTTTGTTAATTCTCAACAAGCCCTAGTAATTTGAATAATCTAAGTAACTTACCGCTGCTTGACCAACGATTAAAACGTTTGAAAATAGAGTTTGAATGACCAAAACAGGAAGGAATATCTCGCCACGGACAGCCTGTTCTAATTCTATATAGAATAGCTTCAATAAAATTGCGTAAATTTGAATTGTGGTGAATGGATAAATTACGCAGAATAACTTTCAACTTTTGCCAGTGTTGATCTGTCAGCATGGTACGAGGCATAGCGAATAGTAAAATTGGGTTTGGCGATTTAATTTTACTACTTCGCTATTTTTTTAAGCTAAAGGTGTCAACACACCCTATATAAATTTACTCAATTACAAAAAAATAGTGTAGCAAGTTGCTACACTATTTTTTACTTTATTTCTCTAACATTCGTTTTAGCAAAGTTTCTAATTCTTGTAAATTTTGATCATCAAATTGTCCGATTTTTAAAGATACCTTTAATGTATTATGGTCAAATTTGATATTACCAGCAACTTTCCCACCATATTCAATTTTATGTACAATTGAGGTTTGAATAACTTCTTTGGTTTCTCTTGACTTAAAGATTTTTTCAGCTAGTGATGCCAATTTTGTCTGTTCAACTTCTTTGTTAAGCAATTTTGACCATGCTTCGAATAATGCTGCTTTAGCATATTCATGGTTTTCTTCATGATCTGATAGAAACTTTTTCACTGCTGTAGCAGCGGTCCTTGCTAATAATGACGGTTGTTTTTCCAAATCTTCAATCAACTCTCCAGGTAATTTTTCAAAAGATAAATATTTATACATATCTTCACGATTCATACCTAATGACTTTGCTAACTTCTGCTTATTTTTTTTTAATTTTTCATCCAAAGAAGTTAATCCAACATATATTTCATAATCTGTCAGATCTTCTCGCTTTAAATTTTCAGCTAATGTTAATAAAGCAACTTCTTCATCTGATGCATCAATAATGATTACTTCAATGGTGTTCTTATTGAGAAATTGGTGGGCTTTCAATCGTCTTTCACCAGCAATCAACTCATATTTATCATTTATTCTACGAACTGCAATTGGTTGTAATAGCCCAATTTCCTCAATTGATGCTGCTAAATCTTCAATATCTTGTTGATTAAAGAGTTTTCGAGGCTGGTTAGGACTAGCTTGAATATCTGTAATTTGCACATTACGTCTTAACTCTTTGACATCGTTAATATGCTCCTTTTGGGCATGTTGATGCTTTTGAGTATTTTGCTGAAGACGTTTAGCCAATAGCTCTTTATTACTTACCATAATATTTCCAGAATTATATTATCCAATACGCTGAACAATTTCTTGTGCTAAAGTTTCAAAAGCTTTTCGAACTTTTGAGTTTTTATCAACAGATAATAAAGGTTGTTGCAAAATTGCAGCTTGATTAACCTTAGTGCTCATTGGAATTGTGGTATGCAATAATTCTCCAACTTGATTAAATGCTTCATCTTTTATTAATTTACATACATTCTGACGCTCATCATGTTTAATTAATAAAGCACCTAAGAGTTCTAATTCAGGGTTAACTCTTCTAATTTTACTTAAATGATTAATTAAATCAGTAACACCATAGAGACCGTATTGTGAACCAGATTCAATTGGAACAATAACATGTGTCGAAGCGGCTAAAGCATTGCTGGTTAGTAATTTTAAGCTCGGAGGGCAATCAATAAGAATGTAGTCATATAATCCTTCTAGAATTTCTAATTTATTTGAAAGTTCCTCGGATGGTCTTGGTGCATCATCTTTCAATTGATCTTCAGTTTTACCAAGAGTTAATGAGCCATATATTAAGGAAACATTTTTAAATTTTGTTTCTTCTTCTAATGCTTCCGATAATAGACTTATATCACCAATAAGTAATTCAGCTGATGTAGTTTCAACTTCGCTAGGGTGTCTTAATCCTATATGTAAACTTGCATTTGCTTGTGGATCTAGATCAATTACTAAGACCTTATTTCCTAATTCAGCAAGTTCTGAAGCGAGATGTACTACAGTAGTTGTTTTCCCGCAACCACCTTTATGATTAGCTACAGCAATGATTTTAGTTGACATATTTGTCTTAAGGAATTTACTTTGATTTGATTTCATTTAATATAAAGATATTTGTAGCAACTTGCTACAGTTCCTTTGTCATATTTTTATCTTTTAAATTCAAAAGATGTAGCAAAAACATTTCTTAATTTTTTTTAAAAATATAGCTAGCTAATTTTAATTAGTATTAATTAGTATTAATTAGTTAATTATAATTAGACAAATTTTATTTGTTTAAAAACAACTAGATATTGTTTTTAAAGTGGAAGGCTTGTCACCGATAAGTGGAAGGCTTGTCACCGATAAGTGGAAGGCTTGTCACCGATAAGTGGAAGGTTTGTCACCGATAAGTGGAAGGTTTGTCACCGATAAGTGGAAGGTTTGTCACTGTGGTGGAAGACTTGTCATTGTGCTTTATTTTAAGGTGGATTTTTTAATTTAAAACAATATAATTCAACTACTTGTGATGTTGATAAGTTTGTTTTTATTGAAATAAAGGTGGAAGACTTGTCATTAGATGTTTTTTATTCTGTGGATAAACTATTTGTATAAAATTTAATTGATAATATGATGTTTGATAATCAAGAATATCGGAATGGTGGAAGGTTTGTCACTTTAATGGTGGAATGCTTGAGTTGTAATTCCACTTTAGTGATGTTGTAAGCTACTTCTACTTTCAAGTTGATTGCTTTAGCGACACGGATGAACTATCAAAGGTGGAAGGATTGTCACTTAAAAGTGTTTAATTTTATATTAATTCCACTATAAGGCTAAATAGTATCAAAATTGCACTTTAATAATGACACTTCTTCCACTCTTAAGGTGTTTGATGGGCATAAACTGAGTTAATTTAATGTAAGGAAGAGAAAATAGTGAGCGGTTTGCATCTTCTTCCACTTTTGTGTATAACATGTAGAAAATATGTTAATCTTTCCACTTATGAGCAATCACAACGAACCAGAAGAATTAGAACATCTACCTTATTGTATTGGTAATATTCGACATAATGGAGTAGTCAGCACTAGTAACCGTCTGATTAGACCAATTGAATTATCATCTAATGAGTATAAGGCTCTACTTTATGCAATGGCTGTTGCGAATTATGGTGAGAAGAATAATCAAGATCGTGAAATTACAGAGCAAACTTATATTTATTTGCATAAAGATGATTTAGGCGAACTATTAGGATTAGATAAAAAGAATTCCATTAATGTTGCTATTGATCGTATTTATAAAGAATTATCATCACGAGTAGCTCATTTTGTAATTGAAGAGCCCGTGGATGATAATAAGCGTAAAGTTAAAAAAGTACACTCAGTAGTACCAATTATTCGTGAACTCCGTTGGGAAGATGATGCTAAAAATGCTTTGCAGATACGTTTCACCAGTGAAGTACTTCCGTATTTTACTCGTTTAGCAAATGGAAATTTTACGACCTATCAATTGAAAGATTTATTTGCTTTGGACTCTGTAACCAGTATGAGTTTGTATTCATACTTTATCAAAAATGAATTTAAGTATGCTAATCAAGATTCTTATGAGGTTGAACTTTCACTTGAGAATATCAAAGCATTAATTGATATTGGGGAGAAAAAATACGATCGTTGGGTTGATTTTAGACGATACGTTTTAGACAAAATTATTGAAGAAATTAATGAAAGGACTAGTCTTCAATTAGAGTACGATACCATCAAGAAAGGTCGACCTATTGTTGGAGTTCGATTTAAAATTCTTAATAGGCATGCCACTGAAGTTGTTGTATCTAATGCTAATGATAAGACTCAAATCTATTTAGATGTCAATTTTGATGATAATGCGCTTGTTAAAGAATTAGGTGCGAAGTTCGATATGACTGTAAGGTCTTGGTATATCTATGCAAACGACCCAAATTATAAACAGTTTAGTAAGTGGTTTAAGACAGAAGGGTGCTTAACTGAATCTCAAGCAAATGTGATAGTGAATGATATTATGTTCCAAATGGATTTTGCTGTAGCTGGCAGTTCAATGAGTGAATTTAAGAAAGAAATGAAATATAAATTAAAAAATAATCCAAATTTTGTAAAAGAAAATAGAAAACGATTGAATGAAATATTTGGAAAAGAAGTTATATGACTGTGTAGCAACTTGCTACACTTTTTACTAGTAAATATTGATGACCTATAAGTTAGATTTTTTAGATGAAGCATTAGCAGAATGGAACAAGCTGAATCCAAGTATTAAGCAGCCATTGAAAAAGAAGTTGATCAAGGTTTTGGAGAATCCTCGCATTCCCAAAAAAGGTGAGTTTCAGCAACATACTCATCTTATTTAGTAACAACAGCAAGTTTCCTGTCCAAGCTGAACCAAGTAAGAGTAAAGGTGGAGGCAATCCAAGTATCTCTGATCAATACAAAACCAATCTTTCAAGATTCAAGTACTACGATAAGTTCGGTATCTCAAAGATATGCGACAAGTAATGTCATCTACATGCTTACGCACGCACAGATAATTGGTTACTATTCCCTTACTAAAATTAGATAAGCTATTCATTACAGGTTGATTTTATGGCTCGTGCTCCAAAGCAAACCAAACAAGAACCCTTAGAGGTTGTGTTATGGAAGACTGCAGACAAACTTCGCAAGAACATTGATGCTGCTGAGTACAAGCATGTCGTCCTTGGTTTGATCTTCCTCAAATATATCAGCGACACTTTTGAAGCTCACTACAACTTACTCGTAGAAGGTGAGGGAGAGTTTGCAGGAGCTGACCCAGAAGACCGTGATGAATACACGGCATACAACGTCTTCTTTGTTCCAGAGAATGCACGTTGGTCATTCCTGTTAAACCAAGCAAAACAACCTAACATTGGCAAGCTCGTCGATGAAGCAATGGAAGCTATTGAGAATGACAACCCTCAATTGAAGGGTGTACTTCCTAAGGTCTATGCACGTCAAAATCTCGATTCTACGAGCCTAGGAGAGCTGATTGACCTGATTGGTAACATTGCTCTAGGCGATGCGAAATCTCGCTCTGCCGACGTGCTAGGGCATGTATTCGAGTACTTCCTTGGTGAGTTCGCTTTGGCTGAAGGTAAGCAAGGTGGACAGTTCTACACGCCTAAGTCTATTGTTGGTTTATTGGTTCAAATGTTAGAGCCATACAAAGGACGTGTATTCGATCCTTGCTGTGGTTCAGGTGGTATGTTTGTTCAGTCTGAGAAGTTCGTAGAGTCTCATCAAGGCTTAGTAGATGACATCTCGATCTATGGACAAGAGAGTAACCAGACCACTTGGCGACTCGCTAAGATGAACTTAGCCATTCGTGGCATTAACTCAGAGCATGTGAAATGGAACTCTGAGGGTTCATTTCTTAATGATGCTCACAAAGACCTTAAGGCTGATTACATCATTGCTAACCCACCATTCAACGTGTCTGACTGGAGTGGTGACTTACTTAAAGAAGATGCTCGTTGGTCATTGGGTGTACCACCTGCAGGTAATGCGAACTTTGCCTGGATGCAACACTTCTTGTATCACATGAGTCCTAAAGGTCAGGCAGGTGTAGTCCTTGCGAAAGGTGCTTTAACCTCTAAAACCAGTGGTGAAGGTGAGATTCGTAAAGCCTTGGTTTCAGAAGCCAATGTCATTGACTGTATTGTGAATCTGCCTGCCAAGCTGTTCCTGAATACACAGATTCCTGCTGCCTTATGGTTTATGCGTCGTGACCGTGTTGGTTCAACCAAGTACAAAGACCGTAGCAATGAGATTCTGTTCATTGATGCTCGTAACTTAGGTCATCTGATTAACCGCAGAACCAAGGTTTTGTCGGATGAAGACATTAAGTTGATTACTGACACTTACCACAATTGGAGAAACCAAGATGGTGAGTATGAAGACGTTGCTGGCTTCTGTGCTTCTGTACCGCTTGAAAAAGTGGCTGAGCTTGACTATGTACTCACCCCAGGTCGTTATGTTGGTTTGGCGGATGATGAAGATGAGTTTGACTTTAAGGAACGCTTTACTAGCCTTAAGGCAGAGTTTGAGGCACAGCTTGCAGAGGAAGCTAAGCTGAATCAAGCCATTGCTGAGAACTTGGCAAAGGTGATTGTATGAAGCATCAGACCGAATTTGGTGAAATTCCTATTGAATGGCAAGTGAAGCAAGTCATTGATATCAAAAATGAAGCAAAACGAGCAATAGCCATGGGACCGTTTGGTTCCAATATTAAAGCAGATAACTTTGTAGAAAGTGGTGTCCCCGTTATTCGAGGCACTAATATGAACTTTGCTAAATTTGTAGATGGTGAGTTTGTCTTTCTTACAGAGGAAAAAGCAGACGAGCTATTGGGGAGTAACTGCCAACCTAATGACCTAGTGTTCACACATCGTGGGACTATAGGACAGGTAGCTCTAATTCCTGAGAACAAATACCCTCGTTATGTAATTTCACAATCAGGTATGAAGCTTACAGTTAACCATGAAATCATGGATAGTGAGTTTCTGTTTTACTTCTTTAAGTCTGAATATGGACAATACCAAATTCTCAAGTATGAATCCCAAGTTGGTGTCCCTTCGATAAGTAACCCATTAACTTCACTGAAGGAAATGTGTGTACCAGTTCCACCCCTCCTTGAACAAAAAGCCATTGCCTCAGTCCTTTCATCATTAGATGACAAGATTGACTTACTGCATCGTCAGAACAAAATCTTGGAAGCTATGGCTGAAACACTGTTGATTCAACATGTGTTGCCTAGGGAGGATGAGCAAAATGATGGATTATACTTATTGGGGGATTACCTTGAGACAATCTCAGTTACACATAAGTTTCCAAATCCTCAAGTAGTCTTTCTGAATACCTCAGACATATACAAGGGTAAGGTTCTTATACATGAATTATCAGAGGTAAAAGGCTTACCAGGTCAAGCTAAGAAAAGTATTAAAAAAGGGGATATCCTCTTTAGTGAAATTCGTCCAGCTAATGGTCGTTATGCGCTAATCGACTTTGATGCGGATAACTATGTTGTTTCAACTAAACTAATGGTTTTAAGAGCAAAACAACCCAATTTGATAGGATTGCTGTACTTCTACTTGACTAATAAGCAGGTTACAGACTGGTTGCAAGTATTAGCTGAGTCTAGGTCAGGTACATTCCCTCAAATTACATTTGATCAAGTGGCTGATCTTGAGCTGCGTTTACCACAAGGGTCAGATTTGGATAATCTGATTGGACTATTAGATGACATTTTGTTAAAGCAAAGTGCCAACAACAAGCAAATCCAAACACTCGAAAACCTAAGAGACACGCTTCTACCAAAGTTGATGAGTGGTGAAGTGAGAGTCCAATACCAAACAGAAGAAGTTGCATAACATTAAGGTGAAGTCATTTGATGGCTTCACCTTTTTTACATCAAGGGGTAAACCATGAACAAGAAGCTGCTAGGGGCTTTAATTGCAATTGTAGTCGTGATCTGTGGCTATTTGTATGCTTCGCCATATCTTGCCATCAATAACATTAAGAAAGCAGCAGAAGCAGGTGATACTGAAAAGCTATCAACCTACATTGACTATCCAAGCGTTCGAGAAAGCTTTAAATCTCAGGTGAAAGCCAGTGTTATGAAGGACATGGCGAATAGCAATAGTGATGGTTGGGAAGCATTAGGTGAAATGTTGGCTGTTGCTATGGTGGATAAAGTCGTTGATGCCATGGTGACACCTGAGGGTGTAACACTCATGCTTCAAGGTAAGGATATTCGTGATGCAATTAAGCAAGATTTGGCAACTGAAGATGTCAAGCAAGAACAGAATGTAAAGTTTGAGTCGAGTACTCGATATTTAACTATTAATGATTTTGAGTTAACGCTTAAGCGATTGGATACAGACAAGAAGCTGAAAGTCATTATGCATCGTAATGGCTTAAGTTGGAAGGTAACCAAATTAGCTTTAGACCTAGATCAGAATTCAGTTGCTTTGGATCAAGAATCTAATCTTCAAGATACATCAAGCGAACAAGTACTTGAGGCAAAAGTACAAGATCGACCAACAATATCTCAAACGGTCTTTAATCACTCTGGTGCTCAAGTCGGTAAAGTCATGGAATTTTGCTATCGTGATCCATGTTCTGTTGCACAGGTCAAAGGATTTGAAATATTAAGCCAAACTCCAAATGACGTAGATATCGAATTGACCTTGTTGGGTGGAAGCAAAGGGTGGGAGGATGAGTCTACTGAGTGGAATGATGCTACTCATACAATCCAAATTACTTGCTCTATTGAGAAGCCGACAGTTCGTATGGAAGGACAAGTGACAGTAGTCCCATTGAACAAAGATCTAGGTGTACCAGGCGTTTTGATGTCGGATGCTGAAATTTATGCTCATGCGTGTCATGGCGATTTCAATGGAACACTAGAAGAAATGACAACGAATTACGGCTACAACGTACATACTGAATAAAGAAGAAGTGAGCAAGGGGGGGGAGGATAGTGACTAAGATGACTGAATCAGACATAGAGCTGATGGCGATAGAGCAACTGGAGGGAATGGGCTATACCTATGTGTATGGACCAGAGATTGAATCCAAGGGAAGCAACCCTCTGCGGAGCTATAAGCAGGTCATCTTGGAAGCCAAAGTGCTTGAGGTATTACAGCGTCTCAATCCTCATTTGAATGAAGACAAGTGCCTTGAAGCACTGAAGCAAGTCACTAATCTGCATTCCCCAGATATGCTTAGCAACAACCAGGCATTCCACCGCTTACTTACTGAAGGCATCAACATTGAAGTGAGTAAGGATGGAAACACCCAAGGTGAATATGCCTGGCTTGTTGACTTCAATAATCCAAGCAATAACGAATTCCTTGTCGTAAACCAAGTCACCATCAAAGAAGATCGTTGGACCAGACGACCTGACATTATCATCTATGTGAATGGCTTACCTCTGGTAGTGATTGAGCTGAAGAACGCAACTGATGAGAATGCCACTGTAGAAGGCGCATATAAGCAGATCCAGACCTACCAAAGCCAGATCCCATCACTGTTCACCTACAATGCTTTCAACGTCATCTCTGATGGTTTAGAGGCGAAAGCAGGCACTGTATCAGCAGATCTCAGCCGTTACATGGCTTGGAAGACTTCTAATGGTCAAACCAAAGCAAAGAAGACGCAGGCACAGCTTGAAGTCTTACTACATGGTTTGCTTAATCCAGTCACATTACTGGACATGATCAGACACTTCATTGTGTTTGAATCCAATAAGCAAGAAGATGCCAACGGCTTAATCACTATTAAGACCATCAAGAAGATGGCTGCATATCATCAGTACTATGCAGTGAATGCAGCAGTCCTCTCTACTATTCGTGCATCTGCAGTAAACTCGGACTCGAAGTCTGCAGAAGTCGCAATGCAGCAGCAAGGCAGAAGCAAACTGGAACTGGTTCAACAGCAGGCAGTAGGTGACAAAAAGGCAGGTGTAGTATGGCATACCCAAGGTTCGGGTAAATCTCTGTCTATGGTCTTCTACACAGGCAAAATTGTCCTGGCTTTGGATAACCCAACAGTGGTCGTGATCACAGACCGGAACGATCTGGATGACCAACTGTTTGGAACCTTTGCTGCATCCAGCCAATTACTGCGCCAGACACCAAAGCAAGCAGAGAATCGAGAAGAACTCAAAGAGCTACTCAAGGTTGGTTCAGGTGGGGTGATCTTCACCACCATCCAGAAGTTCCAACCTGAAGATGGTGGCAGTGTTTATGAGCTGCTGTCAGACCGCACCAACATCGTGGTGATTGCAGATGAGGCACATCGTTCACAGTATGGTTTCAATGCCAAAGAAGTCGATGTGAAGGACGATGAGGGCAAAGTCGTAGGTAAGCGTACTGTCTATGGTTTCGCCAAGTACATGCGCGATGCCTTGCCGAACGCCACTTACCTTGGCTTTACCGGTACACCGATTGAGAAGACCGATGTCAACACGCCTGCAGTGTTTGGTAACTATGTCGACATCTATGACATCTCGCAAGCTGTTGAAGATGGTGCCACCGTTCGGATCTTCTATGAAAGCCGACTCGCCAAGATTGCCATCAGTGAGGAAGGCAAAGAATTGATCGAAGATTTTGACGATCAGTTCAGTGAAGAAGACTTAAACCAAACACAAAAAGAGCGTGCGAAGTGGGCAAGGGTCGAAGGGCTGATCGGCAGTAAAGAGCGTATCAAGGCGATTGCCAAAGACATCGTAGAACACTTTGAACAACGTCTTAAAGCCAATGCAAACCAAGGTAAAGGCATGATCGTCAGCATGTCCCGTAGGATTGCTATCGACCTCTACAACGAAATTGTAGCGATCAAACCAGAATGGCATAGCGATGATCTAAACGATGGTGTGATCAAGGTGGTGATGACCTCATCTGCTTCTGATGGTAAGGAGATTGCCAAACACCATACGACCAAGCAACAACGCCAGATCCTGGCCAATCGTATGAAGGACAATGATGACAAGCTGAAGCTTGTGATTGTTCGTGATATGTGGCTGACTGGTTTCGATGCGCCGAGTATGCACACGCTCTACATAGACAAGCCAATGAAAGGCCATAACCTCATGCAAGCGATTGCACGAGTGAACCGAGTCTACAAAGATAAGATTGGTGGCTTAGTTGTCGATTACCTTGGTATCGCATCTGACCTGAAAGAAGCACTTTCATTTTACTCTGAAGCAGGTGGTAAGGGTGACCCTGCATTAGTGCAAGACGAAGCTGCAACCATTCTACAAGAGAAGCTCGAAGTGATTGATGGCATTATGCATGGCTTCAATTACCAAGAATACTTCACAGCCAATACTTCTCGTAAGCTCAACATTATCCTTGAAGCAGAAGAACACATCTTAGGTGTAGACCAAGGAGAAGGTAAGACTCGCTTCCTGACAGCAGTTGCAGCGATGTCACAGGCATTTGCTTTAGCAGTGCCTCATCCTCATGCGATGGAAGCAGCACCAGTGGTTGCCTTCTTCCAAGCAGTGAAAGCGCGACTTGCGAAGTTCAGTGATGGCTCAGGCAACGTCTCAGGCATGAGTAATGCTGAGCTTGAAGCTAAAGTGAAGCAAACCATTGACCAAGCACTTGTTACAGAACAAGTGGTCGACATCTTCGATGCAGCAGGAATCCAGAAGCCAGACATCTCAATTCTCTCAGATGAGTTCTTGCAGGAGATGAAAGGCTATCAGCATAAGAACATTGCACTTGAAACATTGAAGAAGCTCCTTGGTGATGAGATCAAGGTAAGAGAACAGCGGAGTGTCACCCAAGGTAAAAAGCTCATGGATATGCTGAGCTCTGCGATCAAGGGCTATCAGAACAAGGTACTGACTGCAGCCGAAGTCATTGATGAACTCATCAAGTTGGCTAAGGCAATCCAAGAGTCAGACAAACTTGCAGAAGAACTCAACCTGACTGAATACGAATATGCGTTCTACTCAGCAGTCGCAGACAATGAGAGTGCTCGTGAGCTGATGCAAAAGGATATTCTTAGAGAGCTTGCAGTTGTCCTCACAGACTCGATTCGTAAGAACGTAACCTTGGATTGGACCATTAAAGAATCTGCGAGAGCGAAACTCAGAGTCATCGTGAAACGCTTGCTGAAGAAGTACGGTTATCCACCTGATATGGCTTTGCTTGCAACAGAGACTGTCTTGGAGCAGGCGGAGCAATTGGCTGAAGAATTAGCAACGGCAGCTTAGTTGTCACCACTAAATTACAACTAAAACACAACAAGGGGGGGCAGTTTTTAAATGTCATTAGAGGGTCATTTTTACACTGCCGCTAACAAGCTTTTAGATCAGAATAAACTGGTTGAAAATTTCATATCTGGAGCAGATAAAAGTGAACCGTACCGGGTTTGTCGGAGAGTCAATATTCTGAGAGACTACCCC